>JAGCYI010000070.1 GCA_017960885.1 Bacteroidales bacterium
TTACCAAGTTTGGCACGGCGCGTGCCATATTCTAAGTACAAGCAACAAATTAATAAACTTTTTAAAATTTAAATACCATGAAAACTTTAAACATCGCAATCGCAACATTGGCAACCGCATTATTCACAACTACTTCGGCAAACGCCGTTAACCCCTACCCCACCGACGCATTCGAGGGTATCACCGAACAGAGCCTCCAACTCGAATCTTGGATGTTCGCAGCCGAGGAAATCGCCACAGAGCAAAGCCTCCAATTAGAATCGTGGATGTTTGCCACCGACACCATCGCTGAGGAATCGTTGGAAGTAGAGCCCTGGATGCTCGAAGCAGAAGACTCCACCGCAGAGCAAGAAATCGCTATTGAAGACTGGATGTTCTCTTCCAACACCAACGAAGAACCCGCTCTCGAACTCGAATCTTGGATGTTTTAACCCGTAACGCGCTTACAGTATGTTACTTGACCTTGCGAATCAAAGTAAGTCCGTCGCGAATCGGAATCAAAACATTTTCAACCCGCGAATCGTTCTGCACCATATCATTAAGGCCGATAACGCCTTGGGTATAAGGATCTTTGGAATTAGAATCGATGGCTACCTTGTCGTACCACAGAGTATTGTCTACGATAATGTAGCCGCCGGTTTTAATCTTAGGTAAAACGGTCTGATAATAAGCAGGATACTGACGTTTGTCGCCATCAATAAAAGCAAGGTCGAAAGTATAAGGAAGATCACCCACAAGTTTTTCAGCATCGCCTATATGCAGTTCAATACGGTCGGAAACACCCGCCCGCTCAAAAAAATCAAGAATATTATCCTCGTATTCGTCGCGTACCTCAAAAGTATGCAGCATTCCCCCCTCTTGCAAACCCTTTGCAAGGCAGTACGCCGAATATCCCGTAAAAGTTCCAATCTCCAAAATATACTTCGGAGCAATCATAATACTAAGAAATTCAAGCAGTTTGCCCTGCACCGGTCCCGACAGTTGCCGCGGCATAGTGGTGGTAAGGTTAGTTTTGCGCCTGAGGTTCATCAGCACCTCATCTTCGGGAGTGGTATGGAGTTCTATGTAGTCTTCAAGATTCATAACTATGTAATAACCAATAATTTTGCAGCAAAAGTACACATTTCATAGAGAATAAACAAGAATAAACAGCGTTTTTCAAGTGAATTTATCTATATTTGCAGCAAACAAACAACTACCGAGTATGCACAACGCCGACACATCCACAGCCCTACTCCTGCGACTCCGCCAAGAAAAAGAGGCGGCTATGAAAGGAGGCATATACCACCGCATACAGGTAGACCTCACTTACAATTCAAACCACATCGAAGGCAGCCGTCTGACATTAGAGCAGACACGGTACATTTTTGAGACCAACACTCTCGGCATTACCACGCAATCCACCAACATAGACGACATTATGGAAACTGTCAATCATTTCCGCTGTATCGACTACGTTATCGACCATGCCGACACGCCACTCACCGAGGAACATATCAAAAGTCTTCACGCTATTCTGAAAAACAATACGTCAGACAGCCGTCGCTCTTGGTTTGCCGTGGGCGACTACAAGAGACTAGCCAACGAGGTGGGCGGCGAAACCACCACTCAGCCCGAAGATGTGCAAAAACGTCTGTCAGCATTATTAGAAGCGCACAACAGGATAGAAAAGGTAGATTTTGACAACATTCTTGATTTTCACGTTCAGTTTGAGCGCATTCATCCATTTCAAGACGGCAACGGACGCATTGGCAGGCTGCTTATCCTATGGCAATGTCTACAAAACGGCATCGTACCTTTTATTATAACCGAAGAACTGCGCCTGTTTTATTACCGTGGCATTCAGAATTGGGGACATACCAACGGCTATCTCCGCGACACCTGCCTCACCGCCCAAGACAATTTTAAAGATATACTTCAATATTTCAGGGTAAACAACAACAATTAGTTTTTCTTCAACCCTGAAATTCGTTTCAATTCATTTTCATCCGCTAAAATTCGTGATAAAAAAGAAAAGGCTCGCAAATCTGCGAGCCTTGTAGTCCCTACCGGAATCGAACCGGTGTTACAAGAATGAAAATCTTGCGTCCTAACCGCTAGACGAAAGGACCATCAAACGTGGTCGTAACTTTTCGTTTTCGACGGTGCAAAAGTAGAGCGAATTTTTCAACTGTCCAAATTATTTCACGATTTTTTTCGTCTTTTTTATAAAAATAAATTCAGACACTCCTTATTATATATATTATCAGATATTTAGCAAAGAGATAGAAAATAGTTGCAACTTATATCGACACCCATATCTGTTAAAAAATGTTAATTCCATAAAAATTCCTCCGAAAAAATTTGGAATTTGATTTTCCACCCCATACTTTTGCACTGTACTATTAAGGTACTACACTATAACAGCACAACAAAATAAAACTAACCATTATGATAAAAGTTGACAAAATAGCATACAGTTACCCCGTGAAATTCTTGCTGAGGAAACAGCGTCCGAGGGTGTTTTGGAATTTCAGCCTTACATTGGAGGAAAACAAAATCTACGGACTACTCGGCAAAAACGGCACGGGAAAATCGACATTGCTCTACCTTTTGGCGGGTCTCAACGCCGCAAGACAAGGCAAGATTTTCGTTGACGACGTCGATGTCACCAAGCGCGAGACTGAGACATTGAGCAAGATTTTCATCGTTACGGAGGAGTTTGAACTGCCCAACATTTCGCTCGACCGTTACGTGAAACTCAACCGCCCGTTCTACCCCGATTTTAGCGACGAAGTGTTGCAGCGTTGCCTGCACGACTTTGAACTCGACAAAATCGACGACCTCTCATCGCTTTCGTTGGGCACAAAAAAGAAAGTCTATATGAGTTTTGCGCTCGCCACCAACACTAAATACCTCTTTATGGACGAACCAACAAACGGTCTCGACCTTGAATCCAAAAGCATCTTCCGCAAGGTGGTGGCGCAGAATATGACCGACGACCGCACGATTGTAATCTCGACGCATCAGGTGCACGACGTGGAGCAACTTCTCGACCATGTGCTGATACTCGGCGACAACAAGTTGCTGATGTACAAGTCAATAGCCGACATCTCCGACGAATATGTCTTTGAATACCGCGACGCCAGCAATATGTCGGGCGTAATTTACTCCGAACCCTCTTTGCAGGGCAACGCAGCAATAGCCAAGCGCAATGGCAGGTCTGCCGAAACCCAAGTGAACCTCGAACTTTTGTACAACGCCGTCAATGCAGGAAAACTATGAAAAACATCAAATTCAGTTTCAAGCGGTTTGCAAGTTTCTTCAATTGGTATGCAACCGTCAACTCTAAAAAAACAGCCAAGATATACCTTGGCATCGCGCTCGCAGCGTTAGTCTTGGTGCTTGTTACGTTTTGGAACAACCCGCCCGCCGACAACAGCATTTACAAGGCGATTTTCCTCGTAACAGCGGGCGTTGTGGCGTCGATGTGCCTTGCCGACATCAACAAACCGACTGTCCGTCAGCAATTTCTATCGATGCCTGTCTCCAATTTGGAAAAATACCTTGCCGTGGTTTCATTGACGGCTTTAAGGACATCATACATTGTACTCGCACTTTGGTTAGTGGAATCTCTGAGGTCGTTGATTCAGGGCAGTCCGATGATAATAACCGCCAATACAGACATTAATATGGCACAATACACATCAGTTTTGATGTTTTATTGGTCGATAAATATTTTGCTTGGAGTCATCATCCGCAAATACCCGTTCATTTTTGGCTGTATTGCAGGCTCACCGATTGCGATGGCGGCTTTCGGATACGCCTTCAAACTATTCAGAAGCGACGTCGGCGACACACCTTACGTTTATATCACTCATATGCCGTTGATTGTAGCCATTATAGTGTTGGTTGCAGCGCTTGTAGTCGGATATTTCCATTTCAAGCGGATTACTCTTCACACAATATTCTCACAAAAAAATGAACTTTAATAACAGCGACAAGGCTATCTATATGCAAATAGCCGACCGTCTATGCGACGAGATAATATCGGGCAAATACAAGGACGACGACCGTATCCCCTCGGTTAGAGAATACGCAGTGCTCCTGGAGGTAAACACCAACACCGTGGTAAAGGCGTACGACTTTCTTGCCCGCGAAGAGATAATATACAACAAGCGCGGACTCGGATTCTTTGTAACTCCGGGAGCCAAAGACCACATCCTAAAATTCCGCCGCGATGAGTTTATGCAACAGACACTGCCCGAAGTCTTCCGCCAGATGCGGCTTTTGGGAATAGGAATCAACGAGGTGGCGGAGAAGTTTAATGCATAATGCATAATGCATAATGAATAATTCATAATTGCCATACGGAAGAAAAAATAGTAACAAATTACAAATAAATAAATTACAAATCGTAAATTTAATTCATTATGAAACTATTCAGACGATTTACAATCATGTTGGCGGCGTGCTTTATGATAAACACTGCCAACGCGCAAGACATCTCCGAGTCTGATCCCGCCATCCGCAAGGGAAAACTCGACAACGGTCTTACTTATTACATCTGCAAAAACAACTATCCCGAACATCAGGCTGGTTTCTACATCGTTCAGCAAGTGGGTTCGGTGCAGGAAGAAGACTCGCAGCAGGGTCTCGCACACTTTCTCGAGCACATGGCGTTCAACGGACTCAAACATTTCCCCGGCGACCGTATGCTCCGCTACTTGGAGAGCAACGGCATCAAGTTCGGCCACGAAATCAACGCCTACACATCGTTCGACAGGACAGTTTACTACATCAACGGCGTGCCCACCGACAAGCGTCAGACTCTCTTAGACTCGTGCCTTTTGGTGCTTGCCGACTGGTCGGGAGGAATCCTCTTAGAGGACGCTGAAATCGACAAGGAACGCGGCGTTATCAAGAGCGAGGACATCTTGACCACCGATGCCGGAAAGAGAATGTACGACAGATATATCCAACGCTATCTCTCCGGCTCTAAATATGCCAACCGTCACCCGATAGGAAAGATGGATATAGTGGAAAACTTCAAGTACAACGAACTTCGCGAATACTACAAAAAATGGTATCATCCTAGCAACCAAGGCATTATTGTAGTAGGCGACATCGATCCCGACTATATTGAGAAAAAAATCAAGGAATTTTTCGGTGAGTACACCAATCCCGAAAACGCTGCGGCTGTAGTTTATCCCTCAGTTTCCGACAACGAGGAGGCTATATTCCTCACCGACCACGACAAGGAACAACAGTACTCCATGATCGAAATCAACTTCAAAAACGACATTATCCCTGTGGAAATGCGTTCTACACTCCCCGGATACATTACCAACCTCTTGTTCAACATCATAAGCCGCATAGCGTCTGAGCGTTTCAACGACCTCAATCAAAAACCCGACGCACCGTTTGTATATACCCACGCAAGTTGCACATCGTTTGGCGACACACGCACCAAAGACGCATTCACTGTTTACGGTGTAGCCAAAGAAGGTGAGGAATACGAATGTTTCAAATCGTTCTACCGCGAGGCAATGAGAATGCAGAAACACGGATTCATGGCTTCGGAACTCAACCGCGCCAAAGACGCAATCCTCAGCAACGCCGAAAAAGCATACACCAACCGCGACAAGCAGGATAATTCTACAGTTGCCAACCGTGCGCAGGCTAACTTCCTCAGCAACAGACCAATGCTCTCTCCCGAGAAAGAGTTGGAAATCTTAAAACAAGTTCTTCCGCTCATAACATTAGACGCTATCAACCAGGTAGTTAAGGCATACATCTCTCCCACCGACCGCAACCTTGTATGTTTGTCGATTGCAGCCGAAAAGGATGGCGCCAAATATCTCACCGAAGCCGACATGCGCCGCGCTGTCGACGAAGTACGTAGCGAAAACATCGAGGCATTTGTCGACGATGTAAAGAACGAACCCCTTATCGCACAACTTCCCAAAGCAGGCAAAATCAAATCTGAAACCACCGACCCGTTCTCTGGTGCAAAAGTTTACACACTTAGCAACGGCACAAAGGTATACGCCCTCAAAACCGACTACAAAGCCGACGAGATAGTATTTAACGCTCTCAGTTGGGGCGGAGACTCCAACTATCCCGAATCCGACATCGACAACATCAAACTATGTCCCAGTGTAATGAGTAACGTAGGATTGGGCAATTTCTCATCTTCGCAATTGAGCAAGGCGCTCACAGGTGTGCACGCTAATGTTTACTCATCTATCAGCGGACGTGAAGAATCGCTCAACGGCAACTGCACTCCCAAGGATTTGGAATTTATGATGCAAAAGATTCACCTTGCATTCACCAATCCTGGCAACTGCGAAGAAGAATATCAGGCATACATCCAGATGGTGAACACAGCGCTCAAAAACCGCGACACCGACCCCCTCAACGCATTCAGCGACACAGTAAACTACCGTCTCTATGATGGCAACAAGCGTGGTGCCGACGTAAAAGCAGAAGACCTCAAAAACGTAAATTTCAAACGTATAAGAGAAATCTACCGCGAGCGTTTCGCAGATGCCAACAACTTCACATTCTTCTTTGTAGGAAACTTTGAATACGACACTCTTAAAGCAATGCTCTGCAAGTACATAGCCTCGTTGCCAATTGTTAAGCGCAACGAAACCTACAAGCGCGACGTGATTCACTACCACATAGGCAAGGCTGATTCTAAATTCCAACGCGAGATGCAGTCGCCGCAGAGTTATATCTACAACACCTACACATACCGCACCATCGGAGAATACTCGCTCGAAAAAGACATATTAGCCGACGCCGCTGCACAGGTACTCAACATGATATACCTCAAAGAAATCCGCGAGGACGCTTCGCTTGTATACACCATCAATGCAAGAAGCAGCATCGATAAGGCCGACGGAGGATTGGCAAGTTCTAATTTCACCATCCAGTGTCCCGCCAAACCCGAATACGGCGACCTCACCCAAAAGATGATCGACGACATCATCATCCGCGTAGCCAACGAAGGTTTTGAGCAGGAAAAACTCGACAAGGTAAAAGAATACTACCTCAAAGAGCATCAGGCCAACCTCAAACGCAACAGTTATTGGCTCAACATTATGAGCGAAAAAGCCTTCTATAATTTTGATGAGAAAACAAATTTTGAGCAGATAGTAAACAACCTGACCGTAAGCAAGATACAAAACCACATTAAATCATTGCTTCAAGCCGAAGGCATCCTCAAAGTTCAAATCCAACCCAAAGGAACAGAACAAAAAATGAAGGTGGAATAAAACGAATCATTTCGATTACAATTGCTATTGTAGAGACGGTGTGCACACCGTCTCTACCCTACCACAAACACACACCCCCCATAACGCTGAGAATATCAGCATTATGGGGGTTGTTTTTATTTGTTTCAATTATTTCCACTCCCCCACCTGCCCCTTCCTAATCTCCAACAGCAATTCATTTATCAATCCGCAATCTACTTCGTCAGGTATTGTAGAAGTTGCAATTGCGTCATCCATTTCGTTTTTTTTGGATTCGAGGATGGACATAAGTTCCTCGTATTCAAACTTGTGGGCACGAATGTCTAAGAGGAATTCACGGTCGATGCCGGTGCGGTCGCAATGGAAACCCTCGCCACGGGCTATCTCGATGCACATCTGTATCAGGCGGAAACATTCGCACATATTTTTGGAGTCGTAATTCTTGTCGAGGTTGCTCTCGTAGCGCACGGGATTGCGGTGCTTTACCCAATCTTGATACTCTTTGTACTTGATACAGTGCGAAGTATAGCCGTCGGCATTGTACGAAATGTTGCAAATTGGAATCTCGCCCTTCGACACCGACGAAAAACAGAGTTCGTTGCTGTCGTCGTTGCGTATAATGCCTGTGTATCCGCGAATTACGGTGTTTTTATCGAACCATTTTTCAGGGTCTTTTATATCGTTGACGTGCCAATAATCTTTGAGAAAATTGTAAAGCGGACGGTGCTCCGAAAGGCTGTCGAACGAGATGCCAAAGTCGCTGAAATGCTGTCCAAAATCGTAGTAACAGCCATAGACTCCGCGCATATTGTTGATCGACACAAGTCCGCAGTATTTGGGCAAAAGTCCGCGGATATCGAGCCAATATTTTATCTCGGTGCTGCCCTGACGATAAAACGTGTAGCAAAACTCCAACGGAGTAAGGCGTTTGGTTATCGGGTTGACAATCTTTTTGTTAAGTCCCCTCGCCTTTTTGATTTGCGCCACAGCATAGCCGCCAAACGGGTTGAAACACTGCTTGGTAATAAACAAATCGCGATGACGCTTAATTTTTCTGATGATGTCGGTTTCAAAC
This sequence comes from Bacteroidales bacterium, assembly GCA_017960885.1. Taxonomy (GTDB): domain Bacteria; phylum Bacteroidota; class Bacteroidia; order Bacteroidales; family UBA3824; genus UBA3824. The sequence goes on from JAGCYI010000070.1 coordinate 8,317, forward strand.
AGCACGCAGCGTTCGGGCACAAAAAGAGATTCGAGGATTGTGGGATTCGATTTCATCAAAAGTTGCAGAAAACGAGTAAGTTCGTACCACACATCGTCGTGAGTTTCGTTCTCTACAAGCGGCGTATAGTCAAAACCCAATCCAAGAATCTGTTCGGGAGTAGCAAGGAATACGCCTCCGTGGTCGATGTCGCTCTGTGGTGTGTTGATGCCGTGGCAGTGCGACCCCCTGATGTATTCGTAAATCAGGAGGTTGCGTCTGCGTATTTCATCAAAACTCAGTGCCATAGCGAAACAGATTTATTGTCTACTTGCCGCGTTTTTTGCCTTTTTTGGATTTTCCGCCCTTGCTGCCTTTTTCGCCTTTGGATTTGGGCTTGCTGCCACCAAAGAATCCGGGCTTAGAACTGTGCGAGCGTTTGGGCTTGTTTTTAAAGCGTTCGGCATCGGCACGGTCGGCTTTCTCCACATCTGTTTCGATGCGTTTCTTGCTGTCAGCCATCACAAAGTCGAGCATCTTGTGTTCGAGGTTGGCACGGGCAACTTTGATTTGAATCTTGTCGCCGAGTTGGTATTTCTTTTTGCTGTAATGACCTATGAGACAGTAGTTATCCTCATCAAATTGATAAAAATCGTCGTCAAGGTCGTGCATAGGAATCATGCCCTCAATTTTGTTTTCCTCAATTTCGGCGTAAACACCCCATTCGGTGATGCCGGAAATTACAGCGTCGAAAGTTTCGCCAAGATGGTCGCGCATAAACTCAACCTGCTTATACTTGTCGCTGGCGCGTTCTGCCTGAACAGCAAGGTATTCGCGAGCCGAACAATGTTTGCAGAGTTTTTCGTATTTCTGTTTGTTGGCGCTACGTTTGCCGTTGAGATACATCCACAACAATCGGTGAACCATCATATCAGGATAACGTCGGATTGGCGATGTAAAATGCGTATAATACTCAAAACCAAGACCATAGTGTCCGATATTGGTGGTGCTGTAAATAGCCTTAGCCATTGAGCGGACGGCAAGCGAAGAGATAACATCACGCTCGTTTTTGCCACGGAGTTTTTCCAAAAGTTCGTTGAGCGTGCGGCTTATGGCATCGTCGCTCTTCATATTGATAGAGTAGCCAAATTTGCCGATAAACTTCTGGAATGATGAAAGTTTTTCCAAATCGGGCTCGTCGTGGATACGGTAAACAAACGTTTTAGCGGGGTGCTTCTTGTCTTTTTTAGAACCGATGAGTGTGGCTACTCGCTTGTTAGCAAGCAACATAAACTCCTCAATAAGCCAGTTAGCCTCTTTTGCCTCCTTGAAAAATACGCGGAGGGGCTTGCCGTTTTCGTCGATTTCAAATTTAATTTCAGGACGTTCAAACGATATAGAGCCATTGCGGAAACGGTCGTCGCGGAGAATTTTGGCAAGATCCCAACATTTGAGAATCTCTTGGGCATAGTCACCTTTGCCAGTTTCAATAATCTCCTGTGCCTCTTCGTAGCAGAAACGGCGGTTGCTGTTGATGATAGTTTTACCAAACCATTCGTTCTGAATTTGAGCGTTTTGGTCAAGTTCAAAAATTGCTGAGAAACAGAGTTTGTCCTCATTGGGTCGAAGGCTGCAAAGATTATTACACAAAGCCTCGGGAAGCATAGGCACAACACGGTCGACAAGGTATACCGAAGTGGCGCGTTCCAAGGCTTCTTGATCCAATAGAGAACCTTCTTCTATATAGTAAGTTACATCGGCGATATGAACTCCTACTTCAAAGTTTCCGTTTTCGAGAACGCGGAACGAAATTGCATCGTCGAAGTCTTTGGCGTCGGCAGGGTCGATGGTAAAAGTGGTAACGCCTCGCATATCGCGACGAGCCTTGATTTCGCTTTCGGGAATCTTTGTGGGAATCTCCTCTGCGGCACGTTCCACAGCACGGTCGAATGCGTACGGAAGTTCAAACTCAGCAAGAATAGCGTGCATTTCGGTTTCGTGATTTCCGGTTTCGCCAAGCACCTCGATAATCTCACCAAAAGGATTTTTTGCACCGGCGGGCCATTCGGTGATTTTGGCAATAGCCTTGTCGCCTTTTTTAGCCTTCATAAGTTTGCCCGACGGAATAAAAATATCGTAAGGCATTGTCTTGTGATTAGTTATCAAGAAAGCGAAATTTTTGCGCTTGTCTACCGTGCCTACAAAAGTGGTGCGGAAACGCTCAAGAATGCGAATCACCTCGCCCTCTTGCATACCGTCGTTGGTTGAGGCATAGAGACTTACCTCCACACGGTCGTTGGTGAGGGCGTTGTTGAGATTACGCTCGTCAACAAAAATTTCAATGTCGCTATCGTCGGGACGAACAATTCCTCCGCCCTTTTTGAGTTCGATAACGCCTTCGATCACACCTGTTTTAAACACCGCTTTGTATTTGTTGTTTTCATAAAGAATGCGGTTTTGTTCCACCATTTCGTCGATGGTCTGTTCAAAGAGTTCCTTTGCCTCTTTGTCGTTGATTTTCAAATACTCCAAGAGTTGTTTTTTGGAATATTCTGCCGTTGGATTGGCTTTGAGCAATTCTGAAATCAGGCGCAGAAGTGTGCGCTTGTTGTATCGCTCCGTTATAGGGGTCTTGGTTTCAATAGTTTCAGCCATAAAAATTTTGTTTTACAAATTATTATACAAAAATAATAAAAAAGGTTGTATTTACAAGTATACGATGAGATTTTTTTATTTGTTGCCAAATACAAACCGCAAAAACCTCTTTGCCTTGCGCCAATCGTTTTTATTGAATTGCGAAATCAAGAGCATTATCCGTGCAAAAACTATTAGATAAGCCTTTAATTTAGAAGAAGTTAAGCAAACCGTTTTGAACACATTGGGAAGCATATAGCGGAAATATTTCTCCTCCTCGTCCATAGCGTTCATCGATGCGCCGCCAAGGTGTATAATCGAGGTTTCAGGCGTGTAGAGATTGGTGTAACCCGCTTTTTTCAACATCAAGCACCACAGCATATCCTCGGCGTACATAAAGAATGTTTCGGGTAATTTTCCTCCAAAGAAATTATCAATCAACGCCTTACTTGTAAAAAAGCACGCTCCGTAAATCCAATCACATTCGGTAGGGAAATTGTAATCGTGACGCTCGCCAAGATAGAGTTTCGCAAGTTTTTCGTTATTGGTTAACTTATTGATTCTAAACAGTTGACGCAGTTCTAACCTCAGCGATGGAGCACGGTTGGCGCAAGGTTGAACACTGCCATCAGGCGAAAGAAGTTTTGGCGTAAGGCTTCCGCAATCTGGCTGACTGCGAAAATAATCAACACAAATTTTAATAGTGTTTTCGGCAATGATGGTGTCGCTATTCAGTAACAGAATGTAATCACCTTTGGCACAAGATATTCCAAGATTATTTCCTCCTGCGAATCCAAGGTTTTGGGGCGAATAGACGTATTTGAAATTGTCTAAATGGTCAAACTGTGTAAAATCGAACCTTTTTTCAGAACCATTGTCAACAACAATTACTTCGTATACAATATCTTTTGTGTGGTTAATTAAAGAATTAATACAATCAGACGTTAAATCGGGAGTGTTGTAATTGATAACGATAACGCTTACTTCGACCATTCCACCTGATAAATAGAGTTTTGATAGGGCGAAACAGACGACTGTTGGTCGATAAGTGCCTGAGCGCGAGTGGTTACAGCCACCACATCATTGTTAGACGATTTGCCGCAGCCCTTGTAGTCGTGCTCGATAAAGAATCCCGGATTGGCAAAAGCCTCAAACTCCTGCGGCAGTTGCTCGGCATTGTCAACATTCTGCAACCAAAGCGAATAGATATGTGAGAGGAACGTTCCGGCAGAGTTGTCGACAATAAGTTTGCGCATCGAAACCGACTCGTCGCTGTTTTTGGTAAGTCCGGCAAAAAAGGCTGCCACATTCAAACTCGCATCCGCCGAGCCCGCAAAGTTGAGCGAATAGCCCTTGTTTTCGGGACTATCGAACCAAATATATGGGAAATCGGCTATGCCTGAGTAGTTTATGATGTTTGTTCCCGACTGTTCGGCGGTGAGGGTGATATTGCCCACGTAATTGATGTTCGACGCGTGAGCCTTGTAGGTTAACCCGCTGAGATGGCATTTGTTAATCACCTTGTCGGTGCCGCGGATAAACTCAATCTCGCATTTCACATTGCTTCCAAAACGCTTTTCGGGAAAACGGATTCTGTCGAAATCAGACGGGCTGAAAACCATATATCCCTTTGTAAAGTCCACATTATAAAAGAGTTCGAGAGCGGGACGGAGGTCGGCGTCCTCGTTTTCCACAAAGTCGGAGATAAGAAGATGATAGTCCCAATGTACACCATCGCGCACGGCGTTAGAATCCAACTGCCACTGCTTGTGACGGCTGTCGCCCGGGCTTGTGTAGGCTCCCAAAATCGGCTCGGTAAACGAAATCCAATTCTGAGTCTTGTCGTTTGAGCGGTTTATTTCTACCAACGAATTGTAAACGTATTGATTTACAGAACCTATGTAACTGATAATGTCCACAACGTTCATATAAATGGTAGTGTCGGTGGGGAAAGTCGAAAGAATGTCGCTCGTGGTGGTATCATTCACAAAGGCAGGCTTTTCTAAAAACTGCGGAACCGAAACCACAAACTGCTTGATAACGGGGGTAGCAGGCGTGACGTCAAGATTATCTTCTTCCATACTGCACGACGGCATAAGGCACGCCGCAGCCACGCAAACCACTGAAAGGCACTTAGATACAATATTTATAAATTTCTTTTTCAATTTAAAACGGGTTATTATAACACATTAATCCGCAATTATGACACGCCGACAAGCCATTACCCTAACTCTGCCGCGCAATTTTTTCTGTTAAAAACTATAACCTTTATTTAAGCAAAATAGTTACACAAAATTTATACAATTATTGTTAATTCGCGGCGCAAAATTAAAAAATATTTCTTGAAATGACATCAAAAGCAATTTACACCATTTTGCTGCTCTTGTGCAGTAATACATTTATGACATTTGCGTGGTACGGACACCTAAAAATGGCGCAGATGCCCCGATTCGCCAATATGGGATTAATGGCGTTTATACTCATCAGTTGGGCGATAGCCTTTGTGGAATACTGCCTGCAAGTACCCGCCAACCGCATCGGTTTCGACGGCAACGGAGGTCCGTTTAACCTTATGCAACTAAAAGTGATTCAAGAGGTTATCACGCTCACAGTATTCACCGTCTTCTCCATCCTCGTATTCGGCAATATGCACCTGCAATGGAACCACTTTGTAGCCTTCATCCTGCTCATCGGCGCGGTATTTTTTGTGTTTTATAAATAAGGGAGAAAAAAAACTTGCCCAAAAGTGGGGGAAAAACATAGATTTGGGCAAGATTTTGAAATAAAAAAATACTTTTGTAATTTTGCGGTACAGATTGTAGCATTATGCTTAAACTATTGTATCACATAGGGCGGTATTTTACGCTGTTGAAGAGGGTGTTCTCCAAGCCCGAACGGTGGAACGTGTTCTTCCGCCAAACGGTGCGCGAGGTTGACAAAATCGGCCTCAGTTCGATACTTATCGTAATTATTATTTCGATATTTATGGGCGCTGTCTGCACCATTCAGATGACCGCAAACCTCGCCAACCCTATCATCCCACGCTACCTCATCGGCTTGGGAACCCGCGAAACTATGCTCTTGGAATTTTCGTCAACCATTGTGGCACTGATACTTTCGGGCAAAGTGGGCGGAAACATCGCAAGCGAACTCGGCACTATGAAAGTAACCGAACAGGTGGACGCGCTTGAAATTATGGGCGTCAACAGTGCTGAATATCTGATACTTCCAAAAATCACCGCATCGATACTCTTTATTCCCTTGCTAACCGTAATATCAATGGCAGTGGGCATTTGGGGCGGATATTTGGCTGCGTTTTTTACCCCGGGAGTAACGCCTCACGAGTTTGTAATAGGCATAACATCTTATTTTCAACCATATTACGTTACCTACTCAATAATCAAGTCGGGCATATTCGCATTTATAATATCGTCGATATCATCGTACCACGGATATTTTACCAACGGCGGCGCATTAGACGTAGGTCGCAGCAGCACACACGCGGTGGTTTACAGCAGTATTGTGGTATTGTTGTTCAACGTAATTCTCACCAAATTAATGCTTTAAGAGATGATAGAGGTAAAACACGTTTTTAAAGAATTCTCAGGGCATTTGGTGCTAAACGACATCTGCACCGATTTTGAGCCGGGCAAAACCAACCTCACCATAGGACAGAGCGGTTCGGGTAAAACCGTGTTGCTCAAATGTATAGCGGGATTGCACTCAGTATCCAAGGGCGACATTCTCTACGACGGACGCTCGTTTTCAAATATGGACGAAAAACAGCGCAAAGAAATTCGCAAGGAGATGGGAATGGTGTTTCAAGGCGGCGCACTTTTCGACAGCAACACTGTGGAAGAAAACGTGATGTTTCCCCTCGAAATGTTCACCACTATGAGTTACGAGGAACGCCGCGAACGTGCCAATTTCTGTCTCAAACGTGTAAACATCACCAATGCCAACGACAAATATCCGTCAGAAATTTCGGGCGGAATGCAAAAACGCGTTGCCATTGCCCGCGCCATAGCACTGAATCCCAAATACTTATATTGCGACGAACCCAACTCGGGACTCGACCCCGTAACCTCAATAGTCATCGACAACCTCATCAAAGAGATCACCATCGAATACAACATCACCACCATCGTCAACACCCACGATATGAACTCGGTAATGGAGATTGGCGACAAAATTATCTTTATCTACAAAGGTCGTAAATTTTGGCAAGGCGACAGCAGCGGCATCTTCGACACCGGCATCAAAGAGTTAGACGACTTTGTGTTCGCATCTTCAAGAATGAAACAATTGCAGAAGATGTATATTTCGGGGAAATAAAAATTTTATCAAGGTCGTTGTATATTTAAATAAATATTTCTATTTTTACCAAAAATAAAATTGGATAATTATGTGCGAAACCGCTATCATATCACAGCGAATAGGCAAAATCGGACGACGTTCATTTGACCGTCGGTTAAAGATTGCCTCACCTTTTTTTGTAGAAAAACGAGGAGAAATGCCGCGTCTACTAA
>JAGCYI010000071.1 GCA_017960885.1 Bacteroidales bacterium
ATGGCGTGTCCCGCATATTGGGTATAGCAAATTTCGGGCACGAACCGCTCTTTGTTTAAATTGAGGTCTATCAACTGCTCAATTTTTTTTTGCCGTCCAATGCCCGAAATTGGGTTTACTATAAATAGAATCTTTAATTTATTGTCCATTAATAATTTATATTATCTGTGGCTACTGCCGGAATGACTACTTCCTGAATGGCTGCTACCGCTGTGAGAACTTCCGCTATGAGATGATGAGCTTCCACTGTGTGAACTTCCACTGTGGCTCGAAGAACTACCACTGTGGCTTGAAGAGCTACCGCTACGGCTTGATGAGCTTCCGCTATGGCTTGATGAGCTTCCACTATGGCTTGAAGAACTGCCTGAGCGTGTGCTACTTCCGCTATGGCTTGATGAACTTCCGCTGTGGCTTGAAGAACTTCCTGAACGGTTGTATGAACTTCCACTGTGGCTCGAAGAACTTCCGCTGTGGCTTGAAGAACTGCCAGACCTTGTGCTGCTTCCGCTATGGCTTGAAGAACTTCCACTGTGGCTGCTACCTGAGTGGCTGTTGCTGTATCCGTTTGAGCGGTTTGACGATCCGCTATGGCTGTTGGCACTGCCTGAATGGCTGCTACCCGAATGGCTGTTGCTGTAACCGTTTGAACGATTGGTAGAACCCGAATGTGAATTGCGGTTAGATGTGCCCGAGTGCGAGTTGTAATGGTCGCTACGGTTTACATTGTTGCTGCGGTTATAGTCGTTGCTGCGGTTTGAATACGAGTGGCTACGTTGGTACGATGGGCTGTAATGGCGGTTGTAGCCGTGGTAATAGTTGTAGCGGTTGGCGTTCCAACGGGCGTGATTGTAGGCATAGCGGTCGTAGTAGCGCGGGGTGTAGTGATAATAGTGGTAAGTGGTATGATACACAGGACGATAGTAGTAATCGTAATGATAAACTGTGTGCACGGGGCGGTAGCCGTAATCGTGCCAAACCACCACTCCCGGACGGTAGTAAGAATAGCGGTAGTAACTGTGTCTTACGCAGTTAGTGTAATAGCGGTGGTAAACCACGGGGCGATACCACGAATAGTAGAGCGGATGCCAATAATAAGGTGTGGCTGCCACGGTGATGATGGCGGCGGCGGCACCGATGGTAAACAATCCGTCGTAGTAGGTTTTGCGGATAACGGTCTTGGGGTGATGGAAACGTTTGATTCTCACCTCGTACGAGTCGTAAACATCGTCTTCAATTTCGTAAACGCCGGTGTTTTCGTAGCCGTCGTTGTCGTCGTACTCGTAATAGTCGCTTTGTGCGCGGCCTGTAACTGCGAAAGCCGCCAAAAGCATTATTAAAAATAATTTCTTTATCATAGTCTTAAATTTTTATCGGGTTAGACATCTTTTAATCATTATATCGAAATGTTTGCTATAATTGTTGGCGAATAAAAATTAAAATGAATCCGTGCGATGCTAAAAAAAGTTAACGCGCATAATCCAAATGTCAAAAATAATGTTTTCCTTTGTAATCTGAAAATTTTATTACGGAATTTATAAAAAAAACAGTATACAGATGGCTGATTTTGTTACAAAACGGGCAGACGATTACTCAAAATGGTACAACGATTTGGTAATCAATGCCGACTTGGCGGAAAACTCCGCTGTTAGGGGCTGTATGGTAATCAAGCCCTACGGTTATTCTATTTGGGAAAAAATGCACGATGCTCTCGACGCTATGTTTAAGGCTACGGGTCACAAAAACGCTTATTTCCCTATTTTTATCCCAAAATCGTTTTTTAGCCGTGAGGCCGAACACGTAAAAGGCTTTGCCAAAGAGTGTGCAGTGGTAACTCACTATCGCTTAAAGAATTCCGACGACGGCAAAGACATTGTGGTAGATGAAAACGCTAAACTCGAAGAGGAACTTATTGTTCGTCCCACTTCTGAAACCATTATTTGGAACACATACAAAAATTGGATTCGCTCTTACCGCGACCTCCCGATTCTCGTTAACCAATGGGCAAATGTGGTTCGTTGGGAGATGCGCACACGTCTTTTTCTCCGCACTGCCGAATTTCTTTGGCAGGAGGGACACACCGCACACGCCACCAAAGAGGAGGCTTTGGAAGAGGCCACACGTATGCTCAATGTTTATGCCGATTTTTGCGAAAACTTCCTCGCAATCCCTGTATTAAAAGGCGTAAAAACTCCCACCGAGCGTTTTGCAGGTGCATTGGAAACATTCTGTATTGAGGCTATGATGCAAGATGGAAAGGCTTTGCAGGCAGGTACATCGCACTTCCTCGGACAGAATTTTGCCAAGGCTTTCGACGTTAAATTCCTCAACAAAGAGGGCAAACAAGAAACCGTTTGGGCTACATCGTGGGGCGTTTCTACACGTCTTATGGGTGCGTTGATTATGACCCACAGCGACGACAACGGCCTTGTGCTTCCTCCCAAACTTGCTCCTATTCACGTGGTTATAGTTCCGATTTTCAAAAAAGCCGAAGACCTTGCCGCTATCAGCCAAAAGGTTGACCCTATAATCAATGCCCTCAAAGCCAAAGGTTTGGAGGTAAAATTCGACGACAGCGACCAAAACAAGCCGGGATGGAAGTTTGCTCAGTACGAACTCCAAGGCATTCCTGTTCGTCTTGCTATTGGTATGCGCGACGTGGAGAATGGCACAATTGAGGTTTTCCGCCGCGATACATTAGAAAAATCTTCGGTATCTATCAATGGCATTGAGGATTACATCGTTAACCTTTTGGACGACATTCAGAAAAATATGTTCCAAAAAGCCCTCAAATTCCGCGAAGAGCACACCTACAAGGCCGACACCTACGACGAGTTTAAGGCTCTTATCGAAAAAGGTGGCTTTGTTTACGCACCTTGGGACGGCACCGAAGAGACCGAGGCACGCATCAAAGAGGAAACCAAAGCCACAATACGTTGCATTCCATTAAACAACCCCTTGGAAGACAGCGTGGATATGATTTCAGGCAAACCCTCAAAACAGCGTGTGGTGTTTGCCCGTTCGTATTAAAAAAAAGTTTAGGTATTAACACCTGAAAATAAAAATGTTAAAGAATTTTGTAAAAAAAGTTTCAAAAAAACAGCGGCAAAAGTTTGTAGATACGAAAATGAGTTCTATCTTTGCACCGCGTTTGAGAAAACCAAGTTCTTTAACATAATGCGGGAATAGCTCAGTTGGTAGAGCACAACCTTGCCAAGGTTGGGGTCGCGAGTCCGAGTCTCGTTTCCCGCTCTTTTTCAGATAAATAACGTTTATCGTGGATAGCCCGGGTGGCGGAATTGGTAGACGCGCGGGACTTAAAATCCCGTTGCCAGAAATGGCAGTACCGGTTCGATGCCGGTCTCGGGTACAAAGATTTTTGAAATAGTTTTTTATTTGCGGGAATAGCTCAGTTGGTAGAGCACAACCTTGCCAAGGTTGGGGTCGCGAGTCCGAGTCTCGTTTCCCGCTCTATTTTTCTCCATATTTTTTCATTTTTTCAAAATGTTGCGGGAATAGCTCAGTTGGTAGAGCACAACCTTGCCAAGGTTGGGGTCGCGAGTCCGAGTCTCGTTTCCCGCTCTTTTTTTTATCCATCAATACAGCGATATTCCATTTTTTTTTCAAAGATATTTTGTTTACCTTTGCGTCCGAAATATATTATAATAGGTATATAAAAATGTTAGAAATCAAAAACTTACGTGCCTCAATCGACGGAAAGGAGATTCTCAAAGGCATTAATCTGAATATAGAAAAAGGCAAGGTTTACGCCATTATGGGTCCCAACGGATCGGGCAAAAGCACTTTGGCTTCGGTACTTGCGGGCAACGAACTTTTCTCCGTTACCGAGGGCGAAATCACGCTCGATGGCAAAGACTTGCTCAAACTCAAACCCGAAGAACGCGCCGCTGAGGGTGTCTTCCTCGCTTTTCAGTATCCCGTGGAGATTCCCGGCGTGTCGATCAACAACTTTATGAAGGCGGCTGTTAACGAACAGCGTCATTATCACGGACTTGAACCTATGCCCGCGCCCGAGTTCCTCAAACTTATCAAGGAGAAAAAAGAACTTGTGGAGTTAGACAAAAAACTCGACGGACGCTCTGTAAACCAAGGCTTTTCGGGCGGTGAGAAAAAGAAGTTGGAGGTGTTTCAGATGGCTGTGCTCAATCCCAAGGTGGCTGTTTTGGACGAAACCGACTCAGGACTCGACATCGACGCCCTCCGCATTGTGGCAAACGGCGTAAACAAGTTGAAAAATTCTGACAACGCATTTATCATAATCACTCATTATCAGCGTCTTTTAGACTACATCACCCCCGACGTGGTGCACGTGCTCTACAACGGACGTATTATCAAAACCGGCGACAAAAACCTTGCTCTCGAACTCGAAAAAACAGGTTACGACGAGTTGAAAAAACAGGCTGACGAACTTTATAAATAATTGATTATGATGAATTTTGGATTTAGACAACAGGATTTGTCGAGATTTTCCGACCACGTGCTTACACAGGTTTCGCCCGACGATTTCAATTTTTCCGCCGACAACAACGACGGTGTTAAGCGCGTATTTCTCAGTCTCACAGCCAATAGTGTCAACCGCAAAAATTCGCTCCGTCTTGGCGACAACACCGAGTCGGAATTTATCTATATAATACTTTTCGGCAACGATGATGAGATTGTTCAAAACATTGACACCGAAATAGTTATAGGCAACAACAGCAAACTTTCGTTTTATGTTTGCTGCGCCGGCACAAGCGCATCCACTGTCAACCACAAAATCAGTTTCAAAATTGGCAGCGACACCACGGTGATGTTTTCCAACGCCGCAATTGCCGGAAAATCAGTGGCTACCAACCTTACCGTTGATTTCCTTGGGAAAAATTCCGCTTTTGAGTCGCCCGCAATTCTGATGCCTTGGCAAGACGAAAGTTTTAAGTTTGAATCAGTTATCAATCACAATGTTCCGCGATGCACCTCGCAGCAGACCGTCCGCACAGTGGTCGACGGCAACGGAGTGAGCGATTTTTACGGACTGATAAAAGTGGCTCAGGATTCGCAAAAATCTGAAACCGAGCAGGTTAACAATAATATACTTCTCTCTGCCGACGCCCACGCATTCAGCAAGCCGCAGTTAGAGATTTACGCCGACGATGTAAAATGTTCGCACGGCAGCACCACAGGTATGTTAGACAAGGAGGCGCTCTTTTATATGCGTAGCCGTGGCATATCCGAAACCACCGCGCAAAACCTTCTTATTGAGGCGTTTATCCAAGAAATCGTCGACAAAGTTGCACCCGCCGACTACAAGGCTTATTTGGAAGAATTGATTGCATTGAAACTCAATTTAAGGAGTAAGTAATAAAAATTTTTGTATATTTGCTTTTGATAATTAAATACAAACCATCAAAATCAAATTCAAAAATGCAATGCAGAGATATTTTTGAGCGCGGTATCAAGTTTCACCACTATTGCAACACCGCCTATCCGCTTAGGGCTAACTCGTTGGCTCAATACGAATTACACGACAATCAAGAGATTTTCAACTGTGTAAAACAAAACATCGAATCGCTCGACGAACTTTGCCTTTATGTACACGTGCCGTTTTGTCAGGCCCGCTGCAAGTTTTGCGAATACGTTGTTCTCAACAAACCCGAAGAGGGCGACCCCGACCGTTATGTGGAGCATCTCTTAAAAGAGATTGAACTTTACCGACAAATCATAAAAGACAAGCCCATAGTAGGTTACGACCTTGGCGGAGGTACGCCGTCGTATCTCTCGATCGAAAACCTCGAAAAAATCACCGCCGCCATCAAGCGGTTCAACCTTCAAGACGGAATGTATCTCAGCGTGGAGACAACGCCCGTGATTGCCGCCAAAGATTTAGACAAAATCCGCAAAATGAGAGAGTTAGGCTACAACCGAATCTCTATGGGATTTCAAACCGTTTCGCCCGCGCTGTTGGAATCGCTCGGCCGCGAAGGTTCTAAGTCTATCTACGAAAAAGCCGTTGAGAATATCCGCAAGGCAGGTTTCGACCGTTTGAACATCGACCTTATGTATGGTTTTCTCAACCAAAGCGACGAAGATTTTGCCAACACCATCAAATATACCATCGCGCAGAATCCCGAATTTATCACCCTCTACCGCAACCGCTACAAAGGCACAAAACTCGAAGCCGAATCGCAAGGCGTAACGCTCTATAAGGTTAACCGTCAATACGATATAGCATACCGCTTGCTCAAAGAGGCGGGCTACGTGGCCAACAACGGCAAAAACACGTTCAGCAAGATTCCCAACGATTACGGCACATCGTCGTACCTTACCAAGAGGGTGGTGGACGCCACTTCGTATGTGGGCTTCGGTCTTGGCGCTCAGTCGTTTGTGGGCAATTATCTTGCTTACAACCTCGGCTGCGACAATCACCGCTTAGAAAAATATTTCGACTACACCGACCGTGGAATCCTGCCAATCAACGACATAGCCGATATGCCCAAAGACGAGGTACGCGCCAAAGCCATCTCGGTGATGTTCTACTTCGGATTTATCTCGATGAAGGCATACCAAAAACGTTTCAACGAGGATTTCCGCGAGGTTTATAAATCTCAGATTAAGTTTTTGGAAGACAATTACTTAATGGAGTTCATCGACTCCGACACTTTTATGCTCACCGACTACGGAGCATCGCACCTCTACGGCATTATTCCGCTATTTTACAGCGAACGAAGCATCAAAGAGATGTTTGCAATGTCCGACCGTTGGCTCAACGACAAGAAAGGCGAGGACATCTATCTCGAAAAATACGACCGCAAGGCGTTCGACGCGCCATCGGTTGCCGTGGATTTGTTGGTGTTCAACAGCGATATGAGCAAGATTTTGCTTATCAACCGTGCCGAGCACCCATTTGTCAACTGTCTTGCCTTGCCGGGCGGATTTTACAAGCCGTCTGACAAGTCGTTGGAATTTGCCGCAAGCCGCGAACTTTTGGAAGAGACCTCGGTATCGCTCAACATCACCGAGCAGAACCTCGTAAAAGTAACCTCCACCGCCGGCCGCGACCCCCGAGGATGGGTTGTAAGCGTGGCATACAAGGTTTGCATCGACGAAAACTCCGTCAAGCCTCTCGCCAACAGCGACGCCATCTACGCCAATTGGCAGGAAGTCGCCTCCCTCCAAAAAGACAAAATGGCCTTCGACCACTACGACATCATCGAATATGCCTTGCATAAATCCTAACCATCTATAATCCGCTATATCTGCAAAAAAAATGCAGATTTAGCGGAATATTAAATGTACAATTTTAAAAATAAGGCGGCGGAATTCGTTAAAAAACTTCAAATTCCGCCGCCTTATCTGTTATTACGCGGCGTAATTTGATAAAAAATGTCAAATTCCGCCGCGTAATAATTGCATTTTAAGAAATTAATCGTATCTTTGCTCCGTACCAAAACGTTGATGTTATGAAATTTATAGGACGACAAGACGAAATCCGGCAGTTAAAAGAGTATTATTCTTCTAATAGAGCGGAATTTATAGCGGTTTACGGACGGCGCAGAATCGGCAAGACGTTTCTGATTGATGAGTTTTTTGAACGAAACTTCGCCTTCAATATCAGCGGAGTTATTGACGGCGACAAATCTGAACAGATGGCGGCTTTTATGCAGGGAATGCGCAGTATCGGTTACGACAAAACCACTCCTAAAACTTGGATGGATGCGTTTTTTGTGCTCAGACAACAGTTAGAAACGAAACTTTTGGACAAAAAACGTTGCGTTGTCTTCATTGATGAACTACCTTGTTTTGATACCCCTAAATCCGGATTTGTCAGAGCGTTAGGTCATTTTTGGAACTCTTGGGCTCAAAAACAAAAACAAATAATGCTCGTGGTCTGCGGCAGTGCCACTTCGTGGATGGTTAACAATCTGATTGACAACCACGGCGGACTTCACAACCGCATTACGCACGAAATTCATCTTGCTCCGTTCTCCCTGTGTGAAACCGAACAATTTTTGAAAACCAAAAAAGTGGTGTTGGACAGATTGTCAATCGTACAATTATATATGGCATTTGGTGGTGTTCCGTATTATTTGGATATGATTTCGGCGGGCGATAGTGCGGCAACTGCCATTGACAGAATTTTCTTTTCGTCAAACGGTGCGTTGTCGGGAGAATATGAGCGGCTATTTACCTCGTTGTTTCGCGACCCTGCCCCGTATTTAAAAATTATCGAAGCCCTCGCCAAATGCCGTCAAGGAATCACACGCGAACAGATAATCAGCGCATTAGGCAAACACGACAATGGTCATATTTCAGAATACCTTGGCAATTTGATTAAATGTGATTTTGTGCGTTATTACTTTGTTAAAACTCGAAAAGTAAAAAAGACTGACGGTTTGTACCAACTCACAGATTTTTTTGTAATTTTTCATAACACTTTTTTAACCAAACCCGTAAACGACGAGCATTTTTGGAGCAACAACCAAATGTCTTCAATGACAAAAACTTGGTACGGACTTGCTTTTGAACGCGTTTGTATGGCGCACATCAAACAAATTAAACAAGCCCTTGGTATCGACCGAATTGGAACGCAATACTATTCGTGGCGCAGCAAAAACAGTGTACAAGGTGCGCAGATAGACCTTTTGCTCGAACGTGCCGATCGTGTAATCAACCTTTGCGAAATAAAATACAGCGAAAGCGAATACCGTCTCACCAAAGATGAGGATGTTAAATTGCGCAACCGTCAGGCTGATTTTGTTGCCGAAACAGGTACCAATTTTGCTATTCACCCCACAATGATAACCACTTACGGCCTACGTCAAAACGAATATTCGGGAGGAATCACCGCGCAGGTAACAATTGACGATTTATTTCAATAAATCAAATTTTTTTCTTATCTTTGCTATCATTAATTATTTATTTAAAACTATACACCAATGAAAAAACTATTATTCTCAGCCGCTTTGATGGCGGCAACGGTTTGTGCTCAGGCGCAAAACTACACCCTCAACGGCACTGAATATCAGACTACCATCTCCGCCGTGGAGGTGACCAATTTCGACGGGCAGACTCTCGCCACCGCTCCCGCAGGCAAAAGCAAGACCGTAACCCTTACAAAAACCTCGTTTTCAAAAACTTCCGACGACTACAATGCCCTTGCGCTGCCCGAACTAAAACTCGGCAACATCATCGGACACCCCACTCTCGGTTGGGACGACAAGGATTACCACATTCCCGACATTGTGCCTGAGTTTTACAGCGGAGATTGGACTCTCAACGATGTTTTCTACGATGGCGACTATCCTGTGGCTATCTACGGACGTGCTCCCTCTACCGAGCCGCTTCCGTGGGGAGAATCAGAAAAGGACATCTCGCGACGTGGCAGAGATCCGCATTTGATTATGCTCGTTGACCCGCAGCGTGAGGTGAAAAAGGTCTACAACACATCTAATATGACATTCCCGCCCAAAAACCGCGGCTCCGAAGTTGACCGTCAGGCGGTAATGTGGGCAGTGGTGAAGGACGGCATCCTCTATTTCAGCATTTCGGGTCTCGACGGTTTTGACGGCGGACAGAATGCCTACATCGTAGCCATTGACACCTCCACCGACAAAACTCTGTGGGTGAGCAAGCCAAACACCTGCAACTCAAGCAATTTTATAATTATCGACAATTCGATAATCTGCGGATATGGCGACACGGGCAAACCCGACTACGTAAACGTGCTCAACAGGTACACCGGCGTTCAGAAACAGCATATCTTGGTAGCCACCGCCCCCTATTGGTTCGCCCTCGGCAGCGATGGCAAACTCTACGTGACTCTGTACAGCAAGCACATTTCGTTTACGGTAACGAGGTAGATCCTAATCTGCCATCTGTCTAAACATTTTAGGATTTTTAGCAGATTAGGCAAAAAACATTTTAGGATTTTTAGCATTTTTACCGAAAAATATTTTAGGATTTTTCGCAATACATCTCCGCCGCTTCTCTGTGCATATCACGTATCTCGTCGGCAAGCCATTGAGGTTCAATTACTTTAAGCATTATGCCACGGGATAGGATATGCGCCGAAAAGTCAAATGTGGGACGCATCACTATCTCAAAATCAGAATAATCATCGGTGGTGGCTATTTCGCGTTGGGTATGGTGAATCGGAAGGTCGCGAAGAAAATACCGCTCGCTATCAAACGCCCTGACTATTATTGGTATAGCGGGAGCGTTAACTTCCGATACTATGCCGAAACACTCGCTGAAATATTCCGCAGCATTAAAATCAGGGTCAATTTCAAAACGCTGTTCGGATAATTCCACACGCAGAAACCTATCCAACGAAAAAACACCGAAAAAGCCGTTTCGATGCCTGCACAGGGCATACCACCGCTGACGAAAAAGTTTAACGCAATAAGGCGACATCAAAAACTTTTTAGGTTCGGCAACACCGTAGCGGCGGTATTCGGCAGAAATCATAAAACCATCTTTCATTGCCTTTATAACAGTCTGCAAAACAGCACCTCCCGAAGGAATGTTCTCTAAAAGGATACGGTTTTGGATGCTAAGGCTTTCGGTTAATGAGTTGCTGACGCTGAGAGTCGTTAACAACCAATTTTGAACAGTGTTTTCCTTCAAAACTTCCTGATTAGCAATATAATATTCGTAGCCGTTAATGCGGTCGCATTCGATAATGATGTCAAACATATCCAAAACCGCATCTCGGTGGCGGTTGAATGTTGTACGGCTCAACGAAACGCCGCCGCCAAAGTCGCTTTCAGCCCACTTGTCGCTAAGTTCGGCAAATGTGATGCGATGTGCTTTTTTGATAGTGTTGATAAGCCAAAGGTATTCTCTAAATTGTTTCGGTGCTGACATAAATAATTGTTTTTGCCAAAGATAAGAAAAAAATAAAAAAATAACAACCTGTACCGCAAAATGGTACACCCACCCCTTTACTTTGCACCGACAAATTTATTTATCAACACCTTAAAATAATAAATACAATGAAAAAAATCAGTATTATCCTCGTCTTGATGCTCATATCGTTTGCATCGTTTTCGCAGCAACTGACACACGGATACCGTGGTTTTATAGAGGCAGGTATCTGCAAAGGCAACCTTCCCGATGCCACAGTTTGGGGACCGCAGAACGCCAACCGTCTGAATATTGGCACAGTACACGGTTATCAGTTCAACCCGCGCTTTTATCTCGGCGGCGGTTTTGTAAACCATATCTACACCGAGGGGCATTACTCAGTTTCGCTCTTTGCCAACATCCGCGTGGACATCTTAGACAAAGCCAAAACTCCGTTTGTGGACTTCCGTGGCGGACACTGTTACGGCGATTTTGAAGAGTCGCTCGACTTTGAGGGCGGCTACCTCGCATTTTCGGCAGGATACCGCCTCAACCACTGCAACATCTCTCTCGGATGGGAAGGCTCGCCTATGGAGTACGCCAAAGGCAAATCGAACAATATCAACGATTGGAACGCCTGCCACTTGGTAGCCAATTCGTTTCTCGTGAAGTTCGGATTTGATTTGGGTAGTCGCTGACCACTGTTATAAAAATATCAAAAAATCACGCAAAAATGTATACAGCCATCCGAAAAAAGCCGTATATTTGCTTTGCTGATGTGCCACAAGCGCAGAGGCAGACATATATAAAGAGGCGTTACTTAACGCTTTGTTCTATTAACCAACTTAAACAAATTATTAATATGGAAGGACACGAAAAACCATTAACACAGATACTTGCTATTAATTCAAGTTTCATTATTCCACTATATCAACGAAACTATGATTGGAAAGAAGAACATTGCGAACAACTGTTCAGCGATTTAATAAAACTTAAAGACCCACAAAGACATAATCATTTTTTCGGAAGCATTGTGTCAAAACAACAAAGCCTCACAAGTCCAAATATCTATATCATTGACGGACAGCAGCGAATAACTACCATTTCGCTTTTGCTCATCGCTTTATATAAATTAGCAATGAAAGGCGAATTAAACTACGACAACGAAGTCTCTATAAAAAAAATATACGGGAAATATTTAGTAGATGAGTATTCGTCAGACAGAAAGATAAAACTAAAACCAATAAAAAATGATATGAACGCCTTTGATGCCTTATTGTTTAAGGATGAAAAGGATTACGACAAAGAAAGCAATGTAACAAGGAATTACAATCTATTCGTAAGTTGGATAAAAAAACACGACCTAAAATTAGAAGATTACCTTAATGCCATTGAAAAACTTGTGATAATCGACATAAAACTAAACGAAAACGATGATGCTCAACTGATTTTTGAAAGTCTCAACTCCACAGGTAAGGATCTAGAAGAAGCAGACAAAATAAGGAACTATCTTTTAATGTCTTTACAGGCTGACATTCAAGAAAAGTATTACAACGACTATTGGAACAAGATTGAAATCTACACTGACTATAAGCCAACTATGTTTATCAGGGATTATCTGACGATAAAACTAAGGCGTATCTGCAAAATTGACAATCTATACAAAGAGTTCAAAAAATTTGCAGAAGTAAGTCAACTTGAACGAGGGGTTATTCTACGCGAAATGTTAGAATATGCTGAGTTTTACGATATATTCAAAAATGAGAAAACAAACGACGTTTATTTGAAATACAAATTTAAAGAACTCAATACTGTCGGAACATCAACTGTAATGCCATATTATTTAGGCTTTATGAAGTATTCAAAAGACAACAACCTTTCTGTGGAATCTGAAATCAAGGTGTTTGACATAATTGAAAACTATTTGGCACGTCGTATAATCTGCAATCTTCCTACCAATGCTTTGAATAAAGTTTTCAGCACGTTACAGTACGACATCATCAAGTTTATCGATAAAAATAGTAAATCTTCATCGGATTATTCAGATGTTTTAAAATTTGTTCTTCTTAAAAAGTTAGGCAATAGTATGTTTCCTAACGACATTAAAATACGTGATAATTTTCAAACTCGCCAAATATATCGTATACCGTTGGAATACAAATATTTCTTGTTTGAAAGAATGGAAAACGGAAACGAAAAAGGATACCACAATGATGTGGTAAATGGTATGAAAGATAATGCTATTTCAATAGAACACATTATGCCCCAAACCTTGACAAAGGAATGGAAAAATGCTTTGGGTAACGAATGGGAAATGATACACGAACGGTATTTACATACATTTGCAAATCTTACCCTCACAGGGTACAATTCCAATTATGGAAATAGGTCGTTTGCAGAAAAACGCGACGGTTTTTTAGATTCCAAAGGAGAAGAGGTTATCGGTTTGAATAAATCTGCTTTCAAATTAACTGAATCTGTAAAAAATAGGGAAAAATGGACAGAAGAAGAACTGATAGACCGTTGTAACATATTAACAGAAAGGTTTTTGAAACTTTTCCCAATGATTTCCACTGATATAACTGAAAAACCTGCTGATACTATCAGTTTTGAAGGTGACGATGTTGATGATATATGCACTAATAGAAATATATCGGCCTTTTATTATTCGGGACAGAAAACAGACACTTCAAGTTGGAAAGATATGTTAATTCTTGTGTGCAAATTAATATACAATCAACATAAAGATAGTGTTATTCAGTTATGCTACAAAAACGAAATTTTCTTCTCAAACAGTTCAAAAAACTATTTCTCTCCATTCGCTGAAAACTGTTATGTGAGAACATCAAGTTCTACAAAAGACAAAATGCAGTGTTTAAGATATTTGTTTGACCATATAGGAATTGATTACGCAGATTTAGAGTTTGAATTGGTTCCTATCTCAGAAATTGAGGAAATAAACACTTTGTTTTAAAATATTTCAGACGCTTATCATTTAGTTAACCACTAAAAAACAACCAAATTATGCTAAATTCAGAAAATTGGAATCTCTACAAAAATTCAGAACAAGGACAAAAGGCAATAGCCCTTTTCAATTTAGGAAGTGATCCCGAATATGATAAAATCCAAGATATTGCAAATTATATGGAAAAGAAACGCAGTGATTTTCCATCTGATTACAACAGTGATGGCTTCATCACTTTTGAAGTAAATGTGAGTTGTATGAAAACGCCTCATCAACAGACAACTACACGTGAAGAGTTCGAGAAATTTATTACTGACTTTGATATAGTAGGCTACATAGTTGATGAAAAAGGCGAACTCAAATTTCAAGAAGACAATATTCTTTTGCCAAGCAATCGTTACCGCGAAAAAAATGCGTGGATTGACTTTTTATCAATGGCATTATACATCAACAATCCATCAATGTATAAACCACTTTTTTATCAAACACAGTTTCCAATTATAATGCGAAACTGCGATGTCCTGGGCATTGATTTGCCACCAATACCACGCACCAAGGACTACAAACAGTATATGATGTATTACTGGGATATTTGTCAAGTTTGGAACGATTTTCAAAAAGAAAACAACCTTTTGGATGCAGAATTTTGCGCTTGTCTCTACGATTTTGCGCCAATGCTTGTTAATTCCCCAAAACCTACCGAACTTCCAAACCCGACAAATGTTTGGCTTGTGGGTGCAGCACCGGGCGATTTCAAGTTTCTTGACACACTTGGCGCAGAAACAGATGATAATCCTGAACAGATATGGCAATGCAATGAGAAAACCAAACGCGGCGATTTAATTGTAATGTATTGCCGTTCGCCACGAAGTTGTATACACTCTGTTTGGAGAGCAAACACTGACGGCATTTTCAATCCGTTCGACTACTACCAATGCCGCACAACAGTATGCGAAGGTGTTAAAATTCCACCAATAACAATCAAGGAACTGCGAGAAGATGCTTACCTGTCGCAAATTCCAATTGTCAGGAAAAACCTGCAAGGTGTAAATGGTGTGGAACTATCACCCAAAGACTATTCCGAAATAATCCGATATGTGAAGGAGCGAGGTGATAATGTAGATATGTTTCCAAAGTTGTTTGAAACAGCCGCAATGGATTTTGGCGAAATCAAGATTGAAAAAGACGTTGAGGAGAAAATACTCATTCCTATTCTCCACCGTCTTGGTTACAGCGATAGCGACTACACACGACAATTGTCGCAAAAAGCAGGACGCGGATTGAAAGCGATTCCTGATTTCGTATTTTTGCCGCAAGGCGAAAAACACTTTGCATCGGCACCGTTGGTGATTGAAGCAAAATTAGATATGTCTCCGATGGCAGAACGCATCAATGCTTTTTCACAATGTCTGTCGTATGCGCGTATGCTTCGCTCCAAACTTATGGCTATTTGCGACAAAGAACGCCTCGTTGTCTTTGACGTGGATACCAACGGTTCTGCCGACCGAAACAATCCAGTATTTGAACAACATTGGACTAACATATACACCGACGAACAAATTGGCGCAAAACTCAAACAGTTGATTGGCAAAGAAACACTTATCAAATAATCATCTCCCATTATGCCCAAATCCAAACACCCATACTATTACGACAAAGATCTCGGCAAGCCCATCATCAGCCGTATCAAGCCCGAAGCGTTTTTGGTTAAAGACCCTTCGCTATCAGATATGGATGCTCCGTTTTATAAATGGTTGGATAAAAATCATTTTCAACACGCTTGGCATAAGGGGTATTATGATAGTTGTCCTTGGGTATTCATCAATATTACTAATAAATTGTATGCCTACGGAATGCCGGGCGTAGAAATCATCAAACCGATTGGCAACCACGCAATTACGATAGATGAGTTTATGCAAATCTACAATATTTACGATAAGTATAAGGGGTTGAACGC
>JAGCYI010000072.1 GCA_017960885.1 Bacteroidales bacterium
AACTTCAGCATAAACGTAGTTCTCTGATTGTCGCTTTGCAGGAGGTCTCATGTGCCGTTGTGGAGACGCATAATTTGGCGCGAAAGGCTAAGACCAATGCCAGAACCGCCTGCTTTGGTGGTATAAAAAGGTATGAAGATTTGTTCCTTGCTTTCGTGGCTGATGGGTACGCCGTCGTCGGATATTTTTATTAGAATTTCTTCTTTTGGAGAAATTTCGGCGGTAATCTCTATCAATGTGGATTCGGCTTGGAAAGCGTTTTTAATCAGGTTGATAAGTATTTGCGAAATCTGTCCCTCGTCGGCATAAAGAAGAATGTCGGGCGAAAGTGCTCGGTAGGTGCAGCGTGCACCGTGTTGTTCGGTTTCGGTTGAGGTTAGTTCTATCACCTTGGCTATCAGTTCGTCTACCATTATGGGACGCTTTACCGGCTTGGCAATTTTTGATAGACTTCGATACGAATTTACAAAGTTTATCAAATCGCGCGACGATTGAGCAATGGTTTCTAAGCCTGCCTTGGTGTCGAGAGTGTCGTCTTGCGCAAGACTTTCGCTGAGGGCGGCAATAGGCGTAACGGTGTTCATAATCTCGTGAGTGAGCACGCGGATAAGTTTCGACCACGATTCTGCCTCGTTTTCCTGACGGTGCTTTTCAAGGATGGTTTTCTGACGGTTGAGTGCTTTGTTGAGGCGGTTGGTCTCCTTAAAACGGAAATTCATCTCGCCATCTTCCATCGCGTCCATCAAAAAATTAACCTTGGTAGCAGCCCTGCGGAAGGTGATAAATCCTCCAATGCCCGCTCCAACTATTAACGCAATTACTATGTAAATAATTAATTCCAAATCAATTACGAATTAGTCTCTCTAATTATGCATTATGCATTATGAATTATGAATTGTGAATTGTGAATTATGAATTATGAATTAAATTCCGTATTTCTTTAATTTACTATAAAGCGTTGGACGACTGATATTCAGCGATTTGGCAACCATCGAAAGATTGCCGCCAAACTTTGTCATAGCATTTTGGATAACCTGTTTTTCGGCAGATTCCAAATTTTCGGGTGCGGGGGCAGATGTAGCGGCGTCTTGCATTGCTGCGCGATTTAACTGAAAATCAGCGGTTTTGAGAGTATCTCCATCTGAAAGGATAACAGCCTTTTCTATCACATTTTGCAATTCGCGGATATTGCCCTGCCAAGGATATTTGCGCAATGTAAGCACAGCATCGGGTGCAATGCCTTTTACGTGACGGTGATATTTGGTGTTGAAACTTGCAATAAACCGTTCAGAAAGCGGTAGAATATCGTCGGGACGCTCTCTCAGTGGGGGTAATTGCAAGTGTACCGTGTTGATGCGGTAATAAAGGTCCTCGCGGAATGTGCCGTCGGAAACGAGTTTTTCCAAATTCATATTGGTGGCGCAAATCAGACGTATATCTACTGGAATCTCCTTAGAATCACCCACTTTGGTAATTTTGCGGTTTTGAATTGCACGTAAAAGTTTGGCTTGAAGATGCAGCGGAATGTTACCTATTTCGTCTAAAAACAGCGTTGAACCCGAAGCAAGTTCAAATTTGCCTTCGTGGTCGGCTTTGGCATCAGTAAATGCGCCTTTAACGTGTCCGAAAAGTTCTGATTCAAAAAGAGTTTCGGTGAGAGCGCCGGCGTCAACGGCAATCATTTTTTTGCCGCTGCGAGCCGAAAGTTTATGTATTTCGTTGGCTAATACATCTTTACCTGTACCATTTTCGCCTGTGATTAAGACAGTTGCATCGGTGGGCGCAATTTTTTCGATGTTTCGGCGGATATTTTCCATTTGAGGAGAAGTTCCCCAAAACATTCCCGACGATTTTTCGGATTTGGCTGATGTTGCGATAGTTGGATTTTCTTGGTCTAACGCTTTGTCGCGTGCTGCCGATAGTGTGGCAATAAATTTTGCGTTTTCCCAAGGTTTTACCACAAAGTCGAACGCGCCTTTTTTCATTCCTTCCACTGCTAATTGCACGTCGGCGTAGGCTGTAAACAGCACTACCTCGGTTTTTGGAGCGGCTTTTTTGATTTCGCCAATCCAAAACAGACCTTCGTTTCCGGTGTTGATGTTGGTATTAAAATTCATATCCAACAGCACCACGTGAGGCTTGAATTTTTCTAACTGCGAAATGAGCGTGGCAGGGGAGGGGATAGCCTCCACCTTCTCAAAATGCGCTGGAAGTAATATTTTTAGCGTGGAACGTATGCCTGCGTTGTCGTCAACTACGAGAATTCGACCTTTTTTTGTGTTCATAATCATTTTTATTATTGAGGCATTTTATATTTTGTCTTTATAACTTTGAGTGCCAATTGGTTAACTTGCTTGGTGAATGATTTTTGCTCCATTTTGTCGAGATTGTAAAAATCTGAGGAGTTCTCTTTTAGAAAATCTTCGATGATGTCCTTGGAGTACATTCCTAGCAATTTGCCGAGTTCCTTGGGGATGTGCACCTCGCCGATGTGGCTGATAACGTTGTCTAAACGGTTTTCGGTGATGTAGAGGTCGGCTTTTTCGATCAGTTTGTTGAAATTGTCGGTAAACACCACCGGCGGTTTTTGGTCTTTGGGTTGGCGTTTTTCGGATTTCTTTTCGGCAAACTTGGCGTTCTTGTTTTTGATCATCACGCGGATGCCGCCGGGAATGTATGTGGGCA
Source organism: Bacteroidales bacterium (assembly GCA_017960885.1). Classification (GTDB taxonomy): domain Bacteria; phylum Bacteroidota; class Bacteroidia; order Bacteroidales; family UBA3824; genus UBA3824. Next base: position 2,686 of record JAGCYI010000072.1, read on the forward strand.
CCTCGGGACGTATCACCACGCCCTCGCAGATGTTGTTCTCGATTTTTGGGTAGCCGAACTCCTTGTAGATGGTGCTTTCAAAGTCGTTGGGATATTTGAGACACTCGTCCAAAGTGCCGCGAAACAGCGTGCGGGCATAGTAGAAGCCACCTTTTTCAAAATACGAGTTGCATTTTTCTACGCCGAGATATTGGTGGATGTCGTTTTTCTCCGACACTAAAAAGAGGTCGAACCCATAAAACTCGTGCATCGGACAGTAGCAAACGCCCTTTTGGATTGCTGTAAAGCGGGTGTCTTTCTTCACCTCCTTGTGCGGATAGTAACCTCCGAAAAACTCGCCGAAAACTATTATGTAGTCGATTTCGGGATAATCTTTCTTAATCAATTGGTATAAGTTCTTAACCTTATCGGAGTATCGTTCAAGCAATTCTTCATAATCAAAAAACTTTTCGTTATCGCCGATAAGCGCGGTACGTTTTGCAAATTTGATGGTTTTGCCGTCGGTGATAAAACTAGTGTTAGAACCGTGCACCTTCTCCTGCACCACGTAAATCAGTTTCGGGTCGGTATACTGCCTAACCTTGTCGATATACTCATTATCGAAAGAATTTTCGATAGAACTATACTTCTTAAAATCTAACATTTTTTTGCCTCCGTATTTAATATTTTGCCAAAGTTACAAAGAAATTTTTAGAAAAGCAAATTTTTTTTGGAGAGGTAAACAATAATCATTACATTTGCGAAACAAAAGATACCATTATGCAACCAGTTACATTAACACAGGGTCAAATACACCTATTGAATATGGCATCGCACATCAAGACCGAAAAAACGCTTGATATGCTAAAAGAGCAATTGTCGAAATTCTATGCCGCCCTTATCGATATTGAAATGGATGAGTTGTGGAATTCTGGCAAATTTAATCAACAAAAACTCAATGAGTTGAGGGGAAAACATTTGCGGACTAAATATGAGTAATTATGTTTAACCGTCCGGTTGTTATTGATACCAATTGCCTTATTCAGTTGATTTCCAAGAAGAGTCCTTACCGTCCTATATGGGATGCTTTTCTTGAAAAGAGGTTCGTTTTATGCATCTCTAACGAAATTTTAGAGGAATATCAAGAAATTATTGAGCAACAAACCACTGCCCGAATAGCCGAAAATGTTGTATTATTGCTTATCAACCAATCTAATGTAAAATTTGTTGATCCACATTTTCGAATGGGTATAATTACAACCGACCCTGATGATAATAAGTTTGTAGATTGTGCATTTGCCGCCGGTGCGGATGTTATTGTTTCAGAAGATTCTCATTTTGATATTCTTAAAACACTCCCTTTCCCGTATATCAATGTAATTGGGTTGGATGAGTTTTTGAAAAAAATTGAGAATTAAGATTTTATTAGACAGTGATGTTACAATGTGTGTATTAACGAAAATTAACATCAGTTAAATTTGAGTTGTGAAAATATAATATGCTGTAATCTAATGATATAAAAAATCTCAAACGGGCGGAAACTTGTATTTTGAGGCAGTTTCCGCCCGTTTGAGGGTTTATTAAAGTCTCATTTTTAGAAAATAATAATTTTTCTTCCATAAAATCCACACTTAAATAAAATCTTTGTATCTTTGTAACGCTGACTTCGCTGAAAGCCTTTGGGCGGGCGGGGCAGCGGACATATAAAATAAGGCGTTACTTTATGCTTTGTATAAAGATACAATTTAATTCTTTTAAGAACAATATGTCGAATTCTATCTGATAATGATATATAGCATTTTGGACAATTGTTGCTGGAATAATAGAGGTTGAAATTAACTTGATTATATAGTTATGTCAAAATGGTTAAGGATATATACAATTTATGATTGTTGCGAATTAATTCTCAATAAGGATTTGATTGAGAGTTTTTCTGTTCAAAATGGTGGAAGTTGGGCTGATATTATTATTGGTCAATTTATATATTCCATTGCAATCGCTGATGGTGTGGGAAAAGAATATAGTGTAACTACTGATAGGGATCTTATTCCTGATGATATTCATAAAGTCTCTCTTATACGAATTAGAGATTTAGTTCATGATTCTGACATAGTATCTTTTGATTATGACGAACGCGATAATGAGTGAGTGTGTTATAGCGTAGATTATGATTGATACTCTTCTATTTTTCATCCCCCCGCACATCTCACGATGTACGGGGTTACAGAAATGCCGTTTTCCAAACGGCTTGCTTGATGAATTACTATTTTCGATATTCTGCGGAAATCTCACTTTTTTATGTGAGATTTCCGCAGTGAATCGGTGATTTTTGGGCGATTTGCTGCGGAAATGTTGGTTTTTTATGTGAGATTTCCGCAGAGAATGGGTGGTGGGAGAGTAAAAATTGCAAGTTTTTGCTTGATAGACAAAGATTTTATGATGTTGCAAATAGGTCGTTGAGTGTAACTTGCGATTGTATTTTGTTGGCGTAGGTGTTGTGTGTGATGCCAAATGTGGTTATCATTGTAAGATGGATTGTCTTTGTGTTGTGTGTTACCGTGTTGAAAATATTTTCTTTTCGCTGTAATTCGTTGAAAATCTTGGCGGTGAGCGCGTAAGGAGTGTCGCTATATTTCATTTCGCAAAGGTTGATTACTTTGTCGTTGCGGTCGATGAGAAGGTCGATTTGGGCTCCTTCGTGGTTGCTGCC
>JAGCYI010000073.1 GCA_017960885.1 Bacteroidales bacterium
ACTTGAAGGCGGTTTCCTTGTGCTTTATATGGGTTTGAATATCAACCGTTTGAATTTTGACCGCAAGAAACAATACACCCAAGAGGACTACCGTCAAATGGAAGAGTTTTACCGCCACAAGATAGAGCAGATACACATTGTAGGCGAATTTGCCAATATGATGGTAAAAAGTTATAATGCTGCATTACAGTTTGTAAACGACTATTTTAATATTGATTACAAAAAGTTTCTTTCAAAATACTTTACTGCCGACCGTCTTAAAGAGATAGAGCGAAATATAACTCCGAAAAAATACCGCGAACTGTTTGATACATTGTCGGTTACTCAAAAACAAATAATCGACGACAGCACTTCGCCGCATATTGTGGCAGCGGCAGGTCCGGGTAGTGGCAAAACCCGTGTGCTTGTGCATAAACTTGCGTCGTTGCTCTTGATGGAAGACGTTAAGCACGAGCAACTTCTGATGCTTACATTTTCGAGGGCGGCGGCAATTGAGTTTCGCCAACGTTTGCAGAAACTTATCGGCAACGCAACCAAGTTTTTGGAAATCAAAACATTCCACTCGTATTGTTTCGACCTTGTGGGACAAATCGGCAAAATCGAGGACGCGCAGAATATTGTTTCTAAGGCTACGCAAATGATTATTAATCACGAAGTTGAGCAAAACAAAATCACCAAAAAAGTGCTTGTTATAGACGAGGCTCAGGATATGGATGCCGATGAGTTCAACTTGGTTAAGGCTTTGATCGAAAATAATGATAATCTGCGAGTTATAGCCGTTGGCGACGACGATCAAAATATTTATCAGTTTCGTGGTTCGTCGTCGGTATATTTTCAAAAATTGATTACTGATTATGGTGCAAAACAATACAATTTGGTAGATAATTATCGCTCTGTTAATCAGATAGTTGAATTTGCTAATAGTTTTGCCGCCACTATCACTCAGCGTATGAAAACAATCCCTGTTGTGTCGAAACGAAAAGAAAACGGCAGTGTTAATATTGTTAAGCATAATTGTAGCGGAGGTTTTGAAACTTCATTGGTCAACAGCCTGATTAACTGCAAGGAAGGCGGTTCTAAATGTGTTCTTACTTCAACCAACCAAGAGGCGCTTGCCATTTTGGGCGTTTTGCGTCATCACAAAATCCGCTGCAAACTGATTCAGAGCAACGATGGTTTTGATATTTCTAACATTGCAGAACTACGTTTTTTTGTATCCACCATTAAAAACAATCTGCAAACCCCTAAAATTAGCCAAGAGATTTGGGACGATGCAAAACGTTTATTGTCAGAGAAATACGAACAGAGCGCCTGCCTTTATCTTGTCAACACTATTATAAGTATTTTTGAGGAAAATTACAAGGATAAATATCTATCTGATTTTCAGGTTTTTATGGCGGAATCTTCGTTAGAAGATTTTTTCCGTTCCGACAATGCTTCCGTTACTGTTTCCACCATTCACAAAGCCAAAGGACGTGAGTTCGACAATGTTTTTATGTATCTTAATAATCTGAATGTTAGTACCGATGAAGATAAACGCCGCTTGTACGTAGGTTTTACACGTGCCAAAAATCATCTATACATTCATTACAAGGGTGCTTTTCTCGATAGTTTTGACAACTCTGCAACCAATTTTCAAATCGATAATACTGAATATCAAAAGCCAGAACAACTGATAGTTGCGCTCACTCACAAAGATATTCATCTCAACTTTTTCAAGCCTTTGAAATCTCAAATCTTAACCCTTCGCAGCGGCATTTCGCTCGATGTGTCTTCTCTCGATTATCTTCATTATCAAGGCAATGCGGTATTGAACTATTCGCGTCAGTTTGTTGAAAAACTCGCCGAATATCAACAACTTGGCTATAAGCCAATCTCTGCCAAAATCCGTTTTGTGCTCTATTGGTATTGCGAAACCGACCAACAAGAATACGCAATTATTTTACCGATGCTGACGATGGGGAGGGTGTAGTTAATTATTTGTCCATCATTTTCTTCTAAATTTAGTAAAATTATCCCAACATTTGACCCCTAAAAAACAATTGTGGGAGAATTATTTATCTTCTCAAAAACAGACCTTCCGTACCACAAATCTGAGCAAAAAGGTTTGCCAAAGTATCATCGGGGTTGTAAAGTGTCATATACAAATCGTCGCCACTGTAAGTGATGGCGCAATTTTGTTGAGGTAAGAAAAATGCTAAGTAATCGTTTGATTTACAGTTTGTTATTGTATTGAAAACTATTTCGGGCGAAGGGTTTTCTTGTTGTTGGTTGTTGTGTTCTAAAACTATGTCGTAATAGCAACCGAGCATAACAATCATCCTTGCAAATTTTTGGCGGATAAGATGTAGATGCGGCTCTTGTAGAAAGAATTTTTCTGCCGCAAAAAAAGCCCTGCTCCGTTGCGAAGGTATCTGCAACGGAAAAATGTCTATTACATAATTTGGTGTGTCAAATATTGCTTGGTCGAGCATAAAAAAAGCGTTTTTCCAACAGCAAAAGTATCAAAAAATTTGCATATCAATGAAGATTTTATGTAACTTTGTAACATTATGAAAGATTTTGTAGCCATAGATTTTGAAACAGCAAATGGTTGTCGTTCAAGTGTTTGCAGCGTTGGCTCGGTGATTGTGCGCAACGGTGAGATTGTTGACCGTTTTTACAGTCTTGTGCAGCCCGAACCTAACTATTACAGTTTTTACAATGTGGCTGTGCACGGTATCACAGCAGAGGATACCGACGACGCTGAGGTGTTTCCATATGTTTGGCAGCGGCTCGAACCGTTGATTCAGGGACTTCCGCTTGTGGCGCACAACAGGCCTTTTGATGAGAGTTGTCTCAAAGCCTGTTTCCGCACTTATGGAATGACCTATCCCGACTATGATTTTTACTGCACTCTTCAAGCGTCGCGCCGTGTGCTCAAAGGCAAACTACCTAATTTTCAACTGCATACCGTTTCGGAATATTTTGGCTACGACCTTACCAATCATCACCACGCCCTCGCCGACGCCGAAGCCTGCGCAGTGATTGCAATGAATATTATTGAGTAACGCTTAAAACCCACAAAAATGGACATCGAAAAATTTCGTGAATATTGCCTTTCAAAGCCTTGTGTTACAGAGGATTTCCCTTTTGACGAGGATTTGCTGACGTTTCGTGTATGCAACAAGATTTTTGCGTGCATAGCAATGAGCAATCCCGAACTTGCCGTTATGAAATGCGACCCCGAACGTGCAGTCCTTCTCCGCGAACAATATTCTGCCATCGAAGGCGCATTCCATTGGAACAAGAAGTTTTGGAACCAAATCCATTTTAACAGCGACGCCGGCGATAAGTTGATTCTCGAACTTGTTGACCATTCGTACGACGAAGTTGTGAAGAAATTGACCAAGAAGGAGCGTGAGGGGCTGAGATAATCACCTTATAGCACAATTCCAAGCACGTGCACGTCGTCGGTTTGTTCGTAGTCGCCTTTCCATTCGAGGAAGGTTTGCTCCAACGCTTGACGCTGCTCTATCATTGTGAGGTGGCAGTATTTGAGGAGGATTCTTTCAAAATTTGCCACGTAAAATCTCTTTTGACGTTCGCCGCCAAATTGGTCGGGATAGCCGTCGGTGGTGGCGTAGGCTATGTC
>JAGCYI010000074.1 GCA_017960885.1 Bacteroidales bacterium
ACATACGAGGTGCGCATTGCCGCTTGTGATACTGTGTTTTTTCTCGATTTCGACATTAATATCTGTATGCAAGGTCTCAATCAACGCCTCGGCAAACACCGCCAAGATATGCCGTGGATTGATTATGAATTGGATCAAGATTTAGTTGCCTACATACAAAAATATGACTCCGAAAACAAGCCGGTTTTACTTTCGCTATTTGCAAAATATCCGGATAAGAAAGTGATTATTTTTAAGACGCGGAAAGAGGCGGAGGATTGGACAAATAAAGCAAGTAAATGATAACTCAATGAAAGACTATTGTAGGATCTTCAAATTCCATTTCAACTAAATGAATAGATGCTGTTATATCAATAACCCAATCAAATTGTGGTAGAGAAATTAATTTACCTTTTTGATCAATAATTCCCCATTTTCGATTTTGCTTCACAAAAATTATATTATCATATATTAAAATATAATCATATAGATTATTAATAATAATATCACCGTTTTGATCTATACATCCCCATTTGTTATTATGTTTAACACGAGCCAATCCAATTTTACTAAAAGACAAGACTTCTTCAAATTGTGGATTAATAACAAACTTACCAGTTCTGTCAATATACCCCCCTTTGTCATCAAATTCAATTGCAGCCAAGCCGTTTTCTGCAAACGGTTCAGCAAAATCAAATTGTGGTTTAATAACCATTGTACCTGTTTTGTCTATAAATCCATATTTGTTGTTTAATCTAATTAATGCCAAACCATTATCTGAAAAATCACCAGCAGAGTCAAATTGAAAATCAATAACTAATCTGCCACTATTGTCTATATAACCACATTTATCATTTATTTTTACAGGAGCCAAACCATTTTTAAATAACCCTGCCTCATCAAATTGAGGGTTGATAATAATTTTACCTGTTTTGTCAATATATCCCCATTTGTCGTTTATTTTAATCACAGCCAATCCATATTCTGCAAAATCACTTGCACCGTCAAATTGCGGATTTATAACTATTTTACCAGTTTGGTCGATGTAACCAAATTTACCGTCTATATCAACAATTGCTAATCCATTAAGGAATTTTTCAGCATTGTTAAATTGTGGTTCTATGATTATTTCTCCTTTTCTATTGATATACCCATAGTAAAACATCACAAAAAGATCTTCTTCGGGAATATCTGATATGTAAAAACTTGCCAACCCATTATCAGAAAAGAGTCCACAGTCGGCAAATTGAGGGTCAATCGCCCAATCTCCATTTTTATCGATAAAACCACACTTCCCATTAAGTCCAGCAGGAACAATTATATCTAAATCGCTAATTTGTCCGATTCCTTTGTTTATGTTGAAAATGAATATCAACATATAAAGAATTATAGTTTTTATATTTAACTCTCTTGTCATAGCCGTTTTTGTTTGCTGCAAAAATAATAATTTTTCCAGATTTAGCAATTATTAACACACCCTTCCAAACGCCTTAACCAACTCATAAATCCGCTCGATTTCTTCGGGAATATAGATACGTTGCGGGCAGTGTTTCATACAGTTGTGATGGGTGCAGGTGAGGCAGTGATGATAGGTTTCACGGAGATCCATATTGAGTTTGTTGATTGCCCAAAATTCTTTGCCGAGGTTGTAGTAATTGAACTGACGGAATGACGTGTGAATCTCGTGTCCGTGTGGACAGACGCACCGTTGACAACGTGTGCAACCAATTGGTTCAAAGGTTTTTCGCAAACGCTGCAAAACCTCATCAAACGAAAAATGCAGCACCTCGTGTTCGTGTTCAAAGGCGATGGATTCCTGTTCAAATGTACCAATGCCCAAAAGTGCGCACGAAAAGGGATATTCCAAAATTCCACCGATGAGTTCCGCAGGGGTGAACGGACCAATCAAAAGTCCCGCCGCATATACTTTGTTGAGTATCAATCCTTTGCCAACGAAAGCCGGTTCCTCTTTGATACGGTCAAGCATACCACGTTCAAGGATATTGCCACTGCCCTGCAACACGTCAACACGCGAATCCATTGCGCCACGATACAACACGTTATAATAATGTGAGGCTATGCCGGTAAAACCAATTTTGCCTTCGCGTTTGAGGTCGTAGAGGGCGTCGAGAGCACCGCCTTTGCCAAACACCTCATCGGCATTGCTTTCGTCCACCTGATGCACAAAATAGATGTCGGGATTGGTACCGAGGTTTTCGATTGAGCGGATAACCTCGCGATAAATGTCGCCGCCGCTGTAAAAACGTGCTTTGTCGGAAATGATTATTTTTTTGCGGTCGATGGTCTTGGCAAAGAGTCCGAGTTTATGCTCCGCGTCGCCGTACTCTTCGGGGATTGCGGTGTCGTAGAAATTGCAACCGTGGAGGAAAGCCTTCTTCATAATCGCAATCGCCGTGTTGTTGTCGGGGCTGAAATACGCCGGCAACACGGGCACCGACCCGCTCAAAATCGGAATTGTTCCAAAGCCAAGTTCCGAGACACGAAGACCTGTATTTCCAAGAGTACGGTAGCGCATTTTTTATTCAGTTAATTATGATTAAAGATATACCAAATGAATATTTCACACGGCAAAATAGCCGTATCCAACAAAATTGGCCCGGGGTAACCAAAAACGGTAAATACCCATAGCGGAAAAGAACGCCTTTTGTGATAAATTTTCATCACATCTTTTTGCGAGACGAAAAAAGCGAATTGGTATGTTTTATTTGTAGAAAAATAATACTCACTTGTCAAAAACAGGACTTTTTTATTCATATATGCAGGAGAAATGTGAGCAAAGGCGAGGCTCTTTTCTTCATCAAAATCCTCGGCTGTACATTCGCTGACAATTACACCCTCGGCAGGCACTTTTTCAGATTTGGAAAATTCACTTTCTTGTGGTGTGCCGCCATTGTCAAGCCAAGGAATGTCCCCTGCCCTACGCGGAATTCGGTAGTAGTGATAATCGTGCCAATGCCAATCCTCTTCGTTATGCGGAAGTAAAATCTTGATGTACTTGTCGCTGTCTGTTTTTATGAGATTCTTGAACACAAAGACATCGTACTGACTGCCATTATAATCCTGCGTTCCGATGTAATATCCGTGGTTGTAAAGTTCAAATGGTTTCAGACAGTAATCGTACCGTCCATAACTGACAACCTCATCAAAATACTTTGCCGTTAAACACCCTGAAAACAATAATGGTGCAAGCAAAATCAGACCTATGATTGCGTGTTTTATTGGTTTCATAAAAAAGATGAAATATTTAACGCTGCAAAATTAAAACTTTTATGATAAAAAAATGAAAGATTTTGAAAAGAGAGAAACAAAATCGGGACTTTTTCCGAAAATTCATCCTACACATTCCTATACCTATTAAACAACTTCTCTAATGCCTCGAATCCTTTGGCTTTGATTTCGGGAATATTGACACTACGGAATAATTACCATCCTCACCATCTCGCAATACCCAAACGCTCCATCTGCCACTTCTGTTTCCTTACTAATCACCACTTCTTCCAATGCCTCGCAGAATGCAAATGCCTCTGCCTCAATTACTCGCACGGATGGTGGGATAACCACTTTTTTCAGCGATTTGCAGCGGAAGAAGGCTCGCTCGGGGATGGTGGTGAGTTGGGTGGATAGGTAAATTTCTTGAAGGTTGCAACAATGCTCAAAACAGCGTTTGCCCAATTCGCGGAGATTGTCGGAGAGGTCGATGGATTGCAATGATATACAGCCCGAAAACGCCATTGCACCGATGGAAGTAACTGATTTTGAATTGGTAACAGTACGAAGCCATTTGCTGTTTTCAAAGGCTGATTTGCCGATTTTTTCGGTTTCGGACGAGAGCGAAATGGTTTCCAAAAGGTGGCAATCTTGATAAACGCCGTCGCCAATGGAGCGGATGCCTTCGGGAAAAGTGAG
>JAGCYI010000075.1 GCA_017960885.1 Bacteroidales bacterium
ACCGCCACCGTGAAACCACACCACCACAGGCACATCTTTCTTGTCGGTGGGATAATAGACATCGAGTTTGCAACGCTCCAAGGCATACTTATTGCCGGAGGTTACGTAAGGAATGTCTTTAACTGTTTGATACTGAGCAAAAACTACATTACTCAGCCACATCATCATTAGGGTAAAAATTATAGACTTTTTCATAAATTAGTAAATTTTTAAAATGTTTTCGGTTCAAATATAGTATCTTTTGGCAACATAACAAGTAATTAAATCAGGAAATTTATATCTTTGCCCTGCATTAAACATAAACCGTTATGACCGAAAAACATCCATTGAAACCATTTCTGCCCAAAGGTGCAAAAATACTTATGTTGGGCAGTTTTCCGCCACCGATGAAACGTTGGAAAATGCCGTTCTATTACCCTAATTTTCAGAACGATATGTGGAGAATTTTTGGTATCGTTTTCTTCAATGATATCAACCATTTTATCGACCTCAGCCAAAAGTGTTTTAAGCAACAGCAAATCGTTGATTTCCTTACAGATAAAGGCATCGCCATCTACGATACCGCTGTGGAAATTGAACGTGCCAACAACGATGCTTCGGATGCCAATCTCGACATTTTGGAGCAGGTGAACCTTGAAGAAATCCTGCCGCAAATCCCTGACTGTAAAGCTATTGTTTCCACAGGCGGAAAATCGGCTGATGTGGTGGCTGATATTTTGGGCGTCAAAAAACCTGAAATCGGCGATTTTGTGGAGAAGGAATTTTGCAACCGTGTGATAAAATTTTATCGTATGCCGTCGTCATCGAGGGCGTATCCAATGAAGGTGGGCAAAAAAGCCGAGATATACAGTGCATTGAAAACCATCCTAAACCTTTGATTTATGATTAATTATGTAGAAAAACCCATCGAACGCAGTCCTCTCCGGCGGTGGTTTGGACGTGAATTTTACATTGCCAAACGGTTTTTGAAATGGCATTTTTCGGGTGTCAAATATTCAAAAATCAACCGCGAAACCCGCTGCCCGAATGTTTGGATAGAGCATAAATCTACATTGTTGCGAAAGTTGAAGGATGTGGATATGTATCTACAATACAACAAGATAACCAACCTCAAACTTGCCATTGCCAAAATCGACGGCGTGGTGATAAAGCCCGGCGAGATGTTTTCGATTTGGCGTATGGTGGGACGTCCTACCAAGCGCAAGGGCTACAAGGAGGGGATGATGATTCACAACGGAAAGGTGGCAACGGGCATCGGCGGCGGCTTGTGCCAACTCGGAAACCTGATTTATTGGATGGCGCTGCACACTCCGCTCACTGTAAAGGAACGTTGGCGGCATAGTTTTGATGTTTTCCCCGATGTAAACCGCACAATACCTTTTGCCTGCGGTGCCACACTCGCTTATAATTATATCGACCTTCAACTAGAAAACCGCACCGACATCACTTTCAAGCTCAACCTTTGGCTCGACGACGAATTTCTTCACGGCACTCTATGCGCAGATTATCAGCCTGATAGCAAGTACGAAATCATTGAGTCGGACCAACGTTTTGAACTTCAATGGTGGGGCGGCTACACCCGTCACAACCGCATCGAAAAGCGCATCACCAACCTCCAAACCGGCGATGTCACCACCGAGTTAGTGGCTGAAAATAACGCAATTATGATGTATAATCCTACGCTGAAAGAGGCGACTTGATTTTATAAACTCTAAATTTTATTTTTATGAAAACATTTTTAATTTCACTAATTATCATTGCTTTTGGTCTGACGGCAAATGCTCAGTATCAGACCGTTAAAGACATTCCTTATGCACCGTCGGGCAATCAGTACGCCAAGGAGCGTTGCAAACTCGACGTCTATTATCCCGAAAAACTCAAAGATGTTCCCGTGGTGGTTTGGTTTCACGGCGGAGGTCTCGAAGGTGGCGAAAAATATATCGACGCCGAACTGATGAACGCCGGATACACCGTTGTAGCTGTAAATTACCGACTTTTGCCCAAGGCTACTATCGACGAGGTAATCGACGATGCCGCCGCTGCCGTGGCGTGGACTTTTAAAAACATTGCAAAATACAACGGCAGCACCAAAAAGATTTTTCTTGCAGGACATTCTGCCGGTGGCTATCTCATTGATATGATTGGTCTTGACAAAAAATATCTTGCCAAATACGGTGTCGACGCCGACCAAATTGCAGCCATTCTGCCTTTCAGCGGACAAGTGATAACTCATTATAACATTCGCAAATTGCAGAACATTCCGCCGTTGCAAGCCACTATCGACCAATATGCGCCGCTGACTTTTATCCGCAAAGATGCTCCGCCTATTGTGATTATCTCTGCCGACCGCGAACTTGAACTTTATGGCCGTTACGAAGAGCAGGCATATTTTTGGCGAATGCTCAAACTCGTTGGTCACAAGGATGTTACACTCTACGAAATGCAGGGCTACAACCACGGCGATATGCCGCATCCCGCATATCATATCTTAAAAGAAACTATCAAAAGACTTTGTAATTAATCAATTAAACAACCAATGAAAAAATTATTTTGTATGATAATTTCAATTCTCTCTTGTGCCACACTTTTGGCCCAAGATGGAATTGTTTTTACCTTCACTTGCGAAGGTAATCAACTTAAACTCAACGAGATGATTTATCATTCTAAGCGTGGGTTGACCTATCAGGTGGCACAATCGCAGTATTTTGTTTCGGATATAAAGGTTTATTATCACAACAAAAGTGTGAAAGAATTTCATAACAGTTATCATTATGTAGATGTAGAAATTCCCAACACTTTGAAATGGATTCCCGCTGAGGATTTTTCAATTCAAAATGCTGACAGTTTGGAATTTACCTTTGGATTGGATTCTGTTCAAAACCGCAGTTACAGGTTTAAGAATCCTCCCGAAAACCTTATGTTTTGGCCTGATTATCTTGGCGGAGGCTATCATTATATGAAGACCAATATTCTCTATTTGGATCAAGACCAAAATATCAACGCTTTCAACTGTCACATTGGTCGCGGACAGGTTTATAACGCTGACGGTGAGCCGATTGAATATATCAACAACGATTTCCGCGTAAAGATTCCAATCAAACGTCAGGACAATAATGCGGTTATCAACCTTGATATTTCAACGATGTTTGACTATCCCAATGCCGAACTTTTCACCGATTACCGCGGCATAATGAACAACCAAAAAGCAATGAAAACTTTTTCGGAAAATATAAAGGCAGGGTTTGAGAAAACATTCTAAATTATCCATAAAAAAATGTAGCGACGATGTGCATAAAAAAATGTAGAGACGATGTGCACATCGTCTCTACAATCAAAATTTTCCAATAGAATTTCAATTATTTCACATTCACCCTCACGCCCTCGCTGTGTGCTGTAAACTCAGGTGCGTACATACATTGTATTGAGGTGATGCCGTTGGAGAAGTTGCCTCGGTGCTGAACGTAGAGACGGTACTCAAACACGTAGGTGCCTTTGCGGAGAAACTCGATGAAGAAGTTTGTAGAGGCGTCTTTGGTGCATTGATAGTAGCCGAGACCGTCTTGGTAACGGTAGCCGGAGAACACGTCGGCAGGCTCGAAGCCAGATGCACGCATATCTTTGAGGTGAACGTACTCCATATCGCGGTCGGTGCGTATCTCGATGCGTACAACGATTTTGTCGCCGGGTTTGAGTTCGGTGTTGTCGGTTACGGGTTCAATCACAGTGCCGCGGTCGGTAACCTTCTCACGGAAGAGTTTTTTGGAGAGTTTGAGCGGAGTTTCGGCAAATGTGATTTTGTCTAACTGCTCAAAATATTGCCAATATAGCGCACCCCAAGCCACTGTCTTGTTGGGATTTGTAACCGAAACCTTGCCCATTCCGGGTTTAACCTCGTCGCCGCTCCAAGATGTCTTGAAATATCCTGTGCCCGCCTCGGATTTGATGTCGGGATTGGCGTTGGGGTCAACAGCCTTGCCGTCGAGAGTGATGCTGCAAATCTTGCTGTCGGCAAGCAGGTCTGTGCCACGGAGAAGCAGTGCGTAGCAAGCCTCGGCGGTTGCCTTGGTGGTTTTCCAATCGTTGGTCTGCTTGTTTTTCAAGAGCCAAATCTTCAATAGGTCAACGGTTTCTTGGTCGTTGCCCACCTCGTCGAACGCCTCAATGATGATAGCCTGAGTTTCGATGGGCGCCTGATGCCAA
>JAGCYI010000076.1 GCA_017960885.1 Bacteroidales bacterium
AGAGTTACCCATCTGACCGTCGGGCAAGCCAACATTTTCGCCGCTTGCAAGCAGTTGCGAGTGCGGATAGGTGTTGTTAAGATAATCCATATAGGGTGTAGGGGTCTGGTAGATAACGTCGCCCTTGCCCTTGTTGCCGATTCCCCAACCGTCGAGAATCATAAGGAGTGCTTTTTTTGCCATAATTTATTGTATTTTATAATAATCAATTACTTCGGGCAAAATTATAAAAATTGTGCGAAACGGTATATTAAAAAATAATTAAGATGAGAGGTTTAAAAGGATTCGGTGTAAACCTGTTAGATAGTGTAGCGCGACATAATCGACCTATAACACCCGAAGAGGCTTACGATTTATCGGACAAAATGATAAGAGCTGATTTTTTTAGAAAGTTTGAAGAATAATGATACCCAAAATAATCCACTATTGTTGGTTCGGACCAAACAAAATGTCTAAAACCGACTGCCGATGCATCAAATCGTGGAAAAAGCTCCTTCCCGATTATAAACTGATGTTTTGGAATGAAGAAAACTCGCCAATTGATGTTCCATTTGTGAAAGCTGCTCTTGATGCAAAAAAATACGCATTTGCTGCCGACTATGTAAGAATCTGGGCTTTAAATAAATACGGCGGAGTATATATGGACACTGATATGCTGGTGCTAAAAAATATAGATTCCTTATTAAAAACCGAATTCATCGGCAGGGAAAACGAAAGTACTATTTCGGCAGGAATAATAGGAGTATACGCTGGCAGCAATTTTATATCAAAAGCAATGCATGTATACGATTCATTAGTATTCGACATAAAAAACCTACAAAAAATATCCATTCCACAAAACCTTACAATGGTAATGAACACTATGTGTAATGAAAATCGTCCTACAATATATCCGCCCGATGTATTCTACCCCCTACCATTGGAAGCTACTGCCGAAGGGAATTTCGAATATAAAAAATACCTTACAGAAAACAGCGTAGCGGTGCATCTGTGGAATGCCTCGTGGCTCGATGAACTTAACGAATATAGAAGACAGAGCCACGGATGGAGAAAATATTGGAATATTATCAAAGCACATCTTATTAAATAAACCATGCTTTTCAATTCAATTGACTTTGCCATATTCTTGCCAATAGTATTTGCTATCTATTGGTTTGCACTTGGTAAAAAACACAAATGGCAAAACGCCTTTCTCGTAATAGCAAGTTACGTATTCTACGGCTGGTGGGATCCACGATTCCTCGCTCTTATTTTTCTTTCTACCCTTGTTGACTATTTTGTTGCAAGGACATTAAGCAAAACCGACAACCATAAAAAACGACGCACATTGCTATTTGCAAGTCTCGGATTCAATCTTGGAGTGTTAGGTTTCTTCAAATACTTCAACTTTTTTGCAGCCAACTTTGCAAGAGCATTCACATTTTTCGGAGCTGATTTTTCTGCACCTACGCTCGAAATAATTCTCCCGGTTGGTATTTCGTTCTACACATTTCAAACATTGAGCTATTCAATCGACGTTTATCGCAAAAAATTAGAGCCTTGCACCGACTTTATTGCTTTTATGGCATACGTTAGTTTCTTTCCGCAATTGGTGGCTGGACCAATCGAAAGGGCTACCAACCTTCTTCCTCAATTTTACAAAGAGCGAACTTTCGACTATGCCAAAGGCGTGGACGGCATGAAACAAATTCTATACGGATTGTTCAAAAAGGTAGTTATAGCCGACAGTTGCGCCAAATGTGTCAACCCGTTCTTTGCCGACTATGCCAACTATCCAGGATGCGATTTGATTATCTGCTCAGTATTGTTTGCTTTTCAAATATATTGCGACTTTTCAGGATATTCCGACATAGCAATTGGCACAGCCAAACTGTTCGGGTTCAGTCTTATGCGCAACTTCAACTTTCCATATTTCAGCCGCGATGTAGCGGAGTTTTGGCGCAGATGGCACATCTCGCTCACCACTTGGTTTCGCGACTATATCTACATTCCGCTCGGAGGCAGCCGCACCACGCTCGCAAAAGTTATTCGCAACACCTTTATTATATTTATCGTTAGCGGATTCTGGCACGGTGCAAGATGGACGTTCATTTTCTGGGGACTACTCAACGCACTATACTTCCTTCCCCTCCTACTCCGCAAAACCAACCGTAAAAATCTCGACACAGTTGCCCAAGACCGTTTCTTCCCATCTTTCAAAGAATTATTTCAGATGCTAATTACCTTTGCACTAGTAACATTTGCCTGGATACTCTTCCGTGCAGAGAGTATGGAAAAGACAGTTGGACTAATTACAAAATGTGTTTCGGACGTTATAGCTCACCCAGCATCATTAATGCTATGTTTCAGAGACACTTATCTTGATACTATTGCAATAACAGCCATTTTCATTATCATAGAATGGCTCGGACGCAAAAATCAATACGCAATCGAATCATTCCTTGTCAACAAACCCACACCTATCCGCTGGGCTATGTACTATGCTTTTATTATTGCTATAGTACTCAGTTTCGGCGAAAAACAAGATTTTATTTACTTTCAATTTTAAGGGATGAAGAAATTTATTATTAGGATATTTCTATTATTAATATCATCATATATCGTAAGTCTTATTATTGACATACCATTTTCCAAAATTGCCGAACCAAGAGGTGAGTTTTCTAGTTGGAACGATTTATATAGCAACAACATAAATGCAGACTTGCTCATATTTGGAAGTTCGCGGGCAATGAACCACTTTAATCCTCAAATTATTGAAGACTCATTACACATATCAACATATAATTTGGGACTAAGTAGCGCAAGAATAGAAATCTCGTTGTTACGTCTATTAGAACATCTCCGTATTTGCAGCCATAAACCTAAATACATAACATTAGAAATAGATTGGCTGACCATCGACAATGCCAAATTTTTGTGGACTCCGTGGCAGATATTTCCGTATATGCTCTACAACAAGAATATATACAAATACACACATCATTATCAAGGTTATTATACTCATTTTTATATAATTCCTTTGGCAAGATATGGGAAGTACTTTCTGGAGATTTTGAGAAACAGGTACAGGAATAATGATAAAAACAGCAATGCGGAAGGAAAAGGATTTGTAGCTTTCTAAAGTAGCTGGAAAAGGACAACATCAGACATGAAACCAATAGAAGTATCTATCCATAATGAAGAAATAGCTTATCTCAAAGAGTTTATCGATATTTGCAAATCTAACAACATTAAACTCAGTTTTGTTTACGCTCCTGAATACATTGAAGCATCACAGTATGTCACAAACCGAGATTCTTTTAAAAATTTTATCCGAGAAATCGCTTATAAAAACGACATTCCTTTTGCAGACTTTTCGCAATATGACTTTTGTAAAGATACAACATTGTTTTGTAATATGCGCCATCTAAACTCACATGGTGCCGACAAATTCACCAGCGAATACTACGTACCATGGATAAAAAAAATATATGGATTATAAAATAAACAAATCAGACAAATATTTCCACCACCAATGTCCACCACTCCCCTATTCTCCATTCTTGTAGCCAACTACAACAATGCCAGGTTTTTCGGCGACTTTTTCCCGAGAATCATTGCACAGACATACCAGAACTTTGAAGTGATTTTCATTGACGACGGCTCTACAGACAACTCGTTAGAAGAAGTGCAGAAATACGCCGGACAAGATGCACGTATCAAAGTGTACAAAAACGATAGGAATATGGGCAGCGAGTACACAAAAAAAAGGAACATAGAACTGTCGTCAGGTAAATATTTCGCCTTTGCCGACCCTGATGACTTCATTGAAGAATCTACCGTGGAGAAAGTAATGGAACAGTTTCTCAGAGACGACTCTCTGGCAATGGTTTATACCAACTTCTATCTCGCAAACGAAGATTTGTCTGACGAGCGTAAATACATCTACCCAGAAGACGTTCCCGACGACAAAATTCTCATGTTTGGCTTTACTCCCAACCATTTTGCGGCTTTCTCCCGTGAGAAATACAACCTAACCCCAGGCTTAGACATATCTCTGAAACGTGTAACCGACCGTGACCTTGTTCTACTTATGGAAGAAGTGGGTCGTGTTGTCCGCATCCCCGACTACCTTTACCACTACCGCATCAATTCCAACAGCATATCAAACAATCGCAACTCATACAAAGCACAATACTGGGCGTGGCAGGCAAGATATCGCGCTTGTGAAAGACGAGGGCTAAGCAAGGAAGATGTTTATGCAGAAATAATGTCGTATGTCGACAACAAGAGATTCGACTTCAGCACCACTACCGACTACAAACTCGGAAAAAAAATCCTCGCCTTACCAAGGTGGATTAAGTACAAATTATTCAAGCGGAAATAAATATGCCTCTCGTTTCTGTAATAATTCCTGCCTACAACTACGCTCAATATCTTCCAGAAACCATAAAGAGCGTAATAGATCAGACACTATCCGACTGGGAGTGCATTATTGTTGACGATGGCTCAACAGACTCAACAAAGGATGTGGCTCAAAAATACACTATCAACGACAACCGAATACATTATTTCTACAAAACAAACGGAGGCTTGTCTTCGGCTAGGAATTTCGGATTACAAAAAGCTAAAGGCAAATATGTGATTTTTCTCGATGCCGACGACCTATTAGAGCCCAACAACTTAAAACACTTGTCTGCTTTTTTAGATACACAAATCAGTGACAGCATAGTATTTGGTTCTTTCATAAAATTTTACAACGACAAGTCTCCTGATTATCCTTGGTATCAAGATTATAGCTATAAAGAAGGATTACAAGATAAGTTTGCAAGCCTACTTGTCGAAAAGAATATGTTTCCATGCTGCGCCCCCCTGTCTCCGCTATCTATCATCAAGGAGCATAACCTCACTTTCGACGAGTCGCTCACATCTTACGAAGACTGGGACTTTTGGCTGAGGCTATCTACATACTGCAACTTTTATTTCATACCTGGCGAAAATGCCGCCGCAAGAGTGCGTTTTCACTCGGGAAGTATGAGCACCGACAATTGGCGGATGGAGATTAACCAACTTAAAGTAAGGCTTAAGTTAACAAAGTCTATCACCAACAGAATCGACAATTTATCTAACGCCACAGGAATTGAATCTTCGGTAAAAACCCTGCTCTATACCATAGCCGACAACATAGCAGAAGGCAGTTGCGACAAAGCCCGTCAGCGTCTCGAAACCCTAATCGGCATTTATCCCCACAGAAAAATCAAAATACTGAACCGGCGTTTCCTACTCTCCCACCCTGCGCTTTTTCGTAAATGTACCTGGATACTTTGGGAAAGAATAAGAAATATTGTTGGCAATAAATAAAATAATTCCTACATTTGACCCCGATAATAAACAACACAACATTATGAACATAGCAGTAATAGGATGCGGCAACCTTGGTTTCTCTATCGCCAAAGGCCTTGCCAACAAACAGAAAGAGTTTGACTTAAACATAACAGCCACCGACCCGTTTGCCGACCTCGACAAAATCAGAGCAATCGGTATCAACGCCTCGCGCGAAAACCCCGACGTGGTAAAAAACAGCGAGATCATCTTCCTCTGCGTTAAGCCGTGGATTGCCAAAGACGTTATCGAGGAGATTTCGCCCTATATGAAAAAAGGACAGATATTGATTTCGCCCGTTGCAGGACTGAGCATCGACCAGATTCAGGGATACTGCTCGCAAAAAATCAATGTCTTCAGAATAATGCCCAACATTGCGGCAGCCATCAATCAGTCAACCACTTGCGTAAGCCACGACGCCGACGACGAAGTTGTGGACAAGACAATGCAGATTCTCGGCATCCTGGGCAAGACCATCCTCATCGACGAGGACAAAATCAACGCGGCTACCATCCTCACAGGCAGCGGCATAGCGTTCGTTTTGCGTTTTATGCGTGCGATGGTGGAAGGCGGCATCGAAATCGGTTTCAAATCAGACACCGCAGCCGAGATCGTAAACCAGACCGTGAAAGGCACAGTGGAACTCCTTATGAAGGACACCGCTCACGCTGAGGCACTTATCGACCGTGTATGCACTCCTTCGGGTACAACAATCCGCGGCCTCAACGAGATGGAGAAAAACGGTTTCTCATCGTCGGTAATCGAAGGCATCTTGTCGGCTTACCACAAAATAGCCAAATAATCTATAAAACAGCATATTATGTTTTCAGGAATAGTTGAAGCCACAGGCAAAATCACAGGCATTAAGCGTTATCAGCAAAACATCGACTTTACAGTGTCGTGTCCTTTTGGCGCGGAACTTACAATAGACCAGAGCGTTGCCCACAATGGCGTATGCCTCACAGTTGTCCGCCAGACTCCCGAGGGCTATGTTGTAACCGCAATGCAGGAGACTCTCAACCGCTCCAACCTCGGACTGCTCAACATCGGCGACGAGGTGAACCTCGAACGCAGTATGAAACCCGACAGCCTTTTAGACGGACACATTGTGCAGGGTCACGTAGACCAGACCGGCACTTGCACCAAGATAGAAGACGCCGACGGAAGCACCTATTACACAATAGAATACGACCCGTCGCAGGGCAACATCACGGTAGAGAAAGGTTCGGTGGCTGTCAACGGCGTAAGCCTTACGGTCTGCAACAGCGAAAACGGCAAGTTCCGTGTGGCAATCATCCCCTACACCTACGAACTCACCAATTTTCACAACATAAAAGTTGGCGACAAGGTGAACCTCGAATTCGACATCATAGGCAAGTACATTCAAAAAATTGCCGCCGCATACCTTAAGAAATAACCTACACAGCACATCACACAAAAAAAGCGGAGTTTCACAACTCCGCTTTTCTACTTACTAATTTAACCTAAATCTTATTATGAAAAGAGTTCCGACACTTTAAAATGAAATATTTTTGTATTTTTTATGACGATGTGCTTTATTTTCTTCTGATTACATTATGTTTTACGCCGCGTCATAATAAAAGTTTCAATTAAAAAAAATTTTTTTTAACTTTTTTTTGAAAAAATTTTTAAAAGGCTTTACAGTATACTGTAAGGCCTTTTTTATTTCTTAGGAAATTTTAATCTGAATGTTGTTCCTTTGCCCACTTCGCTATTGCGGACGTAGATTTCGCCTTTGTGATAGGAGTTTACAATACGTTGGGCGAGCGACAGTCCGAGACCCCAGCCGTGTTTCTTGGTGGTAAAGCCAGCCCGGAATATCCTCTTGAAATATCGTTTGGTCATTCCTTTGCCAGTATCAGCGATCTCTATCTTGGCGTGTTTTTCAGTGTCGAAAAGTGTAATAGTAAGTGTTCCACTGCCCTGCATAGCATCAATAGCGTTTTTGCAGAGGTTTTCTATCACCCATTCAAACAGCGAAAGGTTGAGGGGTGCGGTTATGGTTTTGCCCTCAGGAATCTTTAAAACGTATTCGATATTCTTAGAAGTGCGCGAACGCAAGTAGTTGACAGCGTTTGAAAGGGCTTCGCCTACATTTTCGGGTTTCAATTCCGGCTTGTTTCCAATTTTAGAAAAACGGTCGGTAATTTTCACAAGCCTGTTTACGTCTTTTTCCACCTCGCCAATAAGTTCGGGCTGGGCATTCTGCATTTTCAAGATTTCGATCCAAGCCAGGAGCGACGAAATAGGCGTTCCCAATTGGTGAGCGGTCTCCTTGCTCATGCCTACCATCATAAGGCTCTGGTCCGACTTGTTGGAAAGGCGCAAAGCTATTACAGCAACCACTATAAATATCAGCGCAACAATAAGTTGAATCATTGGATATGTTTCCAACTGTTTCAAAATGGTGCTGTCTTCAAAATAAAGGATATCATGATTGCCGGGACTCGATTCTATTATCAGCGGGGGACGGTTTTCGCGCATACGCTCCATCTCGCTTTGCAGAAAATCCTCGTCGGGGTTTTCCACTGCAAGGTTTTGGGCGTGCATACGGTTGTCGGAGGTCATCATTATTACAGGAATTGTGGTGTTTTCCTGAATAATTCGGTAGACAATCAAGCTTACAGAGCCGTCAAAATCCACATTTTCAATTTCGTTGATAGCCTCTGCCCATAGAGATATGTTTTGCTGTTCTCGTTCTTTTAGCTTATTTACCAGCGAGTTGGTATAAAGCCACGAGCCAACGCTCACTATGATAGCCAGCACAAAAATCGAGGTTTTAATTATTTCCCGTGTATTCATAATAATGTTCTTTATAAAAAAAGCGGACAAACTGCCCGCTTTATTATATTCAGATGAAGATTTTTAAATACCCTCTACAATTCGGGTCCAGCCAAACGGGTCTTCGCACTCGCCAAACTGTATTGCTGTGTACTTTTCGTAAAGCTTGCGGCTGATAGGTCCGGGCTGTCCGTCTTTTGAGATAACGTATTCCTTGTTGTTCTCAAGGTCAACGATCTTGCGGATGGGGCTGATTACAGCTGCTGTTCCACAAGCGCCTGCCTCCTCAAATGTGAGCAGTTCTTCCTCGGGGATAGGACGGCGTTCGGTCTTCATACCCATATACTCAGCCAACTGCATAAGGCTTTTGTTGGTGATTGAGGGCAGTATCGACGACGACTTAGGTGTGATGTATGTGTTGTTTTTGATACCGAAGAAGTTGGCTGCGCCGCATTCGTCGATGTATTTTTTCTCCTTAGCGTCGAGATAGAACTCGCTCATAAATCCGTTGTCGTGTGCTATCTTGTTGGCTTTGAGGCTTGCAGCATAGTTGCCGCCAACTTTGTATATACCTGTTCCGAGAGGAGCCGAGCGGTCGTAAGAGCGTGTGATCATATAGTCGCCGGTAGCGAATCCGCCTTTGAAATACGGTCCTACTGGAGTTACAAAAATCAAGAAGCAGAACTCCGACGAGGGTTTAACACCCACAGTGGGACCCACACCAATCATAAGAGGACGGATATAGAGAGTTGAGCCGTTGCCGTAAGGAGGAATAAAACGCGCATTGAGTTTTACCACCATCTCGGTCATCTTGATAAACAAATCGGTAGGCATCTCAGGCATTAGAATGCCGTTTGATGTGCTCTGCATACGTTTCGCGTTTTCATCGGGACGGAAAAGTCGAACCTTGCCGTCTTTGCCACGGTATGCTTTAAGGCCTTCGAAAGATTCCTGTCCGTAGTGAAGGCAGGTGGCGGCCATGTGCATCGAGATGTTCTCGTCGCTTGATACTTCAATTTCGCCCCACTTTCCGTTTCTGTGGTAGCATCTTACATTGTAATCGGTGCGGATATAGCCGAAACCGATTTTGTCCCATTCTATTGATGGCTGGGAATTTGTGTTTTCGCTCATGATGTAAAAATTTATTCTTTTAAAGTTGTGAATTTACACTTTATATATATATGTTGTTACACCTGTTGTGTTAAATCTCTGAAAATTTTTTCTAAACTATTCTTGTTCTGACTGAGTGTCAGTATCTTAAGGTTATTAGCAACGGCAAAATCAAAAACCGCTTCGCGAATGTCGGCGCCATCGGGCTGCTTGATCTGCCATAAACCTTGATTTTCAGTCACATTGTCAGTTCCAAAAGCAGTTTTAAGCATAGAGATGTCGGGGTTATGGTTAAACTCGACTATAATATTAGAGGTGTTGCCAGCTGCGCGAAGGTTTTGAAGAGTGTCGTCGGCAACAATTTTTCCTTTGTTGATAATTACCGCACGGGAGCACACCGCCTCCGCCTCCTGCATAATGTGGGTGCTGAGGATTACAGTTTTTTCGCTGCCGAGGAGTTTTATAAGGTCGCGGATTTCGAGAATCTGGTTAGGGTCGAGACCTGTGGTGGGTTCGTCTAATATCAATATCGACGGATTGTGCACCATAGCCCTAGCCAAACCTGTGCGCTGACGGTATCCCTTGCTGAGTTCGCCGCACTTCTTGTACTGGTGCTCGCCAAGTCCTACTGCGTCGATTGCATTCTTGACCGCGCTCTGCACCTGCGACTGCGGCATATATATCCTTGCGGAATATTCGAGATACTCCTTTACATACATATTAAGGTACAGGGGATTGTTTTCGGGCAGATAGCCAATCTCCTTTTTAAGGCTCTCCATACAGCCCTCGGTATCGGTGCCGTTGATAAACACCTTGCCGCTGTCGGCTGCGAGACACCCCGTAACTATTTTCATAGTGGTGCTTTTGCCCGCTCCGTTTGGACCGAGGAAACCAACAATCTCGCCTTTGCCTACCTCAAAGGATATCTGGTCTACGGCTCTGTTTGTGCCGTAACTTTTTGACAATGTGTCTACTTTTACAGACATTTTTATATATTCGTTGTATTCAATGATTTAAGAGTATCAACCGAAATTTTTTAAAGCTTTAATACTCATTGATGCGCAAAGTTAAAAAAGATTTCAGATGTCGGCACTCAAAATGGACAAAAAAATTTGACAATCAAATAATTTATTTATACCTTTGCTAAAAAATTTTTGACCAATACTTTGATTAACGATAATTGTAATATGGAATCTATGTCATCGAAATATTACACGGCGAAAGCAATAAGTAAACTCTCTTTTACTTATTCACTAAGGCTTTTGCTATTAGCAATGCTCTTTTCGCTGTTCGCCAATAGCGCATCAGCCCAAGAAGAAGAAGAAAACACAATCGAAAACCAAGCTACTCAGCGCGAAATTGACAGCCTTCAACAACTTATCAACGAGTACACTCCCGAAAGCGTTAAGGTAAAAATCTATTACGACATAGCCGCTTTGTACACCAACTACGACTCTATCCTAAAATACAGCCTCCTTTCGCTCAAAACCGAAGAGCAGCTCAAACGCAAAAACGAACAGTTGCTCCACGAAGAAGAGAAAAAAGAACTCCTTCTATACATTTCAGCACTTGCAGGTGCGCTCATAGTGGTTTCCTTTGTGGTATTCTTCATTACAAGAATCCTAAAAATCAAGAAAAAAGCCAACGCTACCCTATCAGAGCAGAACGGAATACTTATAAGCCAGAAAGCCGAGATAGAAGCTCAGCGCGACCAAATTGAAGCTCAGCGCGACGAGATTGAAATTCAGAAAAACCTCATCACCGAGCAGATGAACGAAGTAGAAAAGGTTAACAGCCAGCTACTTGCCAGCATCACCTACGCTCAGCGTATTCAGCGGGCAGCCCTCTCGTCGGGCGACGAAATGACAGCAAACTTCAAAGAGAGTTTCATATTCTACCAACCTAAAGAAATTGTCAGCGGCGACTTCTATATCACTGAGAAATACGGACGTTTTTCGGTAATGATTACCGCCGACTGCACCGGCCACGGCATTCCTGGCGCATTCCTCTCAATTTTGGGCATCGCAGCCATCAAAGAATATATGCGTACCGAAGAAGACGCAGCAAATCCTGGAATGGTGCTCGACAGGATCCGCACATTTATCAAAGCAACTATCAACTCGCACTCCGAAAGCCGACTCAACGACGGTATGGATATGACCATCTGCTCGTTCGACTTCAAACACATGGCTCTAACATACGCCATTGCCAACCAAAGAGTCCTTTTGGTACGAAACGGCGAAGCCATCACTCTCAAAGGCGACAACATGCCCGTAGGACGTTGCAGTTACGAGAGAGACCATTTCGTGTCGCTCACTACCACCATCGAGCCTAACGACATGGTATATATGTTTTCTGATGGTATTCAAGATCAGTTCGGTTTTGAAAACGGAGACTCGTTGCGTTTGCGCAAGTTCTCTTCACGCAGGCTCAACGAAACGCTTGTTTCACTTTCGACATTACCCACGCACGAACAGTTCGACGAACTATCTAAAACCATCACCAAGTGGAAAGATACCAACCAACAAACCGACGACATGACCCTAATAGGAATCAGAGTTTAAAATAAATTATTAACTGTAAAGTATTATAACAAAGCAATGAAAGTAATAAGCAAAGTATCGTTATTGGCGTTAGCACTCACATTAACTACGTCAGCATTCGCCCAAGACGAACCAACGACCGAAATCACCTCAGGCCTTTTAGGCGAAGAACCTGTTATAGAGCACCGTCCCGACCGTGTGATTATTTTTCCGCAGCGTATGGCTTTAGACGAAACCACATCGGTAATGGACTTGTTGATGATGTTTCCCGAAGCTCTTAATCGCAACTTCCAAGACATCGACGAAAAATATGTTGTCCGTGTAGAAAACTTCAACTACGAAGCCGACCAACGTGTTTTTCTCACCACTCTCAAAGCCAAATACGTTCAAAAAATCCAAGTTTGCGACAACCCCGACGTAATGAAAGGTAGCAAAGGTATCAATGGCGGCGTTATCGATATCAACATGGTGCGCGGCGCTTTAGAAAACGATATATATATAGGTGCAGAAATCGACACCAAAGGATTATCAAACACTCCTATTGCCAACGCAGTATATGGCAACGGCAAAACCGACGTGCTTGTAACTGCATCGCTTTCCGACCCTTCGATGAAGGGCGAATACGGCTCTACTGCCCGCTGCGCCGCCAAGGTAAACCAAGCCCTCAACGACAACCACAACCTTATGTACGATATTGCAGCCCGTTACAACCATAACAACGACGACATCTTTTCCTCATCAAATTCGCGTTACTATGGCTCACAAATTCAATACGACGGCGTTTTCAACGAAGCCGGCACTGCTCTCAGTGTTTCGGGCGGTTGGGAATATTACGACGACGGAGCTCAAGCATCAGTTCCTTATAATTTTGGCAAAGATCGCACTCGCGAGGTATGGCAAGTATATATTGCCGAACTTTGGACTCCAATAGTCGACGGACTGGAACTCACCGCCGGATGGGAATTAGACTATGCTAATACAAGTATGCACAATATGAATAGAACATACGCCGACCCTCCAAATAATTCTTATTGGACACGAGACGTCCGTTACGTTACCTACAACAACGACTTTTACGCACAATTAGATTACACCATTGGACCTCTATCGTTGAGCGTTGGCGACCGTGTAATGTGCTACCGCTATAAACAAGGCGAAGAAGATATCAAAAATCCTTACAACCTGATAGTTGCAAGTGCAACTCTTACTCCCAATTGGCACCACCAAATACAAGGTTCGTATTACCGCCGCTTTAATTCTCCCGACTATATTGATATACACAGTTCTATACGCTACAACGGCTTCGGAACCTCTGCTACCTTAGGCAACAAAGACCTCAATTATCAGCCTGCCGACGTTTACCGCTTGATGTACACATATTCTACAAAGAAATTCTGGGCTTCGGTAATTGGTCGCTACATCGACACCCGCGACAGAGTGGTAGAAACCCAAGGCACATATCTCAACGAACCTATTACCACATTTACCAACGACCCCACATCGTACAGCATCACCAATATCGACGCTGCCGCTACTTTTGCTATCAACAAAGCATTTTCGTTCAACATAGGCGGAAGTTACTTCAATCAAAGTCTTACAGGCGAGGATGTTGATTACTACTACGCACGCATATCTCCTATCGTAACACTTCCGGGCAACTTTAAAATCAACGCCCAAGCTATTTGGTGCAGCGACAAGAGTCCCGAAAAACTTATGACCGACACCGACGTGTACGCAATGCTTTCGGCACAAAAAACATTCGGTAAGCACCTCACAATTGCAGCACAGTGGCACGATATACTATGCAGCGACCTATCTACGGCAAATTTCAGATTAACATACACTTTCTAAAAGTACAAAAGACTGAATTATGAAAACGACTAAACTAATCACTACCTTAATGACATCCGCAGTAATACTGTCAGGATGTTCTACCAAAACAAACCACAAAGTAAGAGAATATGATGAACTCGCTGGTAAAAAAATTGTGGTGCAAGAAGGCACTATATTCGACGAGGAACTCTCACAAAAATATCCCTCTTACAACATTACACGAGTACCATCGTTTTTCGACATTTACAAAGTGCTCGTAAGCGGAGAAGCCGATTATGGAATCGACGAAGATGTTACTGCATCGGTAATACTTTCAAGCGGACTATCAATCGACACCGCTTATGCCAACATCCCTGCCGAACCGATGGGTGCTATTTTCAACAAAAACAACACAGAACTACAGTCGCAATTCAACGACTTTATCGACGAACTGGAGAATAGCGGCGAACTAAGCAAAATCAGAAAAAAATGGTTCAGCTCCACATCGCCCTCCTCTTTGCCGATACCCGAATCCACTGTAAAATCTGGAAAACCAATTAATGTGATTACCGAAGGTAGCTATCCTCCATTCAATCTGTCGATTGGAAAAAAGATTTCGGGTCTCGACGCAGAGCTGGTAACTATGTTTGGCAACAAAATCCAGCGTCCGGTAGTAATTTCTGTGGTGCCATTCCGCGACATTATCGACCACATAGCTCAAGGGAAAGCCGACATTGGAATATCTGGAATATCAATCACCGAAGAACGTGCCGGCAAAGTGCTATTCTCTAAGCCATACAACAACAGCCATACTATAATAGTAAGGTTAAAACAAGAAGAATTCTAAATCAGGCTTTAACTCTCAACTACTTACAAACAACAAAAAAGCAAAAATATGAATGGATTTAAGATCAACAGAGCTGTTTTAGCGCTTCTTTCATCTACATTACTGCTCGCAGGATGTACAGATTCGAAACAAGACGGGAAAATACGTGATTTTGCCCATCTCAACGGGAAAAAAATTGTGGTTCAGGAAGGAACTATCTTTGCTGAAACATTAGCGAAAGACTATCCCTCTTACGATGTTACAACGGTGCCAACATTCTTTGGCATCTACAAGGCACTAGTTTCAGAAACTGCTGAATACGGCATCGACGAGGACATTAGCGCATCGCTAATACTATCAGGAGGACTATCTATCGACACTTCGTACACCAATATTCCCGCTGTGCCGATGGGGGCTATTTTCAACAAAAACAACACTGAACTAAAACAGCAGTTCGACGAATTTTTAACATCTTTGGAACAGAGCGGACAACTTGCCGAAATACGCAACAAATGGGTTACCTGTGTAACACCTTCTTCTCTGCCAGTTCCAAAGGCGCATAGCACCGAAGGTGAACCGCTCAAAGCTGTTATCGAAGCCGACTATCCTCCGTTCAACCTCAAAAACGGAAACGATGTTTCGGGTCTCGACGCTGAACTGCTAACACTCTTTGCCGACTATGTTAAACGTCCTGTTGAAATCAGCATAGTACCATTTCACGAACTTATTCCAGCCGTAGAAGAAGGAAAAGCTGACATAAGCATCTCTGGCATATCAATCACTGAAGAACGTGCCACTAAGGTGCTATTCTCCAAGCCGTACAACAAAACACACATTGTTATTGTATCGTTGAAAAACGAGTAAAGCCTTTTTTATAAATAAAAAAACCGCACATCATTATTATGGTGTGCGGTTTTTTATTTTCCTGATTTACATTTTTGTTCTATATTTGCGGTCGGTTTGAAAACCACATATATATAATGTGTATCCATAATCATAGAACAATGCAACAATACAATTTTCCAAAGATAATTTTAAAGTCGGGCAAAGACCGCAGCATCCGCCGTCTGCACCCGTGGATTTTTTCAGGAGCAATCAAAAACACTATCGGAAACCCTGTTGAGGGCGACGATGTGGCAGTGTACGACACCAACAACAATTTTCTCGGTCTCGGACATTACCAAAAGGGCGGCAGCATCACTGTGCGCGTCTACACATTCGACGAGATTGTTCCCGACCGCGAATTTTGGAGAGGCAAGATAGCCACAGCCATTGAACTGCGCCGCCGCTGCGGATACCTCGACAACCCCGAAACCAACGTCTGCCGCATTATTCACGGCGAGGGCGACGGATTCCCGGGATTTATCTGCGACTTCTACAACGGCACTATCGTGTTCCAGTCGCACAGTTGGGGAATGTACAAGTTGGAGGAGACCTTTGCTGAAATATTCAAAGAGACACTCGGCACCAAGGTTACCAACATCTATTCAAAAAGCGAAAAGACATTGCCCAAGAGCAACGAGATAACCGCCGAAAACCGTTTCCTGCTCGGTTCGCAACCCGAAGGAGTGGTGATGGAATACGGCACCAAGTTTTATGTAAATGTGGTTGAGGGACAGAAAACCGGCTACTTTATCGACCAGCGCGAAAACCGTCACCTCTTGCAGCATTACAGCGAGGGCAAGAGCGTTCTCAATATGTTCTGCTACACAGGAGGATTCTCGGTGGCAGCATTGGCAGGCGGCGCAAAAGACGTTACAAGCGTTGACGCTTCGCAAATTGCCATCGACCTTACCAAACGAAACGTTGAGATGAATTTTCCAAACTGCACCAACCACAACGCATTGGCCGTTGACGCATTTGACTATCTCGACCATTTGGACAAAGACCGTTACGACCTTATCATACTCGACCCGCCGGCATTTGCCAAGCACGCAAGCGCAATGAATCAAGCTATAAAAGGTTACACACGAATCAACCGCGCCGCATTAGAACGCATTGCGCCAAACTCCATTATGTTCACATTCTCGTGCTCGCAGGCTATCGACAAACTCACATTCCGTATGGCTGTGATGGAGGCGTCGATTCAGGCAGGACGAAAGATTAAGATTCTCCACCAACTAACCCAACCCGACGACCATCCTATCAGCATTTATCATCCCGAAGGCGAATACCTTAAAGGACTGGTACTTTTTGTAGAATAATTAAAGCAAAAGTTTATATGTATACGCAATCTCTAACCAACTACCACCGCAACCAAACAGTAGAAGTAAAGATAGGCGGCGTAACCATCGGCGGCGAAAACCCTATTAAGGTGCAGACTATGTGCAACACCTCTACCGCCGACGTGGAAGGCACTGTGGCTCAGATTACCAAGGTGGCTAAAACCACATCTTGCGACATTATCCGCGTTACCGTTCCCTCTATCAAAGACGTTGACCACCTACGCGAGATAAAGAACCGCCTTAATAGCCAAGGCATTAATATTCCTGTGGTGGCAGACGTGCATTTCAACTCCGAAATTGCATTCCGCTGCGCCGAGATAGTGGAGAAAGTGCGTATCAACCCCGGAAACTTTTGCAGCCACACCAATCCCTGCAACACCGAAAAAGAGTTCAACGACGAGGGCGAGGCTATCGAAAAACGCTTTACAGAGTTTTTGGAAGTTTGCAAGGCTCACAATTGCGCCGTACGCATAGGCACCAACCACGGCTCGCTATCGGCAAGAGTATTAAACCGCTACGGCGACACTCCCGAAGGTATGGTGTTTTCGGTGATGGAGTTTTTAAGAATAGCAAAACGTCAAAATTTCAACGATATAGCCATCTCGCTAAAATCGAGCAACCCCTTTGTGGCAATCCGCGCCGCACGTCTTTTGGTAGAAAAACAAAACGAGGAGGGTTTGAAATATCCTCTCCATCTCGGCGTTACCGAGGCGGGTGAAGGCAGCGACGGACGTTTGAAATCGGCAGCCGGCATCTCTCCCCTACTCTGCGACGGCATTGGCGGCACAATCCGTGTTTCGCTTACCGAAGACCCTGAGTTTGAGATTCTTCCCGGCCGTCAGTTTGTGGATTACACCAATTGGCGCAGCCAGCACAAGCCTCTGCCCGAGATTCCGCTGTTTTATAATCCCTACGAATACCACCGCCGGAAATCGTTTGAATACAACGGTATTGGCGGCGACAACATTTCCACCGTCGCGCTCTTTATCGACAAATACGAACACGCGCAAGATTTCACCCGCTGTATGGGCAAATTGCGACACGAAAACCGTATGCCCGATGTAATTATCCGCGACGACCCCGACTTCTTCTTTATCGACGAAGACACCGATTTCGACACTCTTGCCAACAAGAAAGTACTCATAGCCGCGCCCAAAAACCGCAACAAGATTGGAGCATTCCGCTACATTTTTTACCAACTGCATCAACGCGAACTAAAAAACCCCGTGCTATTGTGTCCCGATTTGGGCGAAACAAATCCCGAATTTGACTCGTTCGCGCCCGTAGTAGAAACCGCAGGAGTGTTTATCGACGGTTTTGGCGACGGAATATGCCTCTACGCAGGACGTGGCGTTGAAAAATCGGCTCGAATGGCTTTTGATATCCTTCAAATCAGCCGCCTGAGAATATCGGGCAACGAATATGTATCTTGCCCCGGCTGCGGACGCACTCTCTACGATCTTCAAGCCACTGTAAAGAAGATAAAAGCCGCCACAGCCAAATACACCAACCTTAAAATCGCCGTTATGGGCTGCATTGTCAACGGTCCGGGCGAGATGGCAGACGCAGATTTCGGCTACGTGGGCGACGGAATAGGAAAAATTTCGCTCTACAAAAACCGCCAACTTGTAAAAAAATCCATTCCACAGGAGCAAGCAGTGGACGAACTCATAAAATTAATCGAAAATTCATAGAAAAAACCAAACTATGTGTTTTTTTTACAAAAAATATCCTTTATACAAAAAACTTTTATAACTTTACAACCTAATATTTTTGTTATGAGACGAGTTGGAATGTTAATTGTGACCTTGATAATGTCGGCTACACTGTCGAACCGACCCGTTATGGCCGACAACGAAATAAAAGTAGAGGGGATTTTCCAAGGCGAAAACCTCTTTATTATGAACCCCTTTGCCTCTAGCGGGGTGGGTTTTTGCATTTTTGAAGTGCAAGTTAACGGCAAGGTTTCTTCCGACGAAATTAATTGCTCGGCGTTTGAGGTTGATTTTTCGGCATTTCACATGAAGCCCGGCGACCCCGTAAAAGTGGTTATCAAGCACAAAGACGGATGCACGCCCAAAGTACTCAACGCCAACGTCTTAAAACCAAAAACGACTTTCAACACCACCCAAATAAAAATAGACAAAGCCGGCAATATTTCGTGGACCACCAAAGACGAAATGGGAAGTCTGCCATTTATTGTTGAGCAATTTAAATGGAAAAAATGGATCACCGTGGCGCAGGTAGAAGGGAAAGGTGTTCCTACGCCCACAAACTACACCGTCAAGGTAAACCTACACAGCGGTATCAACAAGTTTCGTATCAAACAGATAGACTATACCAAAAAGCCACGTTACACCCCGGAAGTTACAGTCAACAATCTTCAACCCGACGTAACATTCCAACCCGGCAACAACGGCAAAACCTCAGGCTCGGTAACATTCTCCCGCTCTACCGACTACGAGATTTACGATTTTTATGGAAAACGCCTTGCCAAAGGTACAGGCACGATGGTAAATGTGTCATCATTCCCCAAAGGAACGTACTTTATCAACTACGACAGCAAGAGCGAATCGTTTGAAAAGCGCTAACCGCAAGCCATTTACACCAACCGTCGCGACCTGCTGCGCGATGTGAGGCGCATATTCTCAAAATCAATATTCTCTATCAGCACAAGTCCTGCATTTTTTCCCGGAGCTATTACACCACATCCATCCAATCCCAACGCCTTTGCTCCGTTGATAGTGGCAAACTTTATTATATCCTCCAACCCGATTTCAGGATAATAATTTTGCAAAGCATACATCTCATCCACCATCGAAAGGCGGTCGTTTGACGATAGAGAATCGGTTCCAAGGCATACTGTGAGACCTTTTTGCATCATCATCGGCACATCGCCAATCTTCTTCTCCAAAAAAAGGTTCGACTTGGGGCAGATTACAAAATAAGGATTTTTGATAGCACCTTTGGCATAATCCAAATCCTCCGCGCTTGAATAGATATTGTGGACAAGCAAAATATTGTCGTAACTAAAATACTCACCCACCGACTGTAACGACGTCTTACCTGTAACAGGGATTGAAGACAAATCCATAGGAAAACGCTCCACAATTTCGCCCGAATGATTAATATATAAGGTGTTTTCGGCTTGGGTTTCTTGATTGTGGATAGAGAACACTCGGCGGTTGTCCTTATTTATCTCATTTATAACGCCGAACAGTTCGGGACAAACCGAGTAAGGCGCGTGGGCAACGGCGCAAATATCCGAAAGTCCGCACTCGCTAAACTTTTGATACACATTATTATATTGTTCAATGTCGGCGTTGCAGCGTTGGTGCGTAGTACCGAGGAGTTCCACAAAATTGGTGTAACGGATTTTGCTATTCTGCTTTACGTTGGCAGTGTTGGCAGTATTGCAGATGTCGCCCACGGCAACCACCCCCTCGCGAAACATCATATCGTCGGCATCCTTGGCGGCAGATTCTTGATAAGGCGTAGCACCAAGTTTGCTCATCTTGCATACAAAATCCACAAGACTATCCGCATCAGTTACCCGCCCCCTCAGATGCGACAACTCCAAATGGCAATGCGCATTAACCAACCCCGGCACAATAATGCCATTATAAAAAGTGGTATTAGCAGTCTCGGCATCAAGTGTACTCACACTCAACACCTTGCCATCGGCATCATCAATCGTCACCGCACCATTCTTTATCGGTGCGCCGGTATTTGTAAACACGTAGTGGGCAGATAGGGTGTGGGGCATAATTTAATTAGTACAGTTATGGTTTTAGCGACTCAACTTCTTCATCTGCAATTTGAGCATCAAGTTCGTCATCTACATCCTGTAAACAAGCATTGGATTTACGAAACATTATCCACCAATCACGAATGGTCTGACTAAGACTCGCATATTCAAACGAATTGCGATTTCGAAGGTTCAATGCACATTCCGTCCAAAAAATAATTTTATCAAATAATTGTTTCCAATTTTGCTTTTTTACAAATCCATCTAATTCTTTGCATATTTTGGCAGGCGGATAAACGGGATTATAAGGCATTTCGTCGATTGACTTAACATTATTACGAAAGTCTGAAACCGACCAAACTATAAAAGTCTTCAAATGTTTAGAACCCTGCATTAAACGGTTCATAAACGACCGTGCTTGTGGTGCCACATTATCTGTAAATACAAAAATGTTGTTTTTATCTATTGATAACTCGCTACCCAACAAGTCTTTTGTATGTTTTATCTTTTGCTCTAATTCAGTTTTACTCAAATTATTTGCATTTACATACAACATTCTCAACTCAACCAACAATAATCTATGAGATGAAGTTACCTTATTAACGCATTTGCTAACACCAATTACCGCATCAACCGTACAATCAGCATTTCCTCCGCAATATTTTTTCTCATACGTATCCATATCAAGACATTCGATATGTTTATCGAAATAGTTTTTGTTAGTATAATCGCGCTCAGAAACAGCATTGAGAGTTGACGCACAATGTTGATACAGTGAGTGTTGTTTCAAAAAATCGTTGTTATAGATTATCGGTTCCATATGCCTGAATTCTATCTAACGCAATATTGAAAGAGGTGAATATCTCACTGATGTCAGTGCCTAATGCCTTGTAACAATATGTATTTGATTTTCCTGACGGCTCAGAGATATAGAAATTGGTTTTGTCGAGCACTTGTTCCTTTTCGGCTATCGACCTAATTGCAGCCACCATATCAGGATTATGCGTAGCTAACATTATTTTCTGTCCTAACTCTTTGTGTAATAAAACCAAAAGCCTTGCATACTCAACTATCCATTGTGGGTGTAAATGAGCCTCGGGTTCGTCAATAAGGAGAAGACAATCACTGCCGAGGTAGCCGTTTTCTAACAAACGCTGCAAATAGATGAATGTTTTGAAACCTGTGGCAACCTTCTCTATTTCAATATTTACCCTTCCATCTTCACTGACAAAACGTAATTCGTCATCATCAAAATCGTCCTTTCTTATCTTCGCTTCTCCGTGCAAAATATTTGCAATGCGCCGTAGAAGTTTTTTCCTTGACACATCCATTTTTTGCCTTGATTGCATAATAAGGTCTATTAACTCCTCCCAAAAAGTATTTTCGGTGTATTCATTGGCAAGAGCCATCGGTGTATCTATATAAATTGCACGTCGAAGATTAAACAATGATGAAACTCTATCTTCGCGTATCATTTTCACATCATCTTCTTGTAATTGAATATGTTGTGGTGTCTCATCTGTTTCTTGGTATTTGTGTCGAATACTATCAAAAAAAAACTTTATGGATCTACTTTCCAAGGTTTCATCCAATATCTCCGTTTTTTGCCTAAGCCATTCTAATTTATGGTCGATATAACGCTTTGCTATAAGAGAAGAACTTTCATCTTCTTCCATATATGAATCCACACCAAAGAATCTAATAATTCTTTTGCGTGTTTCGTCTTCTTTGGAACTATTTATATATTCTGCTATCAATTCTCCTGTGTTGTAAATATACATTTCACACCTTTCCTGAATACGACGAATTTTTTCTTCTCTATCGGATAGTTCAGAATTATAAGTATGTGCCGGACGTGCAAATGCAATTCGTTTTTGGGGTCGATCTATCTTTTGAACATAATAGCGCATTTCCCGCACAGCCGGATATTGTTCTTTTTCCATTTGATTAAGTTCTCGTTCGTACCATTCTATATTTAGGTCTTCAAATTGTTGTGCACCATTGACCAAATAATATAACCAACGGGACAATGTGGATTTTCCGCATCCATTTTCACCTGCAAGAACGGTAATGCCGTCAATCGTGATGTCGGCTTTTTTTATTGCATGATAATCTGAGAGTGTGTATCGATATATGCTCATTTTTCAAATTGTCATTATGTGTGAAATATCAGTTTGCTTAGAAATATTCTTTTCGTGCAAATCTATTAAATTTGATGCAAATATAAATTATTATTTTGATATTTCTTACTACGGGTTGTGTATCTCCCTTACTTTTTCATCTTCCCCTCAAACAATTCGTTATAATTTCCAAAACCCCGTCCCCGCCGTTGCCAAAAGATTTTTATCTTTGCTTGGTACTACTCAATAGGGCGGTCATTAGGTCATTTGTTAAATATTGTTAAATTCCCTCTCACCCTCTTGACTCGTACCTTAGGGCATAGATTAACTTTGCACTCGCTTAGCAAAACAAACATCGTACGATTATGAGCAACAAAACAAAGTTAAAAATCGGAGAGTTTTCACAGATGATGCAGGTGACGGTAAAAACGTTGCGGCATTACGAACAGAAGGGTCTGCTGCTGCCTGACGAGGTGGACGAGTGGACAGGCTACCGCTATTACAGCATCTCGCAAATGCAGAAACTCAGCGCAATACGCGACCTTCAACGCCTCGGGTTCTCGTTGGACGAAATCAAGGAACTGTACGAGGACGACTCGCACACCCCGAGCGCACGCCAACTTGACCAAAAGATTGCGCAGACCGAGGAGCTACTGCGGCAACTGATAGCACGTCGCGACCAACTGTTGCTGTGGCGGAACTCTCAAAAACAAATTACTAAAATGGAAAAATTTGAAATTCAATCTCTGCCCGAAATAATTGTGGCAAGTCATCGCGAAGTGATACCCAACTTTGAAGCCATCGGACCTATGTGTTACGAGAAAATCGGTCCCGAAATGCAACGTCTTGGCTGCAAATGTCCGCCTCCGGGCTACTGTTTCACCATTGGGCACAACAAGGAATACACCCCCACCGATATCGACATCGAATACTGCGAACAAGTTGAGGAGATGGGCGAAGACAGCGCGATAATACAGTTCAAGCGACTTCCCGCCGTCCCCAAAGCGTTGTGTTTAAAGCACGTAGGCGCATACGAACGTTTCTACGAGTCGTTTATCGAAGCCTTCCGCTATATCGACGAAAAAGGTTACAAAGTCGCCGGCAAACCCCGCACATCGTACATCGACGGCGCGTGGAACCAAGAAGACCCCGAAAAATGGGTTTCGGTGATTCAGATACCGATAGAATAAGTAATTGACAACCAATTACCTGCCTCACCATAGCGGTAACATTTTTAATTTATAGCAAAAGCATTTACATTTGTGACAAATTAAAAAAAGAAACAATGAAAGCATTTATAGTATATTGCCACCCGTCAGACGATTCGTTCACGCGCAACGTCCTCGACGCCTTTGTGAAAGGTATTTCCGAAGCAGGTCACGAATATGAAATCTCAGACTTGTACAAGATGAATTTCAAGGCCGATATGTCTGAAAAAGAATATCTTAGAGACGCCAACTACCGCACAGAGCCCGCGCTCGCCGACGACGTACTCGCCGAACAGCGAAAAATCAACTCTGCCGACGCCATCGTCTTCATCTACCCCGTGTTTTGGACCGAGGCACCTGCAAAACTCGTCGGATGGTTCGATCGTGTTTGGTCTCACGGTTTCGCCTACGGGACAAAGACAATGAAAATGCTCGACAAAGCCCTGTTTCTCGTTACCGCCGGCAACACCTTGCAACGCTTAGAACAGTTCGGTCTGCTCAACGCAATGAAAACAGTGATGTTGGGCGACCGGCTTTTCAACCGTGTCAAACACTCTGATTTTGTAGTATTTGACGGTATGAGCAAGAAGTTGCCCTCGCGTGAGGCAAATTGGAACAAACACCTCGCCACAGCATACGCAAAAGGCAAGACACTATTTACAACAACCGAAGAAATATCTTAATCAATTATTTCAAGAACAAAGAATTATGGCATTTGACTTCAAGAAAGAATACAAAGAATATTACCTTCCGCCTCAAAAGCCGCAGATTGTCAACATCCCCACGATGCAGTATGTGGCTGTGCGTGGCAAGGGCGACCCCAACGAGGAGGGCGGCGCGTACAAGGATGCCGTGGGCGTGCTCTATGCAGTGTCGTACACCATCAAAATGAGCAAGATGGGCGACCACAGAATCAACGGCTATTTCGACTACGTGGTGCCGCCGCTCGAAGGTTTTTGGTGGCAGGAAGGCGTCAACGGCTTCGATTATTCCGACAAGAGTTCGCTTAATTGGATTTCGGCAATCCGTCTGCCCGACTTTGTAACCCAAGAGGACTTTGATTGGGCAGTTGCAGAGGCTACGCGCAAAAAGAAAATCGACTGTTCCCACGCCGAACTCCTCAAAATCACCGAGGGCGAATGTGTCCAAATAATGCACCTCGGCTCCTACGACGACGAACCCGCCTCAGTAGCCCTTATGGACGATTTTCTCAAAGCCAACCACTACATAAACGACCTCATCCCCACCCGCCTCCATCACGAAATCTACCTCTCCGACCCGAGGAAGACTGCGGTGGAAAAATTGAAGACGGTAATTAGGCATCCGGTGAAGATAATACCATCAATCATCCCCGCCACCACATCCGACCTGCCCGAAATCCTTACCCTCCAATACCTTGCGTATCAGAGCGAGGCGGCGTTGTTTGGCACGAAGGATATTCCGCCCCTGCGTCAGACATTAGACGAGGTGGTTAAAGAATTTGAAGAAGGCACGATATTGAAACTTGTAATCAACAACAACTTAATCATCGGCTCAATCCGCGCCAAAGAATCCAACGGCACTGTATATATAGGTAAACTGATGGTTCATCCCGACTACCAAAAACACGGATACGGCACGATGCTCTTAAATGAAATAGAAAAATACTATCCCTCAAAACGTTACGAACTATTCACAAGCACCCGCAGCACCAACAACATCCGCCTTTATCAAAAAAAAGGCTACAAGGAATTTGCCCGAAAGGCGGTTGACGGCGAGTTGGAATTTGTGTTTATGGAGAAATTTTCCTCCTAAAAAAACGCAATCCTCTGAAAATCTTTGCGTAGCACTTTTTCTATTTCCCCCGAAAAAATTTTGTGTAAAAAAATTGCAAAAAACTTGTTAACTTATATTCTTTTTTTCTTAAATTTGTGGATAGTTAAAAAAGAAAAAAACTAAACACATATCCAATGCAAAACAACTATGGTGAAATAGTGCAAGTGATAGGCCCTGTGGTAGACGTCAGTTTCGAGAAATCGGGAGCGGCGCTGCCTGCCATTATGGACGCCCTAGAACTTACACGCGACAACGGAGAGAAACTTATTATTGAGTGCCAACAGCACATCGGCGAGCACACCATACGCACAATCGCTATGGACTCTACCGACGGTCTGCACAGAGGTATGAGAGCGATCCCCCTCGGAAGCCCCATCAAAATGCCCGTGGGCGAGCAAATCAAAGGCCGCCTGATGAACGTGGTGGGCGAACCTATTGACGGTCTTGCCGCCTTAGGGAAGGAAAACGGATACCCCATTCACCGCGAAGCACCTAAGTACAAAGAACTTACTACCGAAACCGAGGTACTCTACACAGGTATCAAGGTTATCGACCTGATTGAGCCTTATGCAAAAGGCGGTAAAATTGGTCTTCTCGGCGGTGCGGGAGTAGGCAAAACGGTGTTGATTATGGAGTTGATCAACAACATCGCAAAAGCCTATTCGGGACTTTCGGTGTTTGCAGGCGTAGGCGAACGCACCCGCGAAGGCAACGACCTCTTGCGCGAAATGCTCGAATCGGGCGTTATGAGTTACGGCCCCAAATTTATGGAAGATATGGAAAAAGGCGGTTGGGACCTCTCAAAGGTAGACCCCGAAGCCGTCAAAAACTCCAAAGTATCGATGGTGTTCGGTCAGATGAACGAACCGCCGGGAGCACGTGCACGCGTGGCTCTGTCGGGTCTTACAGTAGCCGAATACTTCCGCGACGGGGACCAAAAAGGCAAAGGAAACGATATCCTCCTCTTTATCGACAACATTTTCCGCTTTACACAAGCGGGTTCTGAGGTATCGGCACTTTTGGGACGTATGCCCTCGGCGGTAGGATATCAGCCCACGCTTTCGAGCGAGATGGGCGCAATGCAGGAGCGAATCACTTCTACAAAACACGGTTCAATCACCTCGGTACAAGCCATCTACGTGCCTGCCGACGACCTTACCGACCCCGCTCCGGCTACCACATTCAGCCACTTGGACGCTACCACTGTGCTCAGCCGTAAGATTGCATCGCTCGGTATCTACCCCGCAGTAGACCCGCTCGACAGTACTTCTAGAATCCTTACACCCGAAATCGTTGGTGCAGCGCACTACAACACCGCGCAGAGGGTAAAACAGATTCTCCAACGCTACAACGAGTTGCAGGATATTATCAACATTCTTGGTATGGAAGAACTCTCCGACGAAGACAAACTCACCGTTAGTCGTGCTCGTCGTGTTCAGAGATTCCTTTCGCAGCCGTTCCACGTTGCCGAACAGTTTACAGGTCTCAAAGGTAAACTTATCCCGATTGAAGACACCATCAAAGGCTTCAATATGATAATGGACGGCGAGGTAGACCAATATCCCGAAGCAGCTTTCCACCTTGTAGGCACAATCGAAGAGGCTATCGAGAAAGGCGAGAAACTCTTGAAAGAAACCAAATAAAGATTTTAGAAGATGAAAGTAGAGATAATTTCACCCGATAGAAACATCTTTTCAGGCGAAGCCACGCTCGTAAGTCTTCCGGGCACCAAAGGCTCGTTTGAGATAGAGCAAAACCACGCCGCCATCATCTCCACCCTCGAAAAGGGCAAGATCAAAATCAAAAATGGCGACAAAGAAGAGTTTTTCGAAATCTCAGGCGGACTTGTGGAGTGTAACAGCAACAAAGTGAATATCCTAGTTAACTAATAACATTTAAGATTATTACAACAGGCTACCCATTTTTTGAGTAGCCTGTTTTTTTTAGTTTTCTACAAGAATATACAACTTGTCGCTTCGGCGAACCTTCTCCGGCACGGGAATAGATATTACGTCGCCTTTTTTAGCCGAATTGCTCTGGCGGTCGTCGAAACGAATTTCAGACAAGGTGATATCTATTGTTCCAGTTGTAGGACCTATAATCAGCACACGGTCGCCAACTGAAATTTTTCCGCTGTTCATATATATTTCGGCGGCACCACAACGGCTGAAATAGTTGTTAACCGTTCCCACAAACTCTTTGTGAAATTTAGCTTTTGAGCCGTGTATGTCGTTCCATTCGCCAAGACGCTGACCAAGATAGTAACCATCCCAAAAACCGCGGTTAAACACCTCAGAAAGGCGCGACTTCCATTCCGCTGTCTTTTCCACAGAGAATGTGTTTTCTTCCACTGCCTTTACAGCCTCGTGATAAACCTGGGTAACGGTTTTGACATACTCTGGCGGACGTGCTCGACCTTCAATTTTGAGCACTTCGACACCGGCGGCAAGTATCTTGTCGATAAAACCAATAGTGCAGAGGTCTTTGGGCGACATAATGTATTCGTTTTCCACGTCGAGAGTGATGTCCGACTCGCGGTCTTTAACTGTGTATGCACGACGGCACACTTGCAGGCACGCACCACGGTTGGCACTGCGTCCGAGTTCGTGAAGGCTGAGATAGCATTTGCCCGAAACAGCCATACAGAGCGCACCATGAACAAACATCTCAATGCGTACAAGTTCGCCCTTGGGTCCGCGGATATTCTGCTCAATTATTTGCTGGTGGATGTAGGCAACCTTGTCGAGAGTGAGCTCTCTGGCAAGAACCATTACATCGCAATACTTGGCGAAAAACTTCACAGCCTCTATATTGCTGATATTTAACTGAGTGGAGGCGTGAATCTCAATACCTTGCTCCAAAGCATACTCCAAAACCGCCGTGTCGGAAGCTATTATAGCAGTGATATGCTTTTGCTTAGCGAGGTCGATAATTCTACGCATTTCGGCGAGATCGGTGTCGTACATTATGGTGTTGACAGCAAGGTATGTTTTTACGCCATGCTCCTGACATAGCGAAACAATAGTTTCAAGGTCATCCTCAGTAAAGTTTACGGTGCTTCCAGCCCTCATATTAAGTTTACCGAGACCAAAATAAACCGAGCCTGCGCCCGCCTGAATTGCCGATGAAAGCGACTCAAAACAGCCCACCGGCGACATTATCTCTATCATATCACAATTATTTAAAACGACATCAGCCAAGCCAATATCACGATGAAAATCAGTGTTTTTGCCAGCATCAAGGTAAAATGATCCTTTTCGCCAAGCTTGAAACGTTTAATAAGAATACACAACAACGACACGCCCAAGAGCGAAATGGTGATAATAAAGAGCGTATCGGTGTCGACATCCTGCTCAAAACCGAGTTTCATAAGCAGCGAGAATGTCCACATCATATACGAAATCCAAACCACACGGCGTGTAATAGTGCGGAATAGCGACACCTTATGGTCAAACGGCCTGATTGCCATCAACCAGTACAACACACCAGCAGCAATCAAAATGCCGTAGGTGATTTGCAATGAGTAAGGCACAAGCTGTGTAAGCAAAAACAGCGACACCATCAAAGCAATAGCCAAGATGGTTTCTAACAGATCGAAATGTTTTTCTACAAAAGCGTAAAGTCTCTTCATTTTGATTTTTGTTTTTCCGGTGGCAAAGGTAGAACTTTTTTTGCAATCCCCAAAAATTCACTTTGTAGTTTCCTTTCCCCCCTACATCTCCCTCTCATACCTCCTCTCTGGACATATACTTGTGCCAATATAATAGTATGTATCGGAGTTGCGTTTGTATCCGCCGCCGTAGATGCGCCAGCCGGTGGTGGGGTTGGCTATGAGCGAGAGTTTTATGTCGGTGTATTTGCGGATGGAGTTGTCGGAGTGCATAAAAGAGATTTCTACACGATTGTAAATCGTTAGGTCTGAGATAAATAGAGTTTCTTTATCTAACGAAAATTGCAGCGGCTCGGCGTAATGAGCAAACGAGTAAGGCTTTTGCAGCGGGTCTATTGCGGTTAATGAATTGCTGTTGTATTCGGCTTGGATATGCCATCGCAGCGGATTTCGGTAACTCCTTGTTGCTCCTGTATTTTTTAATACTGCTAATAAATCATTTATTCTAAACAATTCAAACACATCGAATATTTCAAACCCTGCCTGATAGCCAAACTTTTTGTCGGGATTATTATCTTTGTCGTAACGTGTTTGAGCATAGATATTTAACTCTCTAAATGGCGAAACCCTCAGGTCTGCTGCCAAAAAGTTGCTTTTTTGGCTTTTCTTCCACGTAATGCCGTGGATTAGCGATAGGTTAACGCCTTGTAGCACTGGTGGATTCCAGCCGAGAACGTTGTAGACTGCATTGTGGAATGTGTGATTGTTGCTTACAAAGTCGGAATCGTGATTCCAACTCTGCGTCTGCGCCCAAATTGAGTTGAAAAATAAATTTCGGTTAAACAAAGTTACCTGCGAGCGCACGTAGGGATAGTTGAACGCTTGGTCGGAGAGTATTATTGAGCGGTATC
This sequence comes from Bacteroidales bacterium, assembly GCA_017960885.1. Taxonomy (GTDB): domain Bacteria; phylum Bacteroidota; class Bacteroidia; order Bacteroidales; family UBA3824; genus UBA3824. The sequence continues at coordinate 30,092 of JAGCYI010000076.1, forward strand.
CGTGTCCGATAAAGTTTTTGCCGTATCCGAGAACAAATTCTAAATTGCGGCTGGCTCGCACGTTGATATGTCCCGTTACCCAAGCCCAGTCTAACTGCGTCTCTTTAAACTCCTTGCCGTGTCCTTGCCCTGGAATAACGTCGTATTTATCAATGTACTCTTTTTCGTAGGGGAAAAATCCGCCTTGGTTCTCGTAAAACGATGTGTAATAACCGATATGACCGCCCAATTTGCCGAATGCCTCAATTCCGCGGGTGTTGCGGGTGAGCATCGAAGAGGTGTCGTCGCCCTTCATTTTGCGGCCTTCAAAAATAAAAAGCGGGTTGATTTTGATGCAACAATCGTTTTTTTCGATACTTATAAAATTGGTTTCAAAAAAATGGTCTTTGCACCATTTGAGAACTACTTTGCGTTTCGGGATTTTTGTGGTGTCGTGAATTTCTCTGTAAAGGGCTTCTAAATCAACTTCTTCGGGGTGGTCATAAGCAGGATCACCAACTCCGCAAGTAAAATAGAATACTTTTTGGTTTCCTAAAACTGGCTTTACAGTGAAATAGCCTTTATTTGAAGACAATTGATCAAGATATCTAAACAAATTCTGCGCATTGCTGTTTAAACTAATACTTGCAATGATGATTATTAAAACAATATGTCTCAAAAAATTATTCACGGCTTGATTTTCTATATTTTTGGGTTTCGTCGTCGGATATTATGCTTATGTAACTATGATAACGTGAGGGGTGTATTGTGCCCTCTTCCACTGCCTTTTTAACGGCGCAACCTGGTTCGTGGGTGTGGGTGCAGTTGTAAAATTTGCAGTTTTCTAATTGGGCGAATATTTCGGGAAAATTGTGTGAAATATCCTCCTGGGTCATTCCCACCATTCCAAAACCCTTGATTCCGGGGGTGTCGATAATGTTGCCGCCAAAATCGAGGTGAAACATCTCGGCGAATGTGGTGGTGTGCTTGCCTTGAAGGCTGTACATCGAAATGTCGCCAGTGCGTAAGTTGAGACCAGGATTTATGCGGTTTATCAATGTGCTTTTGCCTGTGCCGCTGTTGCCCGAAATCAATGTTGTCTTGTCTTTGAGCATAGTGCGCAGTGTGTCAACGTTTTCGCCAGTTTGAGCCGACACAGCAATACAACGGTAGCCTATCTTAGTGTAAATCTCTATGGTATCGTTCAACACCTCTTGTAAATCGCCATAAAGGTCTGATTTGTTGAACACAATAATAGCCGGCACTTTGTAAGCCTCGGCAGAAACAAGAAAACGGTCGATAAATTCCAACGGAGTTTCAGGCATAATGAGCGTAGCCACAAGCATACATTGGTCGAGGTTGGCGGCTATTATGTGCGATTCTTTGCTCAGGTTGATAGACTTGCGCACGATATAGTTTTTGCGGGGCAGAATGTCGGTGATAACGCCAGTGTCGTCGGGACTTATGTCAACGCTCACCGAATCGCCCACAGCCACAGGATTAGTGGTGCGGATACCGCTGAGACGTATCTTGCCACGGATTTTACATTCCACTACCTTAGAATCAATTTCTACAAGATAGTTGCTGCCGGTGGATTTTATTACTGTACCTTGTGCCATAAGCGGTTAAAGTTTTTCACCAAAACATAAGTCGCCAGCGTCGCCGAGACCCGGAACAATGTAACCGTGACTGTTGAGCGTATCGTCGGTGGCAATAGTCCAGATGTCGTAACCGCATGGTTTAGCGATATTTTCAACAGTTTCAATACCCTTTTTGCTCGAAATAATAGAAGCGAAGTGGATATGCTTAGGAGTTCCGAGGTTTTTGATTAACTCCATAGCGGTAACAATGCTTGAGCCAGTAGCGAGCATAGGGTCGGCGATAATCAGCACCTTGCCGTCGAGACTTGGCGAAGCCACATATCCCGACTTGATATCAAAACCGCCGTCGGCATTGTAAGAGCGGTATTCGGCGAGAAAAGCACTTTCGGCATTGTCAAACACATCTAAGAAACCCTCGTGCATAGGCAGCGCCGCACGGAAAATGCAAGCCACCACCACCTTATCGTCTAAGGCGCGGCATTTGGCTGTACCGAGAGGCGTGGTTACGTCGATATCCTTATAAGACAGAGTTTTGCCAATTTCGTAAGCCAATATGTGCGAAAGCCTTTTGATGTTGGTGCGAAAACGCATAGGGTCTTTTTGAATGTTGATGTCGCGCATTTGTGCGATATAGAGGTCGGCAGGCGACTGGTATTGTGTAACTGTGTGTGCCATATTACTTTATATTGAAAAAATTGTAGAGTTTAGAAATATTGTTCCTTATATAATAAACGTGTGTAAACGGATAAGCGTCGAAAAGCGAAAGAGTTTCCTCGTCGAAACTATCGTAGGCACCGCGTTTTCCGGTTTTGATGTAGAGGGTGAAGTTTTTTCCCGAAAAATAGTTGATAATAGTATCCAACATCTCGTTCTTAATAGACTTGTAGTCGCTTTGGTTTTTGTTGATGCTCACATCAGTGATGTATATTTCGGATTGCGACACAAACACCACAGCGCACCCCAGAATAATCTTGTCGGGATTTGCAAGGGCAAATATCATACAGTTGCCACGCTGCTTCACCTCTTTTATCAGCTTGTAATACTCCAGAGTGTCGATTTTGTAGTTGTTTACCCAAAAAAATGCCATACATTGCTTAATGTCGATGGCGTATTTCCTGTTTTGCGACGACGGAGCCTGGTATCTTCTTGTCTTATAAGGGACTATAAGGTCTATCTGAAAAATTTTGTCTTGACGGATAAGTCCGTTTTCGATGTTGGAAATAGGGCAAAACTTGTTGAGGTTGAGGTAAAGGTGGTTGTAGCTGTCGGGGATAAGGCTAATAAAAGTTTCAGCCATTTTGGGAGAAACCACGTCGGCGCTGTAAATACCTGTCCAAAAAAGGTACTGGTTCATAAGAGGGTACTTGTTGCTAAAAATAGGGATAGGCATCACCATGCGGTAGTCCTGGGTAACAAGGGCATCCCAGTCGCGACAGACAAGGTCTAAGTACCAAGTGTAGCCAAAGAGGGCGTTGCACATACTTTTCGACACGGTGCTATCCCACTTTTTGCGGTTGATGTCTTCGTTCTTGACCAAAATTATCTGCTCTGAGCTCATAATCCTCGGTTTGATGTTGGTGCAAATATAGAGATTTTTAGTAATGTACAAAAACAACAATAGCAGGTTTCCCTGCCATGTTGCTACTAATTTTTAACCTAAACCTAATATTATGAAAAGACAATTATTTACATCGGAAAACCCGAAATCACTTCGTTTTTCCGATTGCAAAGATATGGCGGTAATTTTATATGGATATTAAAGAAAGTAACAATTTTCGTTAAAAATTGCAGCCCCAAACCACGTGATTTGTAATAATTTGTAAAACCAAGTTGGATTTAATGTTAAAAACACCCTTAAAATAAAAAAGGAGGCCTCAGCACGCCCCCTTCCCTATGTTACTATTTAAACTCCTGTATTTATGAAAAAGACAATTTTTTTTATTCTGTTTTTGTTTACGGTGCAAAGTAACAACATATTATTGTTAAGAGGTTTAAAAGGTAATTAAGAAATGTTAAAACCACCTGTGGCGCATCACAAACCACGTAAACCGTACACCTAATATTATATTCCAGAATAAAGCCGACATAAGTCCGTAGTGATGGCGCATAATCTTAAAACGCTCTTTCAAGCCAGGCACGATAGTCTTGCGGGTTTGACCGCCTTCGAGAAAGAGGCTTATCACTAAATTTGAGTTGTGAGTTTTTGTTGCCTTGCGCAGAATTTTCACGCACCAGTCGAAGTCGGCAGCGCAACGGTAGTTGAGATCGTATTTCGGCACCAATGCGCGACGGGCAATAAAAGACTGGTGGCAAACGAGCATTCCGCGCTTAAAGCTTTTCCAAGTAAGATGATCTGGCGGACGGTGGCGGCGCGAATGGATAACATTGCCATTTTCGTCGGTGATGTCGGTGTCGCCGTAAACCACGTCGGCAGAGCAAGCGTCAGGGTTGGAAAAAATTTTTTCAAGAACGCTGTCGTCGGAAAAACGGTCGCCGGAATTAATAAAAACAATAAAATCGCCGGAGGCAAGACCTATTGCCTTGTTCATAGCATCGTAAATACCGTGATCTGGCTCCGACACATAGCGGGCAATCTTATTTCGATACTTATTAATAATGTGTGGCGTGGCGTCGGTGCTTCCGCCGTCTACAACGATGTATTCGACATTTGTATATGTCTGGTTAGTAACGCTTTGCAAGGTGCTTTCAATAAGAGCCTCACTGTTGTATACCACCGTTACTACCGATATAATTGGAGCTTCCATCAAAAAAAATTTGTTACAATAGTAAAAATAAATTCTTAAAGGCGCAAAAAAATTTTGTTTGTTTCAAGAATTATGTGTTACTTTGCCCCCTGATTTAGAAACCAACAGAAGTAACAAACAAAGCATTAAATAAAAGAGAAATGGCTCATCATCATTCAGCAAAAAAGAAGATCAGACAGGACGAAGTTCGCAGACTTCGCAACCGCTACTACGCCGTTACAATGCGTAACGCAGTACGTAAACTCCGTGCAACAAAAGAAAAAGAAGAAGCCGAGAAGGCCCTTCCAGGTGTTGTAAAAATGATTGACAAACTCGCTAAGAGAAACATCATTCACCAAAACAAAGCAGCTAACTTGAAATCAAAGTTGCAGATACTTGTTAACAAGTTGTAATTATTTTGTTGTCATAATAACGCAAAGAGGGTCTTGACTATGTGATGTTAAGGCCTTTTTTTATATCATAACCAATATGGCCATAAAAGAATGGAACGAAGACGAGCGTCCAAGAGAAAAGCTCATTGCCAATGGCCCGGGTGCGTGCTCGGTGGCTGAACTTATAGCCATACTCATCACCAACGGCACCTCAAACCGTTCGGCGGTAGACCTCGGCAACGACGTTATGAAGAAGGCGGACTACAATCTGATGAAATTTACACGCCTCACCAAATCGGAGATAGAGGAAGTAGAAGGCATAGGTCCCGCAAAAAGCACTATTATTCGTGCGGCTCAGGAACTCGGACGCAGAATAGCCGCCGCTACTCCGCCCCCAGAGGTGAAACTGATGTCGAGCAAAGATGTGTACGAATCGATGAAATTTCTACGCGACCTCACTCACGAGGAGTTTTGGGTGCTATTCTGCAACACAAGCGGACGTTTTATCCGACGCCAGAGCATAAGCCGTGGCTCGGGAAACAATGTCGGCGTAGATTTTAAGGAGATATTGCGATACGCTTTTGAATGCAACGCTTCGCGAATAATTCTTTGCCACAACCATCCAGGGGGCACATGCTACCCAAGCCAAGAGGACATAAACCTCACTCACAACTTCAAAAAAATATGTAACCTGCTCAATATCGAGCTGCCCGAACACGTGATAATAGCCGGCGACAGCTATTACAGCTTCTGCGACGAGGGTACTATTTAGCGCCAAGCAATGTTTCAAAACTATTGTACAAACTGCGGGCTACCACATCCACAGAATAGTTTGCCTTAAAATAGTCAGAATATTTTCCACGGTCAACCGCATTTGCGTTGTCATCTACAATAGTATCAAAAAAATCCGACAGCGACCGGCAATCGCACCCGACCTTGATACCGAGATGATTTTCAAACAGTTCGGGAAAATTGCAGCCGTCGCTAACTACGGGCACACATCCAGCCATACCTGCCTCCACCACCGCAGACGGAAACCCTTCTGACTGCGACGGAAGTATAAAATATGTAGCTTGCGCCAACAAGGCATCCTTCTCTTGCCCATAAACAGGACTATTGCTGAGATAGACATTTTTATCAGCAGGCAATGTGCTAAAAAGCGAGTGGAGACGTGCAAACTCGCCATCATCAGGACCTATAATCTTTAAAAACAGCTTTTGATTCATAAAGGCTTTCGAGTCAATCCAGGCTTTGAGTATATTGTAGACGCATTTTTTACTATTAAGACGACCAAGGAAGAGCACTGTAACCGGCGTGTCAACCTCCGACGAATAATTCTTGCACTCGGCACCATTGGGAATATGCGTCACATTTTTGAAATATATATTAAGGTGTAACATCTCAGGCTTGGAAACAGCCCTTACCATTGCCGCTCGCCTTGCCAGACGTTTTTCGCAAAGGTGAAAATAGATTGTTTTTTTAATACGCTTTTGCTTCATTCCCCAAGGTTCCAACATACCATGAGGTGTATACACCCATTTGAAACCACATTGAGAGGCATAATGTCCCCAACGGGTAGGAAACCGCCAGCTGCCATGCGAAACTACAACGGTATCGGAAGGTGAAAACCTTTCCAAAATAGGCTTAAAGCTTTCTGTATCTGCATTTTGTATGGGCAAAGGTTCAACATTATATAGAGATTTCACATTGGGAACATCGTTGATCATAGGAAAAACCGCGTAGCATTTTACACCATATATATTATAAAGTATGGCGCAGGGAAGCAAAGCGGCGTTCCAAATGCCGAAGTTAACTTTGTCGATACGGTCAATAATATTTATAACGTTCATATTTTCAACAATCTAACAACCTGCTCAGCCCAAATATCCGGAGTAAAGTTTTTGATAATCTCTACCGAACGGCGGCTCATTTTCAAAAGTTCGTCGGCAGATAATGCGTCTATCTGGTTAAAAACCCCTATGAGCGACTCCATAGAGTTTTCATCAAAAGAAAAGCCATTGCCATCAACCAAGTCGGGCAAAGCGCCAACGGCTTTGCTGCAGACAACGGGCAATCCAGCCGACATAGCCTCGTTGACCACCAAGCCCCAAGGTTCAAACGTACTCGCCAAAACAAACATCGAACTATTAAAATATATCATAGGCAAATCGTTATAAACAACCCAGTTGCATAGCTCTATATTAAGGTTTGCTTTAAACTTTTGCTCAAGAGATTCTTTCAAAGGACCTGCGCCTACAAGCTTTAATTTCCAGCTTTTTGATAATGAAGACTTTAAAAAAGCATCAATCAAAAACTCCTGGTTTTTTTCCTTGCTGAAACGTGCCATACATAGCAGAGTCTTGGTTTCGGGATTATAGCCATTGGGATTCGCAAAGTGGTAGTTATCAACCACAGAATATGGAGTGGCTATCTTTTTAGGATTGATTTTTAGGATGTTAGCAGAAAACTCCGCCGCCCGTTTGCCCGACACCAAAAATGCGTCGACAAACAATTTCAAGAACCAAGACTTAGCTATATTAAATAAAGTGCGTTGTCCGTACCAGCTCTCAGAAAAAACAAGCACCTTTCTGCCCGAAAGTTTAGCCGACATTATCATAAGAAGATATTCCACAGTACCATAACCAGCAATGCAGCAATATTTTATACTCTTCTCACGCAGAATTTTTCTAAAATTTTTCAACCTATTCCACACGTCGCGCTGTTCTGCCGACTTGGTCGACAGCACAAAATGGTTTTGGAGGTTGTCGGTTTTCCACTTGTAGAGGCTGTCGGCGGCGGCAAGGTCGGCAGTAAAAACGCAACCATCACCCACGATAGCCTGCAAAGCCCTAACACGGGCAAGATGGTAGTCTCCAATACGGTTCCAAACGAGCAGAAAATTATTCATCACCTTATTATAATCTATTATCAAGAGCAAAGATAGTATACATTATGGGTATTTGCAAAAGATTTTATAATATTGCGGTGAATAAACACAAAACTAAATCACGCAACAATGAAAAGACTTTCAACACTAACAGCCGCCATAGTAGCGGCAATGATTTGCGGAGAAACATTCGCACAGCCACCACAGATGCCCAAAGCGCCAGAACCCGCCAAAACAATCGAACTTTTCACCAAAATACCTGGTGCAAAAGGCGCACCCAAAGAGTGCAAAGGCGACGACAACATCTTTTTTATGCGTTGTGTTTCAACACCTTCTCTTGCATATTTCCCTGCAAAAGAGCCGTCGGGATCGGCAGTAATAGTTATCCCGGGTGGCGGATACGCAGGGTTGACCTACATGTTTGAGGGATTGCAGACAGCGGAATGGTTGTCGTCGATTGGCGTTTCGGCTTTTGTGCTCAAATATCGCCTTCCCGAAGACCAATATATGCAAGACCGCACCGTAGGACCACTTATCGATGCTCAGCAGGCTGTTCGCTATGTTCGCGCCAATGCCAAAGAGTACGGAATCGACCCTGAAAAAATCGGTGTAATTGGTTTCTCGGCTGGTGGACATTTGGCGTCGGTAGTTTCTACTCATTACGACGACCAGGTTTACCAATCGGAATACAAAGTTAGCGCACGTCCCGACTTTGCAATCCTCATCTACCCCGTTATCACTATGGAACCCGAAACCACTCACATGGGTTCTCGCGAGGCTTTAATCGGCAAAGACGCTCCTCAAAGCCTTACCGACAAGTTTTCGAGCGACAAGCAGGTTACCAAAAACACTCCCCCCTCGTTTCTTGTTCACGCACTCGACGACAATCTAGTGCCTTATGTCAACAGCATCATGTATACCAACGCACTCCGCAAAAACGGAGTTCAAGCAGAACTGCATCTTTACGCACAAGGCGACCACGGATTGAGAGTGAAAGAGCAAACCGACACTCAGGCATTTTGGCACGACGCCTGCGAAAAATGGATGCGAATGAACAAATGGGTTAAGTAATTAATTTTTTTAGTAACTTTGCGCCCGTAACAAAAAAAACATATCATAATGGAAAAATTCGACAACACCCTCCCCTACAAGGTTAAAGATATGAGTCTTGCCGCTTGGGGACGCAAAGAGATAGAACTCGCCGAGGCAGAAATGCCCGGTCTGATGGCTTTGCGCAAAAAATACGCCGCTCAGCAGCCCCTCAAAGGCGCTAAAATTATGGGCTCGCTTCATATGACCGTTCAGACAGCAGTCTTGATCGAAACCCTCACCGCACTTGGCGCACAGGTACGTTGGGCAAGTTGCAACATCTTCTCTACACAAGACCACGCAGCAGCAGCCATAGCACAAGGCGGCGTGCCCGTGTTCGCATGGAAAGGCGAAAGTCTCGAAGAGTATTGGTGGTGCACCGAGCAGGCCCTCACATTCGGCGACGGCATTGGTCCCGACCTCATCGTTGACGACGGCGGCGACGCTACACTTATGCTTCACCTCGGCGTAGATGCCGAAAACAACGCTAAAATCCTCGACACAACCCCCAAAGGCGAAGACGCTGTGCAACTTTACAAACGCTTGAAATTCAACCTCGGAATCGACCCGCAGAAATGGCACAAACTTATCAAAAACATCCGCGGAGTATCAGAGGAGACCACCACAGGTGTTCACCGTCTGTATCAGATGTTTGAGGCAGGCACACTACGTTTCCCCGCCATCAACGTAAACGACTCGGTAACAAAGAGCAAGTTCGACAACCTCTACGGCTGCCGCGAATCGCTCGCCGACGGTATCAAACGCGCCACCGACATTATGATTGCCGGCAAAGTGGCAGTAGTTTGCGGCTACGGCGACGTAGGCAAGGGCTGCGCACGCAGTATGCGCGGATTCGGCGCAAGAGTAGTGGTTACCGAAGTTGACCCCATCTGCGCTCTCCAAGCCGCTATGGAAGGTTTCGAAGTGGTAACAGTAGAAGACGCACTCCCCTACGGCGACATCTACGTAACCTGCACAGGCAACTGCGACATCATCACAGCCGAGCATATGACCGCTATGAAAGACAAGGCAATTGTCTGCAACATAGGCCATTTCGACAACGAAATTCAAGTTTCCGACCTCGAAAAAATCAAAGGCATCAAAAAAATCAACATCAAACCTCAGGTAGACCAATACGTTTTCCCCGACGGACACTCGATAATCCTTCTTGCCGAAGGACGTCTTGTAAACCTCGGATGCGCCACAGGTCACCCCTCGTTTGTAATGAGCAACTCGTTCACCAACCAAACCCTCGCGCAGTTGGATCTTTGGACCAAGAAATACGAGACAGGCGTTTACCGCTTGCCAAAATATCTCGACGAAGAAGTTGCCCGCCTCCACCTCGACCACGTAGGAGCAAAACTCACCAAACTTTCGCAAAAGCAAGCCGACTACATCGGCGTAAAAGTTGACGGCCCCTACAAAGCAGAGCATTACAGATATTAATCAGATTGATACCGATACTAAAAACCCCGCAGTTTTATTCTTCTGCGGGGTTTTTTATTATCTTTGCATCATTATCACACAATTTAACCTCTTAAACATTATGATTTGCAATAGTTTAGACCAAGTTCGCGAAAACATCGACCGCATCCACACCACCCCTATGGGAGCCGACCGCATCCTCAAAAACCTCAAACTCACCGACACCGACCCCGTAGCCTTTTGCAAAGCCCAAATCCTCTCCCCCAACTGCCGCATCTACAAAGACGGCAAAAATTTTTACTGCGAAATCAACGGCATCAAAATCACCGTCAACTCATTTAGTTACACGATAATAACTGCGCATAAAATGTAAGGCGCAACTATATATTACTGAATAATAATTTTCAAAAAATAATAGACACTATGAAAAAGAATTTTTTTGTACTTATAACAGCAATTCTACTATCCACAATTTGTTATGGTAGAGATTATAAAGAAGCGTATGTTGTATTTAAAAACAATACGTTGACATTTTATTACAATAATACCCGTCCATACGGACAGACCTTTGTTATCGGTTCCGAGTTAGACGATACTAAGGTGGAGCAACACGACGACGATGAAATTGCAGTAGAAGAGATGGGTCCCCAATGGAGAGAGCATTGCAATGATGTTACAAAAGTTGTGTTCGACGAATCGTTTAAAGGCTATCATCCCAAAAGTTGCGATAGTTGGTTCTCGGATTGCAAAAACCTAACTGAAATAATCGGCATGAAAGAATATCTCAATACAGATAGTGTTGCGGATATGAGTTTTATGTTCTATAATTGTAGCAGCCTTACCACTCTTGATCTTTCCAATTTTACTACAGCGAAAGTTACGAGTATGTGGAGTATGTTTAGTGACTGTAAGAATCTTAAAACCATTATTGTAAACAAAGACAAATGGGTTTTAAACAACAAACTAAAAAGCGATTTTATGTTTAAGGGTTGCGAAAGTCTTTTCGGCGAAAAAGGTTCAGAAGCGATTCCCGGACGCATTGATGCCAAATACGCACATATCGACGGAGGACAATCAAACCCGGGGTATTTCTCTTCAAAAGAAACCACCTTACCGACATCTAAAAGAAAAGAAAAACCTTATGCAGTTTTTGAAAACGGAGTTTTAACATTCCGTTATGACACAAAAATGCCAGAGGGTGCATTCTCGTTGCATAAATGGTTTGTGGAATGGAAAAAAGAAGAGATTACAAAAGTAGTTTTCGACAAATCGTTTGCCAAATACAAACCCGTTTCTATTAAAGATTGGTTTAGTAGGAATTTAACAGCTATCGAAGGTATACAATATCTTAATACTGAGAACATTTACGATATGTCGGGTATGTTTGCACAGACAAAAATAACCCAAATCGACCTTAGCGGGTTTAATACTTCTAATGTTACTACAATGGAAGAGATGTTTAGTAATTGTACAAATCTTTCTAAACTTGATTTGAGCGGATTCAATACAGAGAATGTTACAAATATGTATTGTATGTTTTGTGCTTGCAAAAACCTTATAAGCCTTGACATTAGCACGTTAAACACTAAAAATGTTAGGAGTATGAACTATATGTTCTCAGGATGCAAAAGCCTCACCACCCTTGACTTGTCTTCATTTAATACTGCTAATTTGACATCTTTAGCAAACATTTTCTTTGGATGCACAAACCTCAGGACAATATTTGTAGATGAAAATAAGTGGATACTAAATAGTGATATATTTAAGCATTTTGGCGGATGGTATTATGCCAATGCTTTTTATGGGTGTGAATCACTTTTCGGGGAAAAAGGTACTGAGGTAATGCCGCAAAACGAAAACGGAACTTTTGCTCACATTGACGGCGGCAAATCTAATCCCGGATATCTTACTTCAAAAGATTCAAAACCTTTTATTCCTGATAATTACAAAAAGCCATACGCAATTTTAGAGAATGGTGTTTTGACATGTTATTACGGGGCCGACAAACCGGAAAATGCCGTATGGATAAAAAAGTGGAAGAATGATTGGGATAAAAAAGAGATTACAAAAATTATAATCGACGAATCATTTTCTGATTATAAACTATATAAATGCGACTTGTTTGCCGATTGCAATAATTTGACAACCATAGAAGGTATCAGATATTTAAACACTTCACAAGTGACCAGCATGTCGGGGATGTTTTACAATTGCCGCAGTCTCAAAAGTCTCGATTTGAGTCAATTAAACACTGATAAGGTCACTACCATGAGTGCGATGTTTAAAAATTGCGAAAGTATAACGAGTATAAATATGAGCGGTGTCAATACACAAAATGTAACATCAATGTCTGATATGTTTGCAAATTGCAGCAATCTTGTTGATTTAGATATTTCAGGTTTTGACACAAAGAATGTAGAATCCACCAATGAAATGTTTCGTGGTTGCAGCAAACTTACAACAATAGATATCAGCAGTTTCAACACCTCCAAAGTTAAAGAATTAGATGGAATGTTTAACGATTGCACTGCTCTTACAACCATCTTGGTGGGTAAAGAATGGACAACTGCACATGCCCGCGGTAAAGAAGAAGTACATGGAAAAACAACATATTACTTTGAGGAAGGTGGTATTTTATTCAAAAACTGTCCAAATCTTATTGGTGGCAAAGGCACAAAATTTAGTCCTCGATACACCGAAAAAGATTACGCCCGCATCGACGGCGGAACAGCCGCACCGGGATATTTCACCGAGAAAAAATAAATGTAACACCCCTATGAAACACCTTATCACCATCATCGCGGCACTAATACTATCCGCCACATCTGCCTCGGCACAGGAGGCGTATGCCACAGCATCAGAAGACGGTACAACGCTGACATTCTATTACGATACGCTAAAATCCTTCAGGCAAGATACTGTGTATGAGGTTAATGCAGCCGACACTATTCCAAGTTGGATAAAAAGAACAGACCTATGGATTCTTACACAATCTTATTCAACAGTTATATTCGACACTTCATTCAAAAATGCAAGACCGGTATCCTGTGCCCGTTGGTTTAATAAATGTGGCCTACTCAAAGAGATTAAAGGCATAGAAAACTTGAATACTTCTGAGGTAACGAATATGAAAATGATGTTTGGTGAATGTAGGAATATAACGACACTTGATTTGAGTAATTTCAACACTTCCAAAGTTACGGATATGAGTTATATGTTCGCACATTGTGAAAGACTTAAAGATTTAAACATAGAAGGGTTTAACACCAATCAGGTCAGTGATATGTCGTATATGTTTTGGGGTTGTTATAGTCTTACTAACATTGATGTAAGCAACTTTGACACAAAAAATGTTACCAATATGAAGTCGATGTTTGCAGGGTGCAACAAAATATG
>JAGCYI010000077.1 GCA_017960885.1 Bacteroidales bacterium
CGCCGGTGTAGGGAGTGTAATTGTGCTGGATGAAGTCGCGCACATTGATTTCGCGTTTCCAGATAAAGCCGTCGAAATCGTTCTGGAGGTTTCCAATTTTCATATAGAATACAAATTAAGTATTAATAATATGCCGCAAAGTTACAATTTGCAAAACAGAAAGTCAACTATTATTGTTAGTGATTTTGTTAAATTTTAGTAAATATTTTGAGTGTAATTTCTACACTTATTAAATAAATAAAAAATTTTCAAAAAAGTAGACAAATTGTTTGGTTAAATAAAAAAAGTGCGTACATTTGCAGCGCAATAATGGGGGATTAGCTCAGTTGGCTAGAGCGTTTGACTGGCAGTCAAAAGGTCAGGAGTTCGACTCTCCTATTCTCCACAGAAAAAAGCGGAATTTCAGAAAGAAGTTCCGCTTTTTTGTTTGTCTATTGGGGAGTATTTCTATTGTAGAGATACTTTAAATGATTCTCCATTAACAATCACCACATACACTCCCGGATTATTTAAGTTGATAACATCTTTGGATGATTTTGTTTTAGAAGTTGTTATTGTTCGTCCGTTGAGGTCGATTATTTTGTATTGGCTGCCGGGGATAGATTCGATGAAGATTTGTTTACTAAAACTCCATACTTTTGTGGCAGGAGTGGTGGAGGGGTTGTCAGACACTGGGGTGGTAAATGAGGTTTCGCAACCTTGGTATATTAATCTCAAAGTTTGCTCACCTAATTTATTTTTGTCGAAACCTAAAATCGTGGATGAATAATTAATTTCTTCTGTTGTCTTATCCCCATTATTGTATGTGACGGTGAGTTTTCCACCACTCACTTGTTTAAAATCCTCACCCAAAGAATAATTAGTTTTAGGCATGGTACTTATTGCTATTGCAACTACATAACGATATGGTTGTTCTCCTGATTTGGTTAAATAACCCGGATCTGATTCACCTCCATCAATTTTAGCATATTTGCTAGAAACATAATCAGATTCAAAATCCCCGTTCGCGTCTGCATAAGTTCCTTTGCCTCCGTATAGATCTAAACAACCATAGAACATATTAGAAGAATACGTCATTGATTCTGTTGACCAGCTATCGCCCACAATAATGTATTGCAGTTGATAACAATACTCAAACATAGCACTCATACTTGTAACGTTAGATGTATTAAAACTACTCAAATCAAGACTTGGAAGATGCCAACAATGGTAAAACATATAACTCATACTCTTAACTTTTGAAGTGTTGAAGTTAAATAAGTCGAGAGAAATAAGATCCCAACATTCATAAAACATATAACTCATATTTGTAACATAATCTGTATTGAAATTCTCTTTCATTCCTGATATTTCTATGAGATTACTCAAATTGTAAAACCAATAAGAACAATTAATGGGTTTGTAAGATTGAAAAGACTCATCAAACACAACCTTTTTAATAGAAGTTTGGATTTCTTCAGGCCATTTTTGAAAACTACGCTGCATACGAAGAGCACCTTCGGGTTTGTTGTCGCCGTAGTAAAATGTTGCAATACCGTCTTTCACAACGGCGTATGCTTGCTTAAAAGTGGTTTTCTGTTCGCCCTTTCTAGTAAGGTAACCTGGATTATCCATCCCGCCATCTATCCTTGCAAAGAATGCACCGCCATCACCACAATCGTAAAACGAAGTGCCTTTACTTCCGACGAGATTGTAACAACCGCTAAACACACTCACATTAATAAGCCATGCTCTATCCGTTGTCCATTCATCACCTACATATATAGTTTCAAGTTTTTCACAACCAGAGAACATACACATCATCTCTTCAACATTGGCAGTGTTAAACCCAGATAGATCAAGGGTGGTAAGGCTTTTACATCCTGAAAACATATCCTCCATAGTAATTACATCTTTTGTGTTAAGGTTCTCTTGCATACCTACAATTTCTGTAAGGTTTTCAAAATCACTAAACCAGTATGCACAACTTTTAGGTTTGTATGCTTTAAATGATTCATCGAAAACTACCTTATTTATAGATAAACAAAGTTCCTCTGCCCAAGATCCACCACCCCAAGAATTATGTTGCAACAAAAGAGCGTCTTTAGGTCTTAATCCATTGTAATAAAAAGTAGCAATGCCATTATCAACTATAACGTATGGTGGCACATACACAGGTTCGCCCGATTTGGTTAACAATCCTGGTTGTTCCTCTCCGCCATCTATTCTTGCAAGGTAGTTAAGACAATTGGTACAAATTCGATTCGAACCTATATCATAGTCGTTATAAGTAGTACCTTTTCCACCAACAAGGCTATAGCAATCATCAAAGATACGATCGTTACTATTCTTACCTCTGGACCAATTGTCGCCAACGAATATCGTCTCAAGTGAAACACATTCTGCAAACATATATTCCATTTTCTCAACATTGGCGGTATTAAAATTGCCTAAATCAAGAAGGGTAAGGCTACTGCATCCATAGAACATAAAGCTCATATCCGTAACTTCCTCGGTTTTGAGACTCATATACATCCCCGATATTTTGTTGAGATTTTTTAAACCTTCGAACCAAGAAGCACAACTTGTGGGTTTATAATCTTTGAACGAATCATCAAAATCTACCAAGGTAATAGAATTTTGTATGTCTTCTGACCACCTTGATTCTTTATTAGAAGATTGCAACGACAATGCCCCATCAGGTTTGTTTGCGTTGTAGTAGAATGTGGCAGTACCGTCTTTTACTACTACGTAGGGCACTTTATCACCTTGTGCAAATGCTCCAAGTGACGGAAGAGTGAAAAGGAGAGTTAATAGTAATGTTGTTAAAACATTACATTTACCCCCCCCCCACTTGAAATTTGTAAAGTTTAAATAACTTTTTCATAGTTTTAAAATTTAATGTTATTAATTGGGTTTATTATTTTTCGCCTTCGGGTCAAGATACTTTGGCATAATACTCAACTTTGTTTTTTTTGCAAAAGTACATAAAAAAATTGATTTTATACACCGGCAAATAAAAAGTCAAGGCGGACACACATATTTTTGTAAAAAATCACTATCTTTGTCGTCGAAAACTAAACGGTCATCATTATGGAAAAGATAAGACTCCTGCCATCGGGCATCAACGATTTTGAGCGCGTCCGCCGCGACAACCTTTATTATGTGGATAAGACTCAGTTTATCGCCACATTGGAGGGCGGGGACAGTTATGTGTTTTTCGGACGTCCACGTCGCTTCGGCAAAAGTCTGTTTGTGAGTATGTTGGAGGCTTATTACGACATGAAAAACAAAGACCGTTTCGATGAATTGTTTTCGGGTTTGTGGATTCACGAGCACCCCACCGAGCGCAGGGCTTTCTATCAGGTGCTGAAACTTGATTTTTCGCAGGTGGACGGCAAGGTAGAAAAAGTTGAGGAAAAATTCAATGAGTATTGCTGCGTTCAGTTGGAAAAGTTTGCAAAAAAATATGCTGAGGCTTATGACGATGATTATTTGGAAGGCCTTAAAAAACACAATAACGCATCAGGTCGATTGACTTACGTAACCTCGATGGCGGCTCTCAAAAAAATCCCACTTTACCTCATTGTTGACGAGTACGACAATTTCACCAACACAATTCTCTCGCTCCACGGCAAGGAAATGTACACTGCAATCACTCACGGCGAGGGTTTTTACCGCGAACTATTCAAGAAATTCAAGGGCAATTTTGAGAGAATTTTCCTTACTGGTGTGTCGCCTGTAACGCTCGAAGACCTCACAAGCGGATTTAACATCGCCTCGTATATTTCGCAGTATCAAGAACTTAACCAAATGCTTGGTTTTTCGGAAGTTGACGTCAAGGAAATGATAAAATACTATCATTCAGTAGGAAAGATAAAAGGCGATTTGGCGCAACAAACCGATTTCATCATCTCCACAATCAAACCGTGGTGCGACAACTATTATTTTTCATCCAAAAGTTTTGAAGCAAACGAACCGCCGATGTACAACGGTATGATGGTGATGTACTATCTTAACCGTTATATGCAAGATGGCAAATTCCCCGAAGATATGACCGC
>JAGCYI010000078.1 GCA_017960885.1 Bacteroidales bacterium
TAAACAACGGATTATCAGGTGGTTTTCAGCAGACTTTTAACGAAACTATGTCGGGCGAATACAGCAGCGAGAAGAGTTACACCAACAGCGCAACATTGGATGTGAGCGTAACTCTCTGGAACGCAGGGGCAAGACGCACGCTTATCAAACAACGCCAGTTGCTAAAATCTGCCGCCGAACAGAGCCGCCTCTACCGCGAAATTGAGGTGAAAACCAATGTGATAGAAAAATTCTTTGCCCTGGCTATGGCTCAAAAACGTCTTGAAATAGCCGTTGAGAACTGCGCTATGCAGGATTCAAACCTTATTATCGCCCAAAAACTCTTCAACCTCGGTCACCGTTCGCAGCGCGATGTTATGGATGCACGCACCAACCTTGCACAAGACATTATGCAACGAGCCAACGAAGAAAACAATGTGGTTATCAACGAATTGCAACTGCGCATCGCTATGAACAGCAACGATTCGGTGGCTATCGAGGTAGCCGGTGTGGAATCCGACAGGGATATTCCTCCGTTTGATGATTTTTATGCCAAGGCGTTGGAAATCAACCCCTCTGTGGCTATGTACAAAACGCAGATAGAGGCTGCCGAATATGAGAAGGAATATTACAAACGTCTGCAATATCCGTCGTTAACGCTTAATTATGAGGCAGGTACGCAGGGTCAGAAATTCTCTCACAAACAAAACACGGATTTTGGCAAGCAATGGAAGGATAATTCTTACCAGACCATTTACCTTTCGCTCAAAGTTCCGATTTTCAGCCAGTTGTCAAACAAAGACAACATTGCCAAAAGCGAGATAGAGATCAACCGCCGCCGCAACCAGTTAGACCAGCAATTTCTTGCCCTCTCTGGCGAGATGCGCAATGTGTGGCTCGGAGTGGTGCAAAGCCGAAACACCGCAGATTTGGCAGCGCAGACCGCCGAACTTGCCCGTCAGCAGTACGAATTTGCACAAAAAGATTTCAAACTTGGAAATATTGCCAGTTACGAATTGTATGTATATAAAAACAAATTCGTATCTTCGCAGTTGCAAGCCGTGGGCGCCGAATACGAGTTTCTGTACCGCCTTGCCGTGTTAAAACTTTTTACTGAACAATAATGCAACTACCCGAAGACATAGAAAACACCATCGACGTGCTTTACTCGCGTTATCGTCAGCGTACCAATTGGATATACATTCTTTTGGTGTCGGCGGTGATAGTGGCGGTGGCGTTGCTGCCCATCATCAAGGTAGACGTTACAAGTCAGAGCCGTGGCATTATCCGATCCAAAAACGACAACCTCAAAATTGTGCCGATAGTAAGCGGACGTGTCAGGAGCGTAAACATCACCAACAATATGCCAGTAAACATCGGCGACACACTTTTAATAATAGAATCGGAAAACATAAAAGTGCAACTTGCGGCGCAAAAGAATTTAAAATCAGACCTTTCGGACCGCATCTCAGATTTAAAGTCGCTGACCTCTGGCGCAAAAAATCCAATACTCCGAACACCGCTGTATATTCAGGAACTTGCTGATTATAAAGAGCGTACCAAAGGCGAAAGAGCCAAGGCTGAACAAGCCGAGCGCGACTATCAGCGGTTAAAAGAGTCGTACAACAGCGGACTTGCCTCCAAAGCCGACTACGAACAGGCGGAAGACCGTTGGCGCAATGCCAAAAACTCGCTCGAAACCGCATCACAGCAGCAGTTGGCTACGTGGCAGAACACCAAGAAACAACTTGAACAACAACTAATTACCTGCAACGGCGAAATCGACCGCATAGAATCCGAACTGAGCAACTACATTGTTACCGCACCCGCATCAGGCACGCTCATCACACAGACGCAGATTCAGCCGAACTCGTATATCTATACAGGTCAGGAACTTGCATCAATCTCACCTGACGAGAGCCTCATTGCCGAATGTTACGTTTCGCCTGCCGACATTGGATTTTTAGCCAAAGACCAGGAGGTGAAACTCTCTTACGACGCGTTCGACTACAATCAATGGGGTCTCGGAGTTGCCGCCGTGGAGGACATCGACAAAAACATCAGCATCGAAAGCACATCGTCGTATTTTGTGGTTCGCTGCCGCCTCATAGGCAACACGCTCAGCCTCAAAAACGGCTACACAGTGGAAATTAAAAAAGGTATGACCCTCACGGCACGGTTCCTCATCACCCGCCGCACACTGTGGCAACTGCTGTTCGACAAAGTTGACGACTGGTTTAATCCCAAACAAATACCGCTACAAAAATGAACAAGAACGTACTTCAACACGATTATTACGACTGCGGAGCGGCGTGCCTCAAATCGATAGCGGCGCACTACAAACTCGACTTGTCGATAGCCCGCATTCGCCAGTACGCCTGCACCGATATGCGCGGAACAAATGTTTTGGGAATGATAAAGGCTGCGTCGAAAATCGGATTCACCGCCAAGGGCGTAAAAGGCACAAAAGCCGCGCTTCCAAACCTGCCGTTTCCCACTATCGCACACATTGTCAGGCAAATAGACGATGCCGTACTGTATCATTACGTGGTGATTTACGGCTATAAAAAAGGTGTGCTCAAAATAATGGACCCAGCCCTCGGACGCACCGAAAACGTTAAAGAAGAGGATTTTCTTAAAGAGTGGTCGGGCGTGCTGATACTTTTGCGTCCGTCGGAAAATTTCGAAACCGGCAAAAAGCGCATTTCGGTGTTCACCCACCTCAAAAACCTTGTAATTCCTCATCGCAAAGTATTGATACAGGCTATTATAGGAGCAATATGCTTTACTGCGCTCGGACTTTCGATGTCGATATATATCGAAAAAATCACCGACTATGTGCTTGTGGGCGGCAACACTAACCTACTCAACCTGTTGGGACTCATTATGTTAGTGCTGCTGATTTTGCAGTTTGCAATAGGCATTTTCCAAAATATGATGGCGCTGCGCACAGGTCAGATGATGGATGCGCAACTTATAATGGGTTATTACAAACACCTTCTGCAACTGCCGCAGCAGTTTTTCGACACAATGCGTGTGGGCGAGATTATTTCAAGGGTAAACGATGCGTTTAATATCAGATATTTTATCAATTCCACATCTATTAAAATGATAGTCAATGGATTGATAGTAATATTATCGTTTGGAATGATGTTTTTCTACCATTGGAAACTCGCGCTCATAATGCTTGCGGTGATACCGCTGTATGTAATAATTTATTATATCACCGACAAAGTAAACAAACGAGTGGAACGCAAGGTGATGGAAGACACCGCCTCGCTCGAAAGCCAGTTGGTGGAGTCGCTCAACGCTGTGCGAACCATAAAGCAGTACGGCATAGAGGATTACACCAACAACAAGACCGAAAACCGCTTTGTGAAGATGATGTACACCACCTACGGGTCGTCGAAAAATGTGGTCTTCTCAGAAAACGCATCTATGTTCGTGTCGCGGCTGTTTACCATAATACTCTTGTGGACAGGTAGTTACTTTGTGCTCGGCGGCGACATTACGGCTGGCGAACTAATGTCGTTTTATGCTCTTGCAGGATATTTCACAGGACCTATTTCCGAACTGATTAGTTCCAACAAGTCGTTCCGTGAGGCAGAAATCGCTGCCGACCGTCTGTTTGAAATCATCGACCTTGAACGCGAGGAAGCCACCGACAAGATTCCCCTCACCCGCGAAAACATTGGCGACATAGTCTTCTCCGACGTGTCGTTCACCTACGGCACTCGCAAAAAGATTTTTGAAAAACTCAACCTCCGCATTGCCAAAGGCAGCACCACCGCCATCGTGGGCGAAAGCGGCTGCGGCAAAACCACCATCGCCAACCTTATCCAAAACCTCTATCCCCTCAACGAAGGAGCTATCTTTATCGGAGACCTCAAACTCAGCCACCTCTCCAACACCAGCATACGAAGCCTTATTTCCACTGTGCCTCAGCAGATTACGCTATTCTCAGGCACAATACTGTCGAACATCGCCATTGGCGAATATTCGCCCGATATACCTAAGATTCAGGAGATTATCAACCTTCTCGGTCTCAACGACTTTGTGGAATCGCTTCCCGAAGGGTTGGAGACACTCGTTGGCGAAAACGGCTCGAAACTGTCCGGCGGCGAAAAACAGCGTCTCGCCATTGCCCGGGCCATCTACAAAGACCCTGAGATATACATTTTCGACGAGGCATCGTCGGCACTCGACTCCATTGCCGAAAAATACGTTCTCAACGCCGTGCAGACCCTCCGCGCCCGTGGCAAAACCATCATCACCATAGCCCATCGCCTCAGCACCATCAAAAATTCCGACACCATTATAGTAATGTCGAAAGGCAAAATTATGGAACAAGGTGATTTCCAGACACTAATCAACAACAAAGGCGAGTTTTATAAGTTGTGGGAAAATCAGGTGCTGTAGATTTTATTCTATCAACAGAATAAAAATATAGTGATTTTGTTCTACAGAGAGAATAAAAATATGGTGATTTTGTTCTACAGAGAGAATAAAAATATGGTAATTTTGTTCTACCGAGAGAATAAAATTATTATATTTGCAAAAAAATCGGTAGCATTATGATACAGCAGAACACCATAAAAGAAGTCCTCACGGGCAACAGAGAAGAAATCAGCACAATAAAAGTATTACCAAGAGACTACATTTTTGATCCAAAGGCAAGTTATGTGCTTGTGGGTGCAAGACGATGCGGTAAGTCGTACCTTCTTTACCATACAATCCAACAATTGCTCAAAAAAGGCATTGGTTGGGACGAGATGCTGTATATCAATTTTGAGGACGAAAGGCTCGTTGGT
The DNA here is from genome assembly GCA_017960885.1 of Bacteroidales bacterium. Classification (GTDB taxonomy): domain Bacteria; phylum Bacteroidota; class Bacteroidia; order Bacteroidales; family UBA3824; genus UBA3824. The sequence goes on from JAGCYI010000078.1 coordinate 4,791, forward strand.
ATGGAGACCTCTGATCTTAATTCAATTTTGGAGGTTCATTACTCCATGTCAGACAAGAAGCCTATTTTGTTTTTCGACGAAGTTCAGATTGTACCTAATTGGGAAAAATTCGTACGCCGACTCGCCGATGAAAAATACAGACTATTTGTTACAGGTAGCAACGCCAAAATGCTTTCGTCAGAAATTGCAACCACGCTCGGCGGCAGGCTGATAGTAAAAGAGATTTTTCCATATTCTTTTGTAGAATACATTACAGCCAACGGTGTCAAAGGAAAAAATGTTGATATGTTTTCCACCCGACACAGAGCAAAAGTAATGCAACTATTCAACGGATATTACAAGATGGGAGGGTTTCCTGAATCGGTGGCATACGAGGCCAAACGCGACTATCTTACTTCGGTATACCAAAAAATATATCTTGGCGACATTGCCACACGAAACAATATCGACAACCATTTTGTTTTGCGACTGATGTTCAAAAAAATTGCCGAAAGTATCTGTCAGCCAATGTCATTCAACCGACTTACCAACATTCTTAAAGCTTCGGGATGCAAAATCTCGGTAAACACAATAATCAACTATATTGATTATTCTGTGGATGCATTTTTGTTGTTTCCAATCAAGAACATCGCCGACAATCTTGTGCAACGAGAAACCAATCCGAAGTATTATTTTGTTGATAATGGAATACTCAACCTTCTGACTTTCAATAATGATACCTTGCTTTTAGAAAACCTCGTAGCAGTTACCCTTTTACGCCGTTACGGTACCGACCAAAATGTCTTTTTCTACAACCACAACATAGAAATTGACTTTTTTGTTCCCGAAGAAGGTCTTGCTATTCAAGTAAGTTACGATATAAGCAAATCTACCGAAACATACGACCGTGAAACTAAGGCGTTTGTAAGCCTTTCAAAGTTTCTCGAAGTACGCCGCTGTCTAATAATCACCTATGCCAACGAAGACAAAGTAGAAATTGACGGTATCGAAATAGATATTGTGCCATATTGGAAATGGGTTCTTGGAACGTGATTTTTTTTCTAAAAATCCGCTACTATTCCCAAAAAAAACTATACCTTTGCATTTTACAAAAGAAAGTTTTTAAACAATTTAGAAATGTACAGGACACACGATTGCGGACAACTGCGTATAGCAGACGTAGATAAGACCGTAACCCTCAGCGGATGGGTGCAGAGGGTACGCAACCTCGGAGGTATGACATTTGTTGACCTCCGCGACAGATACGGAATCACCCAGTTGGTTTTCAATATGGAAACCAACGCCGAACTTTGCGAAAAGGCAAGAAAACTCGGTCGCGAATTTGTAATTCAAGCCATCGGCACAGTTACAGAGCGCACCAGCAAAAACAAAGACCTGCCTACCGGCGATATTGAAATCACTGTAAACCAATTAAATATACTCAACAAGTCGGACATTCCGCCCTTCACTATCGAAGACAATACCGACGGCGGTGAAGACTTGCTGATGAAATACCGCTATTTGGACATCCGCCGCCGTCCGATTATTTCGGGCTTGCTTATGCGCCACAAAATGAGTCTCGAAGTAAGAAAATACCTCGACGCTCAGGGCTTTATGGAGGTGGAGACTCCTATGCTCATCAATTCAAGTCCCGAGGGCGCAAGAGACTATGTAGTGCCTTCAAGACTTCATCACGGCGAATTTTACGCTCTGCCGCAGAGCCCTCAGCAGTACAAGCAGCTGTTGATGGTGGCAGGCGTTGACAAATACTACCAGCTTGTAAAATGCTTCCGCGACGAAGACCTCCGTGCCGACCGTCAGCCCGAATTCACCCAGATCGACTGCGAGATGAGTTTTGTAGAACAGGAAGACATTTTGCAGATTTTCGAGGGATTGGCTAAGCACCTTTTCAAAGAGGTGAAAGGCATAGATATGAACTACCAGTTCCCCCGTATGGTTTGGCAAGACGCTATGGAACAGTACGGTAGCGACAAGCCCGACATCCGTTTCGGCATGAAGATTCACGACGTGAGCGCCGAAACCAAAGGACACGGATTCAAGGTATTCGACGATGCCGAATATGTATGCGCCATCGCTGTGGAAGGCTGCGCCAACTACTCGCGCAAGCAGACCGACGAACTTACCGAATGGGTAAAACGTCCTCAGGTGGGTGCCAAGGGTCTCGTTTTCATCAAGTACAACGAAGACGGCACAGTAAAATCATCGGTAGACAAATTCTACACTCCCGAACAGCTCACCGAGATTGCCAAAAAAGCCGGAGCAGGCACAGGCGACCTCGTACTTATACTCTGCGGCAAGAAGATGCCTATCCTCAACGCTATGGGCACACTCCGCATCGAGATGGGCAACCGTCTCGGACTCAGAGACAAAAACATTTTCGCACCCCTCTGGGTTATCGACTTCCCGCTATTTGAGTGGGACGACGAAACTCAGCGTTTCTACGCAATGCACCACCCCTTCACCTCGCCCAAGAAAGAGGACATCGCGCTTTTGGACACCGATCCCGGAAAGGTTCGCGCCAACGCATACGACCTCGTTATCAACGGCACAGAGGTTGGCGGCGGCTCTATCCGTATCCACGACTCGCAGTTGCAAGTTAAGATGTTCAACCTCCTCGGCTTCACCCAGGAACGCGCACAGAGCAACTTCGGCTGCCTTATCAACGCATTCAAATTCGGTGCGCCTCCTCACGGCGGTCTCGCTTTCGGCTTAGACCGTTGGGTGGCTATCATGTACGGCTGCGACTCTATCAAAGACGTTATCGCATTCCCCAAAAACAATGCGGCACGCGACGTGATGATGGGCGCTCCCTCGCTCATAGCACCCGAACAGTTAGAAGAACTTTCACTTGAGATAACACCTGAAAAGTAATGACAGCTGTATCACAAAAGATGAAAAACCTGCTGGCGCCAATGGCACAGGCCTGCAATAATATTATTGCAGTTACTGTGTCCATTGCCAATGCAGATGATTTTGCAAACCAAGATACCATCGCTGACAACATTTATATGAACCTCGTGATTATCAGCGAGAACTACGCAAAAACCGACGATGATATCAAACAGCTGTTTGCAGAAATCAACTGGTCAGAAATAAAGTATTACATCGACAAAGTGATACCTGACTACAAAAATGCCGACGACCGCGACCTGTTTTACGTTTCTAAGTCGCTGACTCCGAGATTAAAAAATAAGATTGACGAACTTTTGTCTAAAACAGAGTAACTATGCAGATAGAAGCTTTCAGATTCAACGCTTTTGAAGTGAACACCTATGTGGTGTCGCAAGACGGCGAATGCGTTATTGTTGATCCTGGTTGCTATACCGATGCAGAAAAACAGACGTTGGCAACATTCATCAAACAAAAATATACACCCAAGTATATCATAAACACCCATTTGCACTGCGACCACATTCTCGGTGTCAACTTTCTGAAAAACGAATTCTCCATACCTTTTGCAGCAGCCAAGCAAGACGAGTTCTTATTGGCTCAAGCTCAGGAATTTGGCAAACGTTGGGGATGGAACAATGTGGAGACTCCAAAAATCGACACCTACATCAACGACGGCGACACCTTTAAGATAGGAAGCGGCGAACTGAAAATTATGCTCACGCCCGGACACTCGCCCGGACAGGTGGCTATATATTCGCTCAAAGATAAGTTTGTGATAGTTGGCGACACGCTGTTCAAAGGTTCAGTAGGACGCACCGATCTCGAAGGCGGCAATCTCGACAGCCTAATGGACAGCATCAAAGACAAGATAATCACCCTCGGCGGCGACTTCACAGTATTCCCCGGTCACGGTCCCATAACCACAATCAACGCAGAAATACGCGAAAACCCGTTTTTGAGTTTCTTTGGTGAGGATATCAGTATGGACAACTAATTCCTACTATTCCCCATAAATTAGTGTAATATTTCCCTCAGAGGTGTAATATTCGCCATTGACAAATGTGTAAACAGCTTTGTATACATATACACCCGAAGAGAGTTTCCTGTCGTGGAAATAGCCGTTCCAACCAAAAGCGGGATCTGTGCTTGAGAATACCTCTTTGCCAGTTTTGCTGAAGATTCGCAGATTATAACGGTCTATCATATTAACATCGCCTTGTGGCAAGAAAGGAGAAAACCTTGGCGATCCTCCGCCAAATCCATCGGTAGCTCCCGACGTTGATGCGTACAAAGCATTTGGAAACCACAACGAATATTCTGGAACAGAAACTTCTATAGCTTCGTTAATGGTGTCGGTGCAGTATTGATTGCTGATAACAAGGCTTAGAGTATACGAGCCTGCGTTTTTGTATATGTGCGCAGCCTTCGACGACACGCTTGTGGCTTCATCGCCAAACAGCCATTTGATATGCGACACATTTTCGGTATTGCGAGCTTCCACAATCATAGGCATATTGATAAGGGCCTTGGTATGCGAAATTGTGGCAGACGGTGTAGGATTTACAGTAACGGTTTGTGCCGAAACTTTTGATTTTGTGCCTTTTACTGTCTTAAGAGTTACATAATAAGTTCCTGCCGCACGATAGTTGACAGTGGCATTATAGTCGTAAGAAGTGGTGCCGTTGCCAAAGTTCCAAATGCAGTAATCCACATCTTTGGAGAGGTTTACAAATCTTACTGTGCTCGGAGTGCATGGATTTACAATTTCAGCAGTAAAGTCGGCAGAGAAATCAACCTCGGGCTCAGCAACAGATGGATCTTCCACGCTCTGCGAAGGATCTGCGGATTTGTTTGAAAAATCAGGCTGATAATCATTGTCGGCAACAACTTCCGAATAGATATTATTGTCAACTATTTGGAAATGATTGTTTTCAGTGGGCAAATTAGAACCACCGTTAAACATCACGGGAGAATCTTGAATAAGCACCTTGCGCTGAGAAGCTATAATCTCCATAGAACTCTGCTCCACGCTGCTGATGGTGATAGGTGCGTTGTCGCGGTTCGACAACCCAAAATACAATGCAGTAGACACTACCGCCAAAATAGCTGCCGTGTAATATATGTTCAGCCTTTTTGGGTAGAACCTAAAAAAACTTTTGAAAGCCACCTCGCGATTAATGCTTTCCCACAATTCTTCAGGTGGTGCGGATTCAAAGTTTTCAAACGCATTTTTAAATAATTCTTCGGGACTATTCATCTCTGCCTCCCATTTTTTGTAGTTTGTTTAGTTCTTTAATAATAAATTTTCTCGCTCTCAGAAACTGTGTTTTGCTGGTATTGATATCAATACCCAGCATTTCGGCAATCTCCCTGTGTTTTAAACCTTCCACGGCAAAGAGGTTGAACACCATCTTATACCCCTGTGGCAAACGGTTAATTACACCAAGCAGTTCCTCGCGGGTAAAATCCGCCTTGTCGAAACTGTCGTCTTCGGCGGGAATATCGTACATCTCATCTACATCGTAATGATGACGGTGCTTGAGATTTTTGTGGTAGCTGGTAATAGCGGTATTGATCACAATCCGTTTCATCCAGCCTTCGAAAGAGCCTTGTGCGGCGTAGTCTTTAATACTGAGGAATATTTTTACAAATGCCTCTTGCAATATGTCTTGTGCCGCCGGTCGGTCGGGTGCATAACGGAGACAGATACCCATCAAAAGAGCCGCGTACTTTTTGTAAAGTTCTTTCTGGGCTGAGGGCTCGCCTTGTATGCATCTGCGTATTAATTGTTCTTCTCCGACCATAACGTTGTCTTTATTATAGACCACAAAAATAATCAATTGGTTGCAGAGGCGTAGAAAAAAGTTGTAAAAAATCTATGGAATATGAAATGTGAGGTTAGCGGCTAATTAAGCGATATTGAGCCACTCCTAACCTGTCTACCCATAAACACCGATGCCGAAATGTCGAAGAGAGCGCTGTCGTCGGTGGTGTAGTAGTGGATGGATGAGTTTTTAGAGAGGCGGGCGTCCATGTCGGGATGACGGAGGAGGTAGTCTTGAAGGCTGTGCGCCACTATCTCGTTTTGCTTTACGATGTGGATGTCGGGTGAGAGAAATTTCTTAAAACTATTGATCAACAGCGGATAATGCGTGCAGCCAAGCACTATGGTGTCGATTTCGGAATCCTGGGCAAACAACTGGCTTAGATATTTTTCCACAAAGAAATCAGCGCCCGGAGTGTCGATCTCGTTGTTTTCCACAATGGGAACAAGCAACGGACAAGCCTGCTGAAAAATCTTGATTTCGGGAGAAAGTTTTGCCGTTTCTAAAATGTACGATTGAGAATTAACAGTGCCGGCAGTACCGAGCACGCCTACTTTTTTGGTTTTGGTAATGCCGCCGAGAGCCTCTGCCGTGGGACGTATAATGCCGAGTACGCGGTGTTGAGGAGCTTCTTTGGCAAGATATTCCTGCTGAATAGTGCGCAGAGCTTTGGCAGAAGCGGTGTTGCAGGCAAGCACCACAAGCGGACAGCCGAGTTCAAAAAGTTTTTTCACAGCCTGCAAAGTATAATTGTAGACGGTGACAAATGAGCGGGAACCGTATGGAGCACGGGCATTGTCGCCAAGGAACACATAGTCGTAGCCGGGCATCCGCTCCACAATCTTTTTGAGGATAGTGAGACCGCCGAACCCCGAATCAAAAACTCCAATTGGTGCTAACTTACTCATCAACAATATAATAAAGGGAATAAAACAGACCTCGCCGTCTTATTCCCCTATGTTATAAAAATAATATGCGATTAAATACCGAGTTCTTTTTTCACAGCGCTTGTAAGGTCGGTGCTGAGTTCGGTATTGATAAAGAGCACGCCGTTTTTGTCGAAAATGTAGATGTATCCGCCAGTGGTGGCTACTTTCTTAACAGCGTTGTCGATTTTTTCCATAATCGGAGCATAGAGTTCCTTCTGCTTGTTCTGGAGCGAAACCTGTGCATTTTGCTCAAATTTTTGGATACGTTCTTGCAACTGCATGATTTCTTGGTATTTATCGGCTTTAATAGCCTCACTCCATTTTTCTACTGCCTGAGGTGCAAGGTTTTCGTTTTCTTGAAAAGCCTGAACTTTGGCCTGATACTCCTGACCCATAGCCTGATACTGAGAGTCGAATTTTTTAGATTCGTTTTCTAATGCAGTTTGAGCGGCCTTAGTGTCGGGAAGGGCTTGTATAATGGCCTCGCTGTCGATATGTCCGAATTTTTGTGCCGAAACGCTTTGTACGCCGCACAATGTGATTAACGAAATTGCTAATGCTACTATCTTTTTCATTTTCAAATATATAAGTAATTGTTATTTAATGATTTTGTTCAAAACTTCGTCAGACTCGTCGTACTTTTCGTTGGCGTAGATGATGTCGCCGGTAACTTTGTCGAAAATGTAATCGTAACCAGCGTCGGCAGCTACGCTTTTGAGAGCGTTGTACACATTGTCTTGAATGGGTTTGATAAGTTCCTGACGTTTTTTGGCGAGTTCGCCATTAGTGCCAAAGTATTTTTTCTGCAAGTCTTTAGCTTCTTTTTCCTTGGCAATGATTTCGTCTTCGCGTTTTTGCTTGGTGGCATCTGGAAGGATGTCAACTTCGGCTTGATACTTTTTGTACATTTCATCAAGTTCGTTGAATTTTTTCTCCACCTGGGTCTGCCAATCCTTTGAGAGGTTGTCTAACTTGGTTTGTGCCTGCTGGTATGCCGGAATTTTTCCCAAGATATATTCGGTGTCAACGTGTGCGAATTTCTGCGCAAATGTGGTGCCGCAAATAAGGGCAGCAACTAAGAGTAAAAATAATCTTTTCATATTCGTCAAATTTTTGTGGTTATAAAATCAGTTTTATTCTATTGTTGTTTTATTTAACGGTTTTAGTAATCCTTTAGGCGTTAAAAACTATGTTATTAAGTTAAAAAATATTAGAAGTTTTGTCCCATAGTGAATTGCAAAGTGCTGCCGCTAGGCTTAAACTCGCCATCTTTCCACACTTTGTCGAATCCCCAGCCCCAGTCTAAGCCGAGCATACCGAGCATCGACATAAACACTCTGAGGCCTACACCCGCCGAACGGTAAACGTTGAACGGTTGAAGCTGGTTGATCTCTTTCCAGCAGTTACCGCCTTCCATAAACACAAGTCCGAATACTGTAGCAGATTCTTTGAGAGTGACAGGGTAACGCACTTCCATCGTGTATTTTACATAAGAGTTGCCGCCAGCAGAGATAGATTCGGCATCATATCCGCGCATTCCCACTACATCTTTGCCGTAGGTGTAGTAGTTCATGCCGTCGCCACCCATTGTAAATCCTTGGAATGGCGAATAGCCGAGTTCCCTTGTAAAGAATCCGCTTATGCCCAAAGCAATTTTGGTGTGGAGCACAAGGTCGCCTACAAGTGGCGTAAATGTCTTAGCTTCGAATCCCCACTTGTGATACTCGACCCATTTCCACTTAACCGAATCGGCTATATGTGCGTAATCTTTGCCGTTGAACTTAGAGTATGGCGGGGTAATCTCCAACGATACCGAGAATGAAGAACCGCGGCGCGAATATATCGGGGCGTCGATGCTGTTGCGTGAGAACACTGTCCTGAGTGCCACCTCGTTGGCCACACCGTCGGCGTCAAGTCCGTCGAAATAGGGATAGTTCTGCAGTTTGTAACGTTTGTACTGTATCTCTTCGTAGAGCGAGAAGTTGTTGTCGGGCCATTTCAAACGACGTCCGAAACCTACAGCGCCACCAATCACCTGCATACGGTAGTTGAGGTAGCTTGAATAGTGGAGGTAGTTGACATCGGTGTAATAGAAGCTTACCGAAAGCGAGTTGCGCCTGCGACCGCCAAGCCATGGCTCTACAAACGACAAGCTGTAAGTTTGGTAATATTTTCCATTACTTTGGAACGATAGGCTGAGTTTCTGACCGTCGCCACCAGGGAGCGGACGCCAAGAACTTTTGTCGAAGAAGTTTCTGGTAGAAAAGTTATTGAACGACACACCGAGACGGCCTACAAAAGATCCACCTCCCCAACCAGCCGAGAGTTCAAACTGGTCGTTGCCTTTTTCGGTGAGGGCGTAGTTGATGTCCACAGTGCTGTTGTTGTAGTTAGGTACAGGCGACGGTGCAAGTTTTTCAGGATCGAAGTTTCCAAGGTTGGCAAGCTCACGCACAGAGTTGATGATGTCGGTACGGCTAAAGAGCTCACCAGGAAGAGTGTAAAGCTCGCGACGTGCCACATGGTCGTTGGTGCGGTTGTTGCCGGTGATGTTAATTCGGTCGATATATGCCTGAGGACCTTCCACAATCATAATCTCCACATCGATAGAGTCGTTGACAACGGCGGTTTCGCGAGGCATGGCACGGAAAAAGAGGTAACCATCATCCAAGTAAACATTGCCCACCGCGTCGAGGTCGTTGTTTAAGCGGTCGTCTAAGCGGTTTTGGTCGTAGAGGTCGCCTTTTTTGATATCGAGACGGCGTTGGAGCAAATCGCTCGAATATTTAGTATTACCTACCCAATTAATTGAGCGATAGTAATATTGATGTCCTTCTTCGAGGTTTATTTTTACACCTACGAGTTTATTGTTGATGCGGTAAACCGAATCGCTGAGAATCATAGCGTCGCGGTAGCCATATTTGTTAAACTTTTTGATAAGAGTCACCTTGTCTTCTTCAAACTTTGTGCGGATAAACTTAGAAGGCTTAAACATGCCGTACCAACGTTTTTGCTTAGTGTTTTTAAGAGCCTTGCGCACTTTTTTGTCGGCGAATTTTACATTGCCTTCGGGCACTATCTCTTTGATTTTTACTTTGTGGCCCTTGTCTACGTTGACAATAAGCTTTACAACGTTTTGCATCATAGTGTCTTCAACCTGGGCTATGCGCACGTCAACATTATAAAAACCTTTTTCGTAGAAATGGGATTCGATGATATTTTTGGTGTTGGTGATTACATGTTCGGTAACTTTGGTTCCCGCGGTAAGCTTCACCTTTTCTTCAACGTCGTTACGCTCACCATTTCTCAAGCCCTTGTATTCCACTTTGGATAGTTTTGGACGTTCTTCAAGTTTGATATCCAAATAAACGTTGTTTCCAGAAATAGAGGTAATTGCAATTCGCACATCGGAAAAAAGACCTTGTTTCCAAAGTTTTTCGATACTACGCGAAATCTGGTCACTCGGAATTTTGATACTCTGCCCCACCTTCAAGCCCGAAATTTGTACTATTGCCTGTTTGTTGAGGAACTTTACACCCGACACTGTTATGCCGCCAATAATATAATCCTTTGGCGCATTGTAGTTTACGTCGGTCTGGGCGTTCACCGATAAAAACGATGTCAATAAAAATAAAATAAGAAGCAGTCTGCTTTTCATCTGAAATAGTATAATATAGTAAGTATAATATCTAATTAAACCGCGCCGTTGCAAAAAACGGGCTTGCAAATTTAAAACAAATTATTTTAAAGTTGCAATTTGTTGCGAAGTTTTACCGAATCTCCGTTCGCGTTGTTGATATTGGTAAATAGCTTCGAAGAAATCCTCTTTAGAAAAATCTGGCCACAGGGTATCTGTGAAGTAGAGTTCGGAATAAGAAATCTGCCAGAGCAAAAAGTTAGAAATTCGCAATTCGCCGCTTGTGCGAATCAGCAATTCAGGATCTGGGATATCGTTGGTGTATAAATAGCTTGAAAAATCTTCTTCTGTCAAGCCGTCAATGTCGAAAGGATTTTTTTGATATTTGTGTAGCAGTTGTTTGGCGGCGTTAAGTATTTCGTTTCTGCTACCGTAGCTCAACGCAATAACAGCAGTAAGTCCATTGTTTTGCTGCGATTTTACTACTGCGTTGTTCACTTGGCTCAACACTTCTGGGGGAAGGAGCGAAGTGTCGCCTATAATTTTTAACCGTATGTTGTTTTTTATAAGGTCGTCTAACTGAGAAGCGATAGAGCTGAGCAACAGCGCCATAAGTCCCGCCACTTCGCTTTTTGGGCGGTTCCAGTTTTCCATAGAAAAAGCGTATAGGGTAACATATTTCACGCCTATTTCTGCGGCTGCCTCCACGGTAGTTCTGGCGGCTTTAGCACCTTGATTATGACCTTCTAATCTATCTTTGCCTCTCTGGGCGGCCCATCTGCCGTTGCCGTCCATAATGACTGCCACATGCTGGGGAATTCTAGTTGTGTCGAGTTTTTCTTTGATTGACATTTTTCTGTGTTTTACATGTATGCGCCGCACTTCTGCGACTGTGTGCTTCCCACCTGGAACGCCAACACCACTCCTAAGAATGAATACATGTCGGTATTGCCGAGAAACGATCGCTGCTTGGTATATTCAACGCCGTATTGAGGGTCGTAGAGGTCGTCGTCGATGTGGTCGAGCATATCGGTAAAGAGTTTGCGGTATTTCCACTCAAACGAAACGGTGAATTTTTGGGTGGGACTGATTTTTACTCCCAGACCAAACGGTATACAAAACTGCAATCCTTCGTGAGGGAACGATCCCACTGCAAGTCCGGGACCTGCTGCTATGTATGGCGACACAAAGTTGTATTTAGAACCTTTGACAAGCGGCAGGAAGTTAAACTCCATTTGCAGAGAAAGTTCCACAACTTCGTTTTCAAACTTAGCATTGCGGGCGTTTTGATAAGGATTGTCAAAATCGGCATCACTACCTTCGAACTTGAGCCTCAGAGCTTCGAACGACAATGCCAGACGGGGGTTGAATCCGTGGCGGATGTTGGCTCCAAAGGCTATCTGGGGATTGTAAAACGGTTTTACCGGACATATTTCTCCGTTGTAATAACAAGTACCCACGGCGAGACCTATCTCGTCGAACTGGTAGCTGCGGTGCTGCTGCGCATAAGCGCCCACCGACATTACCGTTATTATCAATATGGCAACTATACGTTTCAATGCCGAAATGTTTTTCGCTGCAAATATAGATGAAACTTTGCAGCCGCAGTAATTAAAAAAACTTAAAAGTTTACCCATAGTCAGATTCTGTTAGCTGGTTAATAAAATTTGTATGTGGCTTTGTTATAAAACTATATTTGAGCGGTTTTATTGTCTGCCTCAGTTTTCTTTTACTACTAATTTAACGAAATCGACATGGATAGGGTTCTCTTCTTCAGGTTTTTCTAATCGTATTGGGAAAAAACTTTTGTTTTTGATCCAAGAGGCTATGCTGTCCATCCACATGGTGCCAGCAGGACGGTCGGGATGCGCCACATCTCCTTTGATACGGGTGAATTTAAGATTTTTTGACAGGAAAAACTGACGCGGACCAAACTTGCGCATGAGCATATCATTGATGCCGGTGTCTTCTTTCCAGTTGGGAGGTCCGATCCAAATAGTGCGTATGCCGTGTGTCTGCGGAATTATTTTGTTAACATTTTCGATGCGTTCTGCAGCGTTTGACACAAACATCTCGTTGGCGCCTATTACAAAAAGTATGTATGTGGGATTATAGAGGTTTACAAAATATTCGAGGGTGTCGCAATTGGCGTAGGTTTCGGTAGTGGCGCTCACCCATGTCACCACGTTGAGGTTGTGATGATTGTAGTTGCAGTAGTTTTGCACACGGAACATAAGCGAGTAAGCCATGCTGTCGCCTATAAGAAGGATGTTTTGGGTGGTGGTGTCGGTGCGTGGAATGGTGTCGCGGTAGTGGGTGAATGTGGGCGAAACCGCGGAATATTTTACGGTGCGCTCGGCAAGATATTCTATATATATATATATAAAGGAGCAAATAGCGGCAATCAACGCCAACGTTATTATTATAGACTTTGATTTTTTCATCGGTAATTATTTAACTCTCTATAAATCTATTTTTTACACCAACCACTAAAATATCGTCGGTTTGAGGACGGCCGTTTCGCCAGGCATCTATAGCTTCGCCAAGCATATCCGACTGGCGCGACATTGGTTGGTCTTGAATGCTTATAATCAGTTTTTTAAGGTTTTCTTGCATAAACTTACGACCCTTGTCGCCGCCGAGCTGGTTAGCAAAGCCATCAGAGAACATATAAATCGACATTCCTTTGCGATTTTGCACCACATGGTCGGTAAACACAGAGTCGATACTGTCGGCGAAGGTAGCTCCTATCGAATATATGTCGCCCTGTATCTCTTCGCATTCGTTGCCGCAAACAGCCCAAACGGTATGATTGGCTGCCGCCACTGTTATCTCGTTGCTTTGATTGTCGAACCTGCACAACGAAACGTCCATACCCTGGTCGGTGGAATCAAGCTCCGAATCGCGCGACCACGACTTGATTATCTCCACGTTCATAAGCCTGAGTATCTCAGCGGGACTTTCCACATTCCTCTTGCCAATGATATCATTGAGCAGCGAATTTGCCACCACGCTCATAAACGCGCCCTGAACGCTATGCCCCACGCAGTCGATGACGGCAAGATAGCGGTAGCGTTCGGTTTCTAAAAACCAGAAAAAATCGCCGCTCACCACTTCGCGCGATTCAAAAAACACAAAACTCTCTTCAAAATAATGAGTTATCATACGCCGTTTAGGGAGCATGGCCTTTTGAATCCTGCTGGCAGAACTTATGCTGTCGATAATCTGATTGTTTTTGCGTTCGAGCTCGTTGCGCTGCGCCTCTATCTGCTTGGTTTTGGAGTTGAGCAGGCTGTTTTGGATTTTTACGGTTTCGTAAGTCTCCTGCAACTTAGAATTTGCGGCTTCGAGACTCCTGTTGGCTCGCTTACGGTCCCAGAGGAACTTTATCAGCAGCACCAGCAGCACGGTAATAATGGCAATCACCACCACGGCAGCGGTTTTGAACCGTTCGGCGGCGGCAATCTCAGTTTCTTTTTCGCGAATACGTAGCTCGGCAATCTCGCGCTCACGGCTTATAAGCTGCATCTCCAAGCGCATCTGGTTGTTTACCATCTCCACGCGGTAGAGCGAATCGAGGGTCTGACGATTTTGAATCTTAAGCACGTGCAGCTGTTTCTCTTTGGTAACAACCTCGTTTTCAGTGGCGTAGAGTTCGTTTTGAGTGTCTTGCTTCGACTTAAGAAGTTCCTGCTCGTTGAGACTGTTTTCGGTGTCGAGATAAAGTTTTTCGTATTCCTTGCTCTTTTCCAAATCACCCATATCGGCATAAAGCTGGGATGCTATCTGAGAGCAGCGGCATATCAAAAGATTGTTCTGGATAACTTTTGCTGTATCAAGGGCTTCGGTGATATATTGAATAGCCATAGCATTGTCTTTCTGCAACATAAACACCGCAGAAGTATTGATAAGCGAATTTACGGTCTCCTTTTGCAAATGGTTTTGCCGGGCTATGCGCAATCCCTCGCGTGCATATTCAAGAGCCTCGTCGTATTTTAGAAGTTCGCAGTAGATAATGCTGAGATAATCGTTGATACTAATTTCGCTTTTGGTTTCGCCAAGAGTGCGTGCGGTGACGATAGAGCCTTTGAGATGCGAAATAGCTTCGCTGTAACGCTTAGAATACCAGCACACAAGAGCCAGATTGATGCGAGTGTCGAGAATATCGTGCTGGTTTCCGCTCTCAAGTGCACGGGCATACTCCGCACGGCTGTCCTCAATATCGGAATCTGCCGTGCCAGAAAACGTCTGTGACAAGGTCAACTGTGCGGAAAATAGCGCAATAACTATTAATAAAAATCGTGTCACCAATAATAATGCATTTATTCGAGTACAAATATACAAAAAAAAGCCATAGAAAAAGTCAGGCAATTCTAAAAAAAATCAGAGAAAGTATTTTGCTCCTCAGTATTTTTTTTGGAAAAATACAGAAAATATGCAAAATATTATTACCTTTGCGCACCGAAAATAGGAAAAAACACAAACAAAAACAAAAGCAATATGGACTTACACGAATATCAGGGCAAGATAATACTCCGCAAGTTCGGAGTGGCAGTACCCGAAGGTATTGTGGCAGAAACGCCCGAACAGGCGGTTGAGGCCGCCAAAAAACTGCAAGAGACCACCGGCACACAGTCGTGGGCTATAAAAGCGCAGGTACACGCCGGCGGACGCGGCAAGGCAGGCGGCGTTAAGATTGCAAAAAATCTCGAAGAAGTAGCTGAATACGCAAAACAAATAATAGGTATGACCCTCGTTACCAAGCAGACCGGTGCGGCAGGCAAGCTCGTACGCAAGGTGCTTGTGGAGCAGAGCATATACTATCCCAACGCCGAAGGCAAGGTTGACGTGGCAGAATACTACATGAGCATTCTCCTCAACCGTGCAACAGGACGTAACATCATTATGTACTCGCCCAAAGGCGGTATGAACATTGAGGAGGTTGCAGAACAAACTCCCGAACTTATTTTCAAAGAAGAAATCAATCCGGCTACGGGAATACTTCCCTTCCAGGCCGCTCGCATAGCTTTTAACCTCGGACTCAGCGGCAACGCTCTTAAAAATATGAAAAAGTTTGCCACTGGCCTTTACAACGCATACATCAAGAGCGACTCGTCGATGATGGAGATCAACCCCGTGTTCAAGACATCCGACGACCTTATTCTCGCTGCCGACTGCAAAGTGAAAATCGACGACAACGCGCTCTTCCGTCAGAAAGAGTTCGCTGAAATGCGCGACATCACCGAAGAGGCTCCCGCAGAGGTGGAGGCTGGTCAATATGGTCTCAACCTTGTGAAACTCGACGGCAACATCGGCTGTATGGTAAACGGCGCAGGCTTGGCAATGGCTACAATGGACATTATCAAGCTTTCGGGCGGCGATCCTGCCAACTTCCTCGACGTAGGTGGTACTGCAAGTGCCGAGACTGTTGAGGCAGCTTTCCGCATCATCATGAAAGACCCGAATGTAAAAGCTATCCTCGTTAACATTTTCGGCGGCATCGTACGTTGCGACCGCGTAGCTAACGGTGTGGTTGAGGCTTACAAAAAAATCGGCAACATACAGATTCCTATCATCGTGCGTCTGCAAGGCACCAACGCTGTTGAGGCTAAGAAGATTATCGACGAATCTGGCTTAAAAGTTATGTCGGCCATCACATTCGAAGAGGCTGCACAGCTTGTTAGCAAAGTAGTGGCATAGCTACAAAAGCAGAAACTTCATATATGCACCATAGTCATTTCCGGCAATAACTCTAAGGTTATTGCCGTTTTTTTTTGTCAAAAAAAAATAAGCCATCCACCCCAAAGGTATGGGCAAAAAAAAACCATGCGCAATCCTAGAAAACGCATGGAGTGGCAATATCTTCAACAACAATTTGTTACTTGCTCTTTCCTACAAACGAAAGGATACCTACGGCGCAACCTTTCTTGTCACCCATTCCAGGTTTGAACCTGATGGATACGTAGTACATAGCAGTTTTGCCGCATTGAAAATCAAACGACTTTCTGTCGGTTTTAGCTGCCTTGTCGTAGGTGCTTCCCCAAGGTTTTGAGTTTTCGGGATGCTCGCTATCGTAGAGAGTAAGCACCACTTGATCCTGATATCCGTCAGGAGCACAAAGACTGAATCTATACTGTGTGCCTTTGTTGAGAACCACGGTGAATTTCATACCAGTTTCGTCAGAAGCGCTCTCCCTTTTAAGCTTGGTATTGAAGTCACGAAGGAATATGGCTTTTTCAGTCTGTGTCGCGCATTGATAAACAAGCTGTTGTTTGCATTGTGCATCAGCTGTAGTAGCTTGTCCGAAACACAAAATTGCAAATACTAATATAATAAACAGTCTTCTCATATTATTTAATTAATTTATTACGTATTTTTTCTGTTGTTGATATTATTTCCTGTAATTCTTCATTCGACATTGTTATAATACTTCTGTCGTTTTGTACTACAACTAACGAGCCATCTATTGTTTTTGTTTCGGTTTCGCCAACTTCATAAGATATTTTAACAAAATCGAAAACATCTTTTAACTCTTCTAGATTCTGTACTAATTGTTCAAATTCCTTGCCATGAAATAATTTTAAAATAGGCAATAATTGATTAAGAATTGTTTTTTGCTCACCTATTCTATCTTTGAAGTCGTCGCTGTACTGGTCTTTTGCAACCTGAGTAATAAGATAAAGACTTTCAACCCATACGCCGGTAACGAGCAGAGCGCTAAGATTGCTGCGCTGGTTGTTGCGCAGGTGCTCATCCATGTTTTGATAACTCTGCACGCTCATTATCAACAGCGAGTCGATATTGTCGTCGGATGTGGCAAGACGCTTGAGCAACTGGAAGTCGAAAAACTGTCCTACTTTCAAATCTTCCGAAAGGCTGCGTATCTGCACAAGATAGTCGATAATAAGCGAAGTTTTGGAATACACATTGAGATATCCAAGGTCGGCGCTGAGGAATCCCAATCCCAAGGCTTTCTTGAAATTGGTAGTGTAATCTTTAACCACATCGGGGTCTACCAAATACTTAGGTGAAAAAGGCACCTCAGAGTTTTGAATTATGGCAGCCATCTCTACTGGCGAGGAAAAACTTGAGATGATCTCGTTCATTGCCTGTGAATCAAAGTTCACATCGGCAACTCCATAATCTTCCTCATGATATTCGATATGACCTTCATCGTCATTGCACCCGCTGCAGTTGAACTGCATTAAGGCGGTTGCCACTAACATCAACGTTATATACCACTTCTTATGCATAATTGCTTATAGGTTTAATTCTATTCTTTTTCAAATGTATTAAAAATTTTGCAATAGTACACATTTTTTTTCAACAAAAATGGAGATATTTTAATCATTTTTATCCGTATTATCTGTACTATTCTCAGAATCAGTGTTTTGCTGATTGTCATTTTTCTCAATTTTTGGAAAGTTCTCACTCTCTTCCGATCTGTCGGGACGCTCAATCCTCGGCAAGCGTCTTTCACGTTCAGGACGGTCGGGACGTTCAATCCTCGGCAAACGGCTTTCCCTATCAGGACGCTCAGGGCGTTCGGGTCGCTCTAGTTTGGGTCGGTCAGGTCGGTCAGGTCGCTCAGGACGTTCTAATCTAGGTCTATCAGGACGTTCTGGACGTTCGGGACGTTCAGGACGTTCGAGGCGTTCGCGTTTTTCAAGACGCTCTTCACGTGAGGGACGCTCTGGCTTGTCGGCCTTGTTCTCCAAAGCCTTAGATGCGTTTTCGGCAGCGAGAAGCTTCTGCATCTCTTTGTTTTTCTGCCGTTCTATAAGTTTCTTCAAGAATGGCAGCTTAGCGAAGTTTATCTTGCCAGCCCACTCTATAATGCGTTTCAAAAGGTCGAAATAGAGCGTTATGTAGCAAAGGAGGCTCATCAGCCAAATTACCACAATGTTGAACGAGAAGGTGTCGTAATACCTGCCCATAAACCACTTGCGCGGAGCGTAGAAATGCGAGCGGAATCCAAACCATGTGGAGTTGTCGGCATCCAGGTAGATGGGATCCTGTTGCTGTATAAGGCGGTTTTCGTAACGTATTATCTTGTTCTTTTCAAATACATTCGTTACAATGTCTTGCAGCTTCTCGTTGAAATACATGTTGCGGCGGTTGAGGTAGTAGCCGGGACGTTGCTCCTCGTAATGGCGCTTGCGTGCCTCAATATCGTTTTCAGCCACATTGAATATCTTGCCATAGTAACGGTCGAGCTCGGTGAGATATTCTTCCACCTCGTCGGAGACGCTTTCGGTAAAACTTTCCACATAGAGCTTGTCGAGGCAGTCTAATGTGATTTCGGGAACACGGTGCATTTCGGCAGGAATCTCCTCGCGCAAGAGTGCCAAACCGTAGTCGATTTCTTGTTTCAGGCGATCAATGTCGTATTCGGGATCTTCCTCCTCGATACTGTCGCGGCAATCCACTGCAAAAGTGAGCGCATCGCTCAACGCGCTTATGTAACTTACCTGCTTAAAGTTAGCGTAACTTTTCTTCTGTTCTGTTTCGTAATAGTCGATTTCAAAACGGTTGTCTTTAAACTGCTTTACCATCAAAGCCTCGTACGACCAGCGCGAAGCCATTATTTCGGCTACGATTGGCACACGACCCACGCTACCGATTATCTGGTTGAGCTTGTCGAAACTAAACATAGATCCGCCCAACGCCATCTGAGGAATCATCAAGAGCGGTATCAAAATGTATATGGTTACAGCCGAGTTGAATGCCGATGAAATGTTCAAGCCCATCATGTTGGCAAACACAAACATAGCGAATAGCACAAGCCAGTAGTCGAAGTTCATGCCCACAATCTGCAATATGCTGTTGCCTACAATTACGTAGAGGAACGCTTGAATGGCTGATATGCATGTGAGGATTATCACCTTTGCCACAAGATAGCTCGACCGGCTAAGGTTTAGGAACTCCTCTCGTTTGAGTATCTTGCGGTCGCGGAAAATCTCCTCAGCCGACACCGTAAGACCCAAGAAGAGGGCCACGATGATACTCATAAATATATAAGGTACTATGTTTTCGTTTTCGTAGAATATGTATTCAGCCTTGTTTGGCGATGTGTATCTGATCAAGAAGCTCAGAATAAGACCCAACAGCGGTGCCTCGGTAAGGTTGAGGAACACGTATTGAAGGTTAGAAACTTTCGACTTGAAATCGCGGCGGAGATAGATACCCAGCTGCGACAGCCATCCGGGAACGTTGAGGTTACGTGGAGGCTCGGTGTCCACATCGGGAATAACTTCGGGCTTCACGCCCTTATGGAAACGGTCTTCCCACTCTTCGGGGTTGACCTTACGATTGTCCTGGAATTTACCATACTCGTCGACTACCCTCGCCTCAATAACGTCGAAGATGATTTCGGGATTTACGTTACCGCACTTGGGACATTCGCCCTCGTCGGCGTTGATCTGTCCGTCGTGACCCTTGAAATAAGAGATAGCGTCTACAGGGTGGCCGTAGTAAACAAGGTAACCGCCGGTATCAAGGATAATCATCTTATCAAACATCTTGTAGATTTCGCTCGAGGGCTGGTGGATTACCACAAATATAAGCTTGCCCTTCAGCGTTAACTCGCTCAAGAGGTCCATAACGTTTACCGAGTCGCGAGACGACAGACCCGAAGTAGGTTCGTCGACAAAAAGGATGGATGGCTCGCGGATCAGCTCGAGGGCTATATTCAACCTCTTTCGCTGACCGCCAGATATAAGTTTGTTGAGCGAGTTGCCCACTTTGAGGTCTTTGCGCTCATAAAGTCCTAATGAACGGAGCACGTTGTCGACACGTGCGCGGATTTGCGCGTCGGTTTCTGTCTTGAAGCAGAACTTGGCGCTAAAATAGAGGTTCTCGTAAACTGTGAGCTCCTCAATAAGAAGGTCGTCCTGCGGGATAAGACCGATAACGCCTTCAAGCTTGTCTTTTTCGGTATGGAGGTTGATGCCGTTGATTTTTACCGAACCCCGGCTTGGCGTGGTGATACCTGAGAGCACGTTGAGCAATGTTGTCTTGCCCGCACCCGAAGCACCCATAATGCCTACCAGACGGCCCTGGCATTCCGAAAAATTTATATTTCTGAGTCCGATGGCTCCGTTGGGGAACTTGAACTCTAAGTTTTCTACATTGAACGAGAGGTTGGCAAATGTCTTGTCGGCCTGGAATGTTGCTACCACGTCGCTGTAGTAGACAGGTTTACCTTTGCTCATTTTGAGTGTAGAACCCGGAGCGAAAAGGTATATTCGGCCTGAGTTGATAGCCTGACCGTTTAGGTAAACGTCGTCGGATCCAGTGTAGCGCAAGAAATAAAGCTCCTCGCTGGCAACCCTCAAGATGTAGATGTCAGAAGCGAGGCCTTCGCTAGGAATGCACTTGGCGTTAACCGGTTTTTCAGATTTGCCTGAAATAAACAAAATAGAGGGAATATCGAGCCCCTCGGTATTTTCGTTGACTACAAACGACTTGCTGTCTTTAAGTTCTTCTTTGCTGATGTTGAACACCTCGCCTACAGCGTCGATAATGGCCATACGCTGTTCGGTGAAACGCTTGGAGGTGTTCACCAACTCGAACAGACGGATATAAACGATGATACGCTGTTTCAAGTTGATAGTCTTGGTGATACGGCGTGAGATACCAAGAATTTTCACCGACATCTGCACGGGAGTCAAACCCGAGAAGTCGATTTTTTTACGTTTCTTGGCAGCCGCCTCGTCGTCGTCTTCGATAAGACCGACGTCCTTTTTAAAACCGATGATGTGCTCGCGTGCTCCTTCGGCACCGAGTTGCTGTGTAAGGAATCCTTCTACATACTGCAACTCCTTGTCGTCAATACCGCCGTCTTGGTTGGCGATAATCGACCACATCTGAATCAACGCTTTAAGAATTTCCTCACTCATCTGCTACGGTTCTAAAAACTAACAACTTAACATAAAACCCGTTTAGTCGATAGAGTAACTTACCTGTTCAAAAGGCACTTCTACAATGTCGGCGTATTCTTCGCCAGCTTCCTCCATATCCTCGTCGTCGTCGGGATAATGCCACTTAACAAGAACATCATGTCCTGCGTCGTACATATCTTCTAATTTGAGGAGCACGTCGAGCAGAAGTTTTGAAGAAGCCGTATTGAAGTATTCCAACTTAAAGTTGAACACGGTCTTGTCCAAAGGGTTCTGTGAGTATTCGTCGAGCCATTCGAGAATAGGGTCGTAGAATGCTACCACATCTTCGGGAAGCGAACGTCCCGAGATTTCAAACGTGTTGTTGTCGGCGTCAAGAATTACTTTTGGAGTGTCGTCAGATCCTTGTATTTTAATAACTCGCATAATATTAATGTTTTTATTCTTTGATTCTGGAAATAGTTGATGTTAAAACGAAAAATGACGTAAGTTCGTCTATTTTTAGGAAACTGTATATCAGTTTCTCTCCTGTTTTTCGGGCAATATCAATAAAGCCTAGACCGGCTCCGCCCTTCTCAGAGATGTGCCCTTCGCGCATCTGCTTTTTGTAGAGTTTGTTGAGTCCGTCTTTGTCTTGGCTGTTGATATTCTCAAGCATTTCGGTAAGCCGTGCCACCTTTTCGTTGAGCACTACGTTGCCAGTGGTAACGTTGTACTCAGTGTCGCCTTTGCTTACCATAAAGATGCCGCGTCCGACTTTCTTGTCGGGCGACCCTGGAGTAACTTCGGCGTGCTTGCTGATGTTTTGTAGGCATTCCACCATTACATGGAACACCTTCTTTTGCACCGAACTCGCATCCTCCTCCCTGACCATATTGGTTTCGGTAAGCGAGGTAAACGCCTTTGTTATCTGGTGCGTTATCTCGCCTTCGTAAGCCAAGTTGATCTTGTTGCGCTTCATTTTTACATAGAAGTCGTACACGAAATCCAATGACTCTTTTTTGTTAATACCTGCCATAATATTATATTTTGAATATTACGTTAAAATTCTATACCTATTAATAATATATCGTCTACCTGTTTGTTGTTGCCCTTCCATTCAAAAAAATCTTTCTCGAAGAGTTCCCTGTATTCAGGCATCGTCATTTCGGGATTAGCCTCAATGAGCTCTTTAATACGACCCGGACGGTATTTTCGTCCTTCGTCGCCACCGATTTGGTCGGGTAGACCGTCGGAGAAAAAGAAACATTTCTCTCCGGGGGCAAACTTGATTTCATAGTTGTCAAATAGTTTCTCATCTCTGCCTTTGCGCGGCGGTTTTCCGCCTATGGCTTGCATTGTGCCTTTATATTGTATAAGCTCTCGTTGAGAGTTGAGATAGTACAATGGCCTATGTGCACCAGAGAAATGGAGTATACCAGTCTCAAAGTTAATTTTACATAAAGCAATATCCATGCCATCTCGTGCCTCTTGTTCGTCGCTATCTTGTTTTAATGTTTTGCGGACTCCGAGGTGAAGCTGGTCGAGAACCTGCCCTGCGTGAAGGTTCTCAGCATGGTCGGCTATACTGTTGAGGTTGAAATATCCTATGAATGAGAGCAGTGCGCCTGGCACGCCGTGACCCGTACAGTCAACCGCAGCAATGTAGATGTCGCCGTTCTTTTCGAAGAACCACGGGAAGTCGCCGCTGACCACGTCGCGCGGACGGTAGAACATAAAGAACTTGGGAAGCTTCTGTTCGATATCGTCGAGACTCGGTATAATAGCCGACTGGATTCGCTGGGCGTAGTTGATACTCTCGGTGATGCTCTTGTTCTTCTCTTCGATTTCCATCTCGATAAGTTTGCGCTCGGTGATATCGCGTGCCACAAACAATATGGTTTCGAGTTCTTTCTCCTTGTTGTACTCGGGGATGGCGTTGAACTGGATGATTCGCTCCTCGCCTTCTGCCGTGGGGAAGTTTGTCTCGTTCTCGTACATCTGCTGGGTTTGTATCACTTGAACGAGGGCATCCTTAAAGGTAGCAGCAATCTTCTCGTTAAGGGCAACATCGTCGATCTGTTTTTGGAGCATATCTTGTTTTTTGAGACCGGTGAACTGCTCTGCCACGGGGTTGACGTAGAAGAACTTGCCCTCGGGACTCAGACGTGTGATCATATCCAAAGAGTTCTCCGACAATGCCTGCATCTCGCCTTGCATACGCTGCGCCTTTTCGGCAATCTTGCGTACGGTAATGTCGCGGGTGTTGAAGATAATACCCTGAATAGCAGCGTTGTTCAAAAGGTTTCGACCAGTGGCTTCGAGCCACAGCTGCTCGTCGTCGCTCTTTTGATACTGATATTCAAAAGTAACGGGGAAGTCGGGCGATTCTATAAGACGGGTGAATACCTCTTTGAATTTATGCTTGGATACGTCGTCGAACTTTTCGTAAGCGCTCTTGCCCACAATATAATCCGGGTCGTAACCAAGAATGTTTTTTGCCGAAGGGCTTTCGTATGTTACAATACCAGTTTCATCGTAGATAGAGATAACCTCGGATGCGTTTTCGAGAAGTGCGTACTGACGTTTCTGACCACGTTCCACCTCGCGGATCTGTGCCTCCAACTGTTTGTTGGTGTCCTGCAGTTCGAGCTGGGTTTTGCGCATCTCGTCGGCATTCTTGCGGAGCTCCTCCTCGTTCTTTTGGAGAAGCTTGGTCATTTCCTGGGCTTCGCGGAGGAGTTTCTCTGTCTGGGTGTTAACCTTAAGGTTGAATATGGTCTGCGCTATAATCTGGCTTACCTCCTGGATAAGGCGGAGGGTCTTGTCGGGCATGTCGTCGTTGAGCGATGCAAACTCGATAACGCCTTGCAACTTTTCGTCGCTGATTAGCGGAGAAAGCAAAAGGGTTTTGGGTTTCTTGTCGCCAAGTATTCCAGAACTAATGGTGATGTAATCGTCGGGAATTTCGCGGCGGTAGATGATGTCGCGTTCAAAAGCGGCTTGTCCTACAAGTCCGATACCGATTTTAAACTCTTGTGTGATATATTTTTTGCGGTTGTAGGCGTAAGTGGCAATGTTGACGAGTTTCTCGTTGTCGTCGTCGTAGAGGTAGAATGCTCCTTGAACTGCGTTGATATATTCAATAAGGTTGATAATGGTTTCGTAAGCAAGTTCGCTGATGTTGTTTCGCTGACGGAGGATGTCGCCCACGATTTCCTTTCCTTTGGCAATCCAGTTTTGCTCGTTCTCACGCTGAGAAGTTGCCACAAGGTTGTTTTTCATTATAAGGAGCGAACGTCCGAGAAGGTCGTCTTTGTCGATTTCGCTGGTATCGAAATAGAGGTCGCCTTCACCAATTCGCTTAGCGATCATAGAGTTTCGTGTAAAAATCTCGTTCTTTTCGGCAAGCATTCTTTCGAGAGCTTCGTTCTGACGGCGGTTTTTACGGGCGAAATAGTTGAAAATAGTGGCAATAACAAACGGAGCGAGGTCGATAATCCACAACATTTTCGACTCGATGTGTGCGTTGATAACACTTGAAAATGAGATTTCCTGTCCTATAAGGTATAGGAATGTGGCTCCGACAGGAAACAGCAAACCTATAACAAAGCCCAAAATGGTGTTGAACATCACCAAATTGTTATCGGTCTTTGCCTGCTGAGTTTTGTCGTCCTCGTCTTCTATGTAGGTTGCGTTGTCTGCCATATTTTGTGTTAAAATAGCGGTGCTAAATTAAGGAATTTATGCTTAACATTAACAATTTTATGTCAATTTTTTGCTCCTGTACCAAAACTTTTTATCCATTCCCTGTATTTAAGGTCAACTGGAGTAGTTTTGTCGTTGTCTGTTTCGTTTCGTGTTTTTTCTAATTCGTTATTTTGTATAGTTATATTTTCAACTGTCTGTTTGTCTTTAGCTATCTGCTCTAACATTTCTTTTTCCCTGGTTCTCAAACTGTTAACGAGAGCCTCCATTTCGGCGAGGCGAGTTTTTGTGTCGTTGAAACTGAGTTCGAGATCGGTTTCAGCGTTTTCTGCCTTTAGCAGACGTTCGTTAAGTTCCGCCTCGGTTTCGTGCGATTCGCCGAGCTGTTTCTCAAGCTCCTCGGTTTTAGTGGTGGCTTGTTCGAGCCGAGCCCTGAGGTCGGTGGTTTGTATGCCTGCCTCTGCCAACTGCGACGACAACCGCTCGTTCTGTGTTTTGAGCTGTGTCACCTGACTCATTGCCTGCTCCTCTATCTCCTTGTGCTTGGTGATGTCGATAGCGGTGTAAAGTATTTTAAGAACCTGACCTTTGGCGTCTTTTACAGGCGTGTACTGGTTGATAAGCCAGATGTCCTTTCCAGTGAGCTTGCTCTTACGTTTTACGGTCATCTGGTATAAGTTTCCTTCGCAAACATTTTGCCACAAAGTCTTAAACTCGTTGATTTCTTCTTCGGGAATGAAGGTAAGAATGTTTTTTCCTTTTGTCTTCTCGTAGTCGTAGCCCATTGTGATAATGTGCTTGGTGTTGGCGGTGAGAAGATTGCCTTCCACGGTGTATTCCGCCTTCATCATAGTCTCGTCGATAGCGGTCATGATACCAGCCATTTCGATACGGCTCTTCGCCATCTTTTCCTGGGTAGACATGAGCACCTCTGTTTTTTCGAGCGATTCTGAGAGCAGTCGTTTGTTCTTTTCCTCGATGGTTTTCTGCTCGGTGATGTCGTTGGCGATGTAAAGGATACGCACCACGTGGTTTTCGGCGTCGAAAATAGGTGTGTACTGGGTGAGCAGCCAGATGGTTTCGTTAAACTTGTTTTTCTGTTTGAGGGTGGTCTGGTACGACTGTCCCGAACAGATGTTCTGCCATACCATGTCGAAGTTTTCGAGATTATCTTCTGTAATGATATTCTTGATGTTGCGACCAATAAGCTCGTCTTTGCGATAGCCGAGAGCCGAAAGGAATTTTTGGTTTGCCGACATAAGGCGGCCTTCGGGATCGATCTCGGCCTTTAACATAGTTTCGTCTACGGCAGAAAGAATACCCGACATCTCTGCCTCACGTTTTTGGGCTTCGTCGCGGGCGGTTTTCATATCGTCCATAGTTTTGCGGAGCTCAGCCTCTCGAAGCACAAGTTCGTCAGATTTTTTTTGCGATTCTTGAAGAAGGTCGGCTGTGCGGGCGTTGATACGTAGCGACGACAATGTTGACGCGATACTGTCACCGAGCTGCTCCACAAACTGTATTTCGTATTTTTTTAGCAGGTTGAACGATGCGAGCTCTATTACGCCGAGAATCTTTTCTTCTGATTTAAGTGGAACTATCAGCAGGCATTTAGGTTTGGCGTCACCAAGACCCGACTCAATATCCATATAATCATCGGGAACATCTGTAATATATAAGGTGTTCTTTTCGAGAGCGCACATACCTATAAGACCGTCGCCAAGGGGTATGCGGCGTGTAAGATATTTCTTGCGGTCGTATGCAAATGCCGAAAGCATATCCAAGTATATGTTTTTCGGATCGGTGTCGTCGAGGATAAATAGTCCGCCCTGTCCTGCGTTGATATAGTGCACGAGGTTTTTGATTACCTCGTCGGACAGGATGGTGATGTTCTCGTTGTTGTGACGCATGATATCACCGAATTTTGCAAGACCCTGGGTTGTCCAGTTGCGCTGCTCGTCTTCGAGACGGCGGAGACTCTGTTCCTTCTCAGATGCCGACAGACGCTCGCTCAAATCGATTAGCGACTTAGCCATAGAACCGTCGGGTGCGCTGAAACTTGTGTCGGAATGGTAGTTGCCTTTGAATATTTCGTTAGAGAACTCGGTGAGCTTCTTGAAGTTGTCGGCGGTACAGTTGATAAGTCCGTTGAGTTTTCCAATCTCGGTCTGGTCTTCTTTGAGGCGGATGTCGGGCACTGCGCCGGTGTTGAGCACCTTGACAAAGTCTTGCATCGATGCGAAACTGATTTTCAGATATCTGAACACGTAGAATGCAATAAACACTATAAGCGCGAACATAGGCAGCGACAGCAGTGAGAGCGAAATTCGCAGTCCGACGATTTCGCGGCGTATAGATGCGTCGCTAATGGAAAGCTCTTTCTGATGGGCTACGTACATGCGGTCGATGGTTTTTCGGAGGTCGTCGAATGCGCTCACCTCCTTTACGCTGAGCAGCTCGCGTGCAGCTTCGGGACGGTTGTTGATAATAAGGCGGATAATGTCCTTATTGACGTTTTGATATATCACAAACTCGTTTTTAAAGCGGTCTAAGAGCTTGATTTCCTCGCTGGTGGTAAGGCTGTTGGCAGTGAGGGCGTTTTCGTATTCCTTGATTCTAACCTCGTAAAACTGCTTAAATTTGTTGTGATGGCGCTGAATGGTAACCACATCGCTGCCGGTTTCGATAAGGGCGTGGTTCTGAATTACAAGTCCGTAAACCTCTTCGGCGAGCGAAAAGAGGGGATAAATGCCCGAACTTTGGGTGTCGGAAAAAGATTCCACGTGATCTTTTACGTTTCCGAACGAAACCACCGCATATATACAGAAGAAAAGAATATAAGCCGACACCACTGAAAATAGCAGTATCAGTTTATTTCTAATGTCCAATCTGTCAAGTATTTGATGAATCTTTCCCATCGTTCGGATTGTGGTTTTCTACTTGTTGCGCCCGTTATAATTTTTTATGTTAGTATACTTTTTTCTCAAAGTTCAAATTTATAAAAAAAAATTATTTCCAAGCCGCAATTTTTTCTGTTTTTATAACTATTTTTCTAAAAAAAAATATAACTGCCTATTTTTTAATGATATACATCACAAAAAAAATCTGGTTACATATCATTTAGTCTTTTTCAAAAAACATGCCTTTTGTACAAAAATGATTTTTTTTGAGGCATTTTGACAAATAATTTTGATAAAGACGAAAAAAAATGTTTTATTCGCACTGTTTTTTATAATACTAAATTAGATGGAGATTTCGCAGCAGGACATATTCTTATTGTGCCAGACTTTTCGTAAAGTTTCTGCATACGACTTTTCTGACTATTCATACAAATCGCTCTACCGGCGTGTTGAAAAAATCCTCACCGACAACAATATCTCCATCGAAACTCTTATTGAAAATATCAATAAAGACTACAATTACTTAGAAACCATTGTAAAACAGATAACAGTAAACACCACCGAGCTTTTCAGAGATCCGGAGGTGTGGATTTCGGTAAGCGACGCCATACAGCAGCGTTATGCCAACGCCAAGCACATAAGCATCTGGCATCCAGGATGCAGTTCGGGACAAGAGGTATACTCTATGCTTATGCTGCTCAACGAAATCAATATGTTTGACCGCGCATCGGTATTCGGCACCGACATCAACGAGGATGTGCTCGACGCCGCACAACATGGACGATACAAATATGTGGACATAAAAGAATACTTGCCTAATTTCAACGCTGTAATCAACAGCAACCGCAACGAAGAAGATTTTGTGCCAATTTCAAACTACATATCCTCATTTCCACAGCGCGGATACTTGCAGATTGTGCCCTGGCTGGTTGACAAACCCGTGTTTGCCAAACACAACCTCGTGGGCTGCGAATCTTTTCTCGACAGGAAGTTTGACATTATTATGTGCCGAAACGTGCTTATCTACTTCAACCACGAGCTGCAGAACAAAATCATCGACTTTTTTTACAACAAACTCAACGACAACGGACTGCTGATTATCGGCAGGCAGGAGAGCATTTACGGTATGCATTCTGATGGATTTGAGAAGCTTGGACCTTTATATTTAAAAAAGAACCGGCAATCAAATTTCTTCTAATTGTAGCATCAACACAATCAAGAACGCAAAAAAACGTTTTTAGGAAAAGATTCTGCATGTAAAAAAAAATTGGCATTTTTATTGCTTTTACTTTTATGAAACCAATTTTTTACGACAACTATATATTACATTTATAAATGAAAAAAAGAACGACCATATTATCAGCATTACTCATGGCAGCAGCTCTTTGCTCCAACAGTTATGCCCAAACAAGCTTTACCGTTGAGCCACAAACCGCTTGCACAGGTTCGCCAGTAGGGGTTACAAACACTTCGTCGGGAAGTTTCCAGTTTGCTCATTTCGACTTTGGCGACGGCACCGACACTTACGGCGACAACCTGCAACACATTTACACCTCCGCAGGTGAGTACACTATCACGATGTGGTTGCTCAACAACGATGGAACTAAGACCGCAAGCATTTCAAAAACAGTGAAAATAGATGACACCCCGTCGATAGAGATTGCCGACTCTAAAACCATGTCGCAAATCACAGTTACCAGCGACCAGAGCGTTTCGTACGAATGGTATCTCGGCAAAAAGAAACTCGACAACACCGAGAACCCCCTGTTCTACTACGAAAGCGGCAACTATTCGGTAATAATCAAAAACTCAAGCGGATGCACCGCCACCGCAGAAATCAGGGTAACAGCCCAGGATGCCGAATCGGCCGACAACACTATCATTAGCGTGGCAAACAATGTGATAACGCCCGGAGTGAAAGACGGTATCAACGACGTGCTCTTTATCACCGACGTGGCCGACTACGAACACCCTTGTGTTGTAAAGATTTTCGACAAACGCGGCAAAATGGTATACACCAACAACGAATACACCAACACCAACGGTTTTCAAGGAAAAGACAACGATGGCAACGAATTGTTTGCTGGAACATACTACTACGTTATTAAAAGCCAGGGACGCAAGGGTGTCACCGGCTTTGTGGACATAATCAGATAACTATCAGCAAGATGACAAAGAGAATAATCATAGCAACGGCATTTATGGCGGCCTTATCGGCAACGGCGCAAGAGACATATTTCAGAGGTCAAAACTACGCCGATAGATTTTCGGTGTCGCCAGCTTTCGCAGGATTCAACGGCAACGACGAAGCGTTCGTATCCTACCGCCGCAATATGCTCGGTATCGAAGGCGCGCCAAAAAACCTAAAATTAGACGTCAACGGCGACATTATGAACCAAAACGCCGGATACGGAATCGACATCACTAGCGAAAAAGCTGGCAACTTCACAAACCTTGCCGCTTCTATTTCTTACGCATACCATATCAAAATCAGCGACGACGCAAGCCTCAGCCTCGCTGTGTCGCCAACAGTGCTGCGCTCGTCGTACAATCTGGGTAAAGCCACTACTTTCGGAGCGCAGACCGACCCCGTTTTTCAAAACGAGGCAGGACTGTCGGCAACGGCATTCGACGCCGGAGTTTCGCTAATGTTTAATTTCGCAGGACTCTACGTCAGCGCCAATATGCCCCGAACAATCTGCGGAGATATGAAATTCAATAACGGAATATACAACTCCGACCGTGTGTTAAACAGCGAGATATCATACGCATTGCCAGCCGGAAACTTCACCATAGAACCTATCGCCGACATTTCGTATGCATTTAAAGGCGGATTGGACTACAAGGCTTCTTTGGCTGCAAAATACAATCAAAGAGCCTGGCTTACAGTATCTTACTCTTCGCAATACTGGGTAGGCGTAGGTGCAGGATTGGCAACAGGAAGCCGTGTGGTGGTAGGATATCTCTACGAAACAGGAAACTCCACAGTAGCGAGCAACTGCTCGGGCAATCACGAAATTTATGTGGGATTCTGCATCTCTAAAAACCAGAAACGCAAAGAGCCCACAGCATTTGCCGACGACGACTGCGGCGGCAGTGCTCCTGTGATTCAAAACAACAACAATTCAGACCTCGAACGCAAGCTCAAAGACGAAATCCGCAACCGCGAAAACGAAATTAAACGCTTGGAGGATGTTATCAAGAGCTATCACAGCGGCGAAACTGGAAACGTAACACCAAACACGCCCTCCACCAACATTCCCGCCAACAACGCTCCCCAACCAGAAAACAACACGCCGAGCAGATCGTCGGGATGGCTGCCCCCTGAGCCTTTTTACAATGTGGTGTTCGCTTACGGAAACGCCAAACTATTTCCCTCGTCACATGCAGAATTAGACCACTGCATCAACACTATGAAAAAAACCGAAGGCAGAAGGGTGCTGATTCTGGTTTACACCGACGAACTTGGATCTGCCGATTACTGCAGAATACTGTCGACACAACGTGCCGAAGCCATCAAAAAATACTTTGAGAGCAAAGGAATACCAAGCAACAACATAGAAATCGAAGGCAAAGGTCGCAGAGTGTCGGGATCAAACATCACCCCGGAACAGCGTGTTGGATTAAACCGTGTAGAATACTGCTGGAGCAAATAACAAACACTATGAGCAAGATTGTAAAAATATTAACCATAATGATATGCGCACTGTCCATATCAAACGCCGGAGCACAGAGCCTGAGCGGAAGCCGTACCGTGGCTGCTGCCAACACTGTGAAAACCGCCCGACACACATGCTCGTATGTGGTAGCTGGAGGAGGACTCACCACTTTCGCCACTTTGAAAGCTAAAAAAGAAAACACCCAGCAAAACAACGACCCGAAATCAACCGTCGACAAAAACGTGGTTGAAACCACCCTCTACCCTAACCCATTTACCGATTTTGCCACAGTAAAATTTGGAATCAAACCCGATGCCCCTGAGCCTAAAATCACCATCACCGACGGCTCTGGTCGCTCTATCTATCCAAAATTCTCTATTACCGAACAAACAGAAAAGTATATGACGGTAATTATTACTACAACAAACTTAAAACAAGGACGTTACATTATAAGGATAATATCTGGCGACAAAATAGCCGCCGTAAAAGCAATAAAATTATAAAACCGAACTACCATGAGCAAGAACAGCATAACCAAAAGCATTATAACCGCGGCAATAATATCGCTTGCCACAGGCGTATCTGCACAGCAGTTGCCAAACTCGTTTAACTATCAGGCGGTAGTTAACGCCGAAGACGGTTCGCCCGTTGCCGCTAAAAAAATAACTGTGGAAGTATCAATATTGCAAGGCACCGACTGCGAAGAGAGCAACTCCTGCCCTGTACTTTGGCAAGAACTCCACTACCCTACCACAAGCGACTTCGGAATGTTTTCGGTAGAGATAGGCTCGGCTTCCGCTACCAACACATACGGTGGCACTTGCGCTCAATATAGCGACATCGACTGGCTCGACGTGTCGCAAGGTTATTATTACCTGAAAGTTAGGGCTGATTTTGGAGAATCAGAAAACCTCAACAGCCTCAGCAACTTAGGCACCACAAAATTTTCGGCTGTGCCATACGCTCTGGTGGCTCAAAAAGCTGATTTTGCCACAAACGCAACCAACGCCACTAATGCCACCAACGCTGATAATGCCACCACCGCAACCACAGCCACAACTGCCGCCTCAGCCGACGAAATCAAAACCGATGCAAACGGCAAAATACCCAACAAACTGGCTCAGCTTGCAGACGTAGACCTCACAGGAATACAAGCAAATCAAATATTAGTATACGATGGCACAAAATGGACACCCAAAAACGCCACCTCGTCGACCCAAGGTGCCTCTGTATTGAACGAGCTCAATGATGTAACGATTAGTTCTCCTGCAAACGGACAAGTGCTCACCTACAACTCATCAACAAGCAAATGGGAAAACAAAACCGCAACATCTGCAACTACTGTTACTAAGCTTCAACAACTTACTGGAGATGTAAACCTGGGCTCTACAATCAACGAGGGCGATGTTCTTACATACACCAGCGGCAAATGGAGCAACGCAGCTCCCCCAAGTTGGGAAAAAGCAGGAACCAACAACATCAAATACACCAAAGGCAATGTAGGCATTGGCAATGTCTCCGACCCAAGCAAAAGACTTGTAATTCAAGACAAAGTTGATGGTGATGACTGCACTACTTGGTTCGACGGTCGCATAATTAACATGTCAAAAGGCGGAATTGCAATGAGTAGCGGTTCGGCAGAAGGCGATGGTTCTATCGCTAGCGGTTCCAGATGTAGGGCTGTGGGCTCTAACTCCATAGCTGTGGGAGAAAGCAACTTAGCATCACAAGAGCACGCCGTACTATTTGGCAAAGCATTGACAAGTTCAAGCTCAAACCAATTAGTAGTAGGAATTGCTAACGATCCATCAGATGTTGGGTTATTTGTTGTTGGAGGAGGAGACGCAAACGCTTCACCTATAGTAAGAAAAAACGCTTTTTCTGTTTCAAAAACTGGCAATATCACCTACGCGGGAACCATAAATGGATCCTCCGACCGCCGCTTAAAAACCAACATCACACCGCTCGAAAAATCGCTCGACAAAGTGATGAAACTCAACGGTGTAACATTCAACTGGGACCAGTCGGTGAGACACAATGTAAACGCTTCCACCACACTGCAATACGGATTTATAGCTCAAGAGCTTGAAAATATTATTCCCGAACTAGTAAGCGACGGACCCGACGGATACAAGACAGTCAATTACATTGGCGTAATTCCCGTGCTTACTCAAGCCATCCAAGAGCAACAGCAAGAGATTGAGCAACTTAAAGACGAAAACAAAAAACTCAACGAAACAGTTGAAGCTCTCTTGAAACGTGTTGAGGCTTTAGAAAAGAAATAATAGTTATATATTTTTGCTGATGAGTTGGAAAACATGTTCGTCTTTCCAACCTTCGGCAGAAAGATGCCATTGCTTGAACACCCCGCACTCCACAAACCCAAGCGATTTAAAAAGTGCTATGCTTGCCGCATTGTCGGAAAACACACGGGCATACAATTGGTGGAAGTGCAGATAATTAAAACAATAATCAATCAAAAGCATCATAGCGTTGGTGGCAATTTTTTTGCCCCTTGCCGACGGCTCGTTTACCGAAATTCCCACCGCAGCACGCATGTCAAACGGCTCAAAATCAAATACATCTACTAAGCCGACAGGCAAAGCCAGCTCATTGCTCTCTATAACAAAACGAAACTGACGCATTTCGTAGATATCCCGCTGTGCCGAATCGTTGATATAATTGGTAAGGGCGAATTTAGAATACGGCAGTGTTGTGTAACTCACGTCCCATATTGTAGGGTCGTTTTCCCACTTATAAAGAATCTCAATGTCGGAGGGTTCAAGGGGGCGGAGTTTTACAATATCGTTTTTGAGCAACATAGTTTCAATGTGTTAAATATCGGTGAGACCTTCGGGAATAGATATTTTTATTGTTTTGGAGTCCTCATCAGCATTGAGCACCTCAATAGCCAAAAGCGGAATCAGAATCTCCTTTGCGCCGCCGTCAACCACCAAGAGCGGATTGCCTGGAATATCGTCAACGCCTTTGATAGTACCAAGAAGGAGATCGTTTTGGTCGTATGCTGTATAATCTTCATACTCAAACACATCTTCGTCGTCCTCTTCAATATCAAGGCTTTCGGTAAGGGCATAAACGCTGCGACCGATAAGCGTAGATGCGCTTTTTTGCGATTTGATAGTGGTAAACCGCAGCGACACAGTCTTTTTGTTGTAAAAAACCGAGTCGTCTTCAATAAAGAAAGGAACCAAGTACCCGTCGATATCAACGAGCACAGGTTCCTCTGTAATAATCTCAAGGAATGGCGGTTCAAGATTAAGAACCACACCACCGTTGCTTCCTAAATAGTTGTAGATAGTGGCAATTTTAGTAAGGTTGCCACGATCCAAATATTTATTCGGCTTTAGGTTCATCAGCGGGAGCTTCTGTTGCTTGTGCTTCTGTAGCCTCACTTGCAGCCTCAGCTTCAGCTTTAGCAGCAGCTTCAGCCTCAGCTTTCTTCTTGTTGATTTCAGCAAGCTTAGCTTCCTTAACTTTGCTTTCAGCCTCTAAGCGTTTAGCGTTGTCAGCTTTCTTTTTGCTGTCGTCGCTTTCTTTAACGGCGTTGAGCTTGTTTTCTTTGTTTTTGAGCCACTCGTTGAATTTAGCCTCGGCTTGAGCCTCGGTGAGAGCGTTCTTTTTAACGCCACGCAACAGGTGGTCTTTGAGGAGCACTCCCTTGCTCGAAAGGAGCGTTCTGCAAGTGTCGGTAGGTTGAGCGCCTGTCTGAATCCAATACAATGCGCGGTCGAACTTGATGTCAACCTGTGCAGGATTGGTGTTAGGATTGTAAGTTCCTACTTTTTCAATGAATCGGCCATCTCGTGGCGCTCTTGAGTCGGCAACTACTATCGAATAGTATGCGTAGCCCTTCTTACCGTGTCTTGCTAATCTAATTTTAACAGGCATGATGTTTTGTATTTATAAATTGTTGTTTAAATAAAATTTTTCGGGTGCAAAATTACACTTTTATTTTGTATCTACAAATATTTTTAGCGAAGATGATAAAATTTTTACTTCCAAAGGTGTAGTGCCCACAAGTTCACCGTCGAGTTCTATGTCGATTTGTTTATTATCTATCGACTCAATGAGGCAGGATGTGGTTTTGCGGTAAAAGATTTTGTCGGCAAAGACGAACTTACATTGTCGAACCTTGTTTAGCTGAGCCATAAATTTCGGGAACGAGAGTTTTTTGATAAAAACAATGTCCAACAGCTCATCGTTGATTTCTGAATGCGGAGAGATACCGAAGCCTCCGCCAAAATACTTTCCGTTGGCAACGCACATTACCGACATAGGCCCATCAACGGTATAATCCTCGGTAGTAAGCCTTACTTTGATTTGGGGAGGGGCAAACATAGTGGCCACGGCCGACATTATATAAGCCATAGTGCCTGGAAATTTCTTGGCAAACCTTTCAGCCTTTGATATAACGGAAGGTCCGAGCCCTATGTCGCAGGTGTTTATAAAGTAGCGAGAAGTCTGTTCTCCGCTGTGATTGACGTATTTAGCAGAGGCTACGTCGGCGATGATGTAGTCGTCGTTGTTGATTTTTTCAATCAGATGGGCGTAGTTGTTGCCAGCGTTGATGGTGCGGGCAAGGTCGTTGCCTGTGCCAAACGGAACTACTGCTATGGCAGGCATCAAAGATATGTCGGTAAATTCTTTAACAATGCCGTTGACCACCTCGTTGATTGTGCCATCGCCACCTACGGTTAGGATTGTATCAACACCATCGGCTACCGCCTGTTTGGCAAGCATTGTGGCGGTGTCTTTTTCGGTAATATAACTCTTCAGATCAAATGCAGATGCGCAATTCTGCTCTATCTCTTCCTTCATTTGTGCTGCGTGCTTGTTTTTTCCGCAGATTATGGCTGTTACTTTTTTCATAGGTCAAAATTTTTGAGAAATAGTGTCCCCTCGCTTAGTTCGGCGTATGGCGACGACTTAAACCAAACACCTGTGTTTATGTATTTTATATTTGGTTCTAACTGATATTCTACAGCGCAATGCCTATGTCCAAATACGTAATAATCAGCATTAATGTTGGGCATAATTTCGCGTATATGCTCCACAAGCCACTCTTTTTCGCCATGAAATTCGGGAGTGCGGTCGAACGCTTTGCGACTTAGCGACCATTTGCTGCCCAACCATAACGCAAAATTGGGATGCAACAAGTTTGAAAACATCCACTGCAACAGACGGTTGGTAAAAATTGATTTGAGTATCTTGTATTTTCGGTCGTGATGTCCGAGACCGTCACCGTGACCAAGATAAAGTTTTTTGCCTTGAATTTCAAACAGTTGTGGTTTGCGGATTATCTCCGCTCCTATCTCGTCGGCTAAATAATGATAAGCCCAAATATCGTGGTTGCCTGTAAAAAAATATAGTTTTGTGCCGCTCTCAACCAATTCGGCGAGTTTGGCAAGAAATCTTACAAAGCCCTTAGGCACAGCACGTTTCCATTCGTACCAGAAATCAAAAATGTCACCCAAGAGAAAAACCTGCTGAGCGTTTGGCTTAATAAAATCGAGCCAAGCGATAATGCGCCGTTCTCTTTCGAGCGAAAGTTCCCTATTGGGCGCTCCAAGATGAAAATCCGATGCAAAATAGGCTTTATCTTTCACATTCAATAGTTTACTATTTTGGAAAAACCCTCTTGGCTGTTTGCGCCACAAGACTGAGGTCGGCAAGAGCGATTGCCGCCGCAGCCTCCAACACGGGGGGCACTCGGAGCACAATGCACAGGTCGTGACGGCCCTGAATTACAAGAGGTTCTACTTTTCCGTCCTTAATATTATATGTGTCTTGCGGTAGCGAAATGCTCGGAGTGGGTTTTACTGCAACACGAAAAACAATCGGGTTGCCGTTGGAGATGCCGCCGTTGATGCCGCCTGCGTTGTTGGTTTCGGTGCGTCCGTCGGCGTTGACAATATTGTCGTTGTTTTGGCTGCCGGTCATTTTTGCCACTTGAAATCCTGCGCCAAACTCAATGCCCTTGATGGCGGGAATAGAGAAAGCCATTCTACTAATTTCGGATTCTACCGACGAGAAAAATGGTTCGCCCAGTCCCACAGGCACATTGTTAATGGTACATTCTACAATGCCGCCAATAGAGTCGTGAGTTTCAATTGCCTTAGCCACAGCCGATTCGATATCTTTGCTGCCGCCCACTTCTAATATTTGGGCGTTTATGTTCATTGGCGCGATGATTTTTTTGGCAATTACACCTGCCGCCACCAAACCAAGAGTTATGCGGCCTGAGAAATGTCCTCCGCCGGTGTAGTCGTTGAATCCACCATACTTAACACGTGCCACATAATCGGCGTGACCCGGGCGCGGATGATCGAACAACTGCGAATAATCCTTGCTCTTGGTGTTGTTGTTGTGAAAAAGTATTGTGATGGGCGCACCTGTGGTACGTCCTTGGAATACGCCGCTGACTATCTGCGGAAGGTCGTCCTCCTTGCGTGGTGTAGTGCCTTTTGCGCCCGATTTGCGACGGGCAAGGTCTTCGGCAAAATCGTCCTCGCAGAGCGGAATGCCTGCCGGACAACCGTCGACACAGCATCCTAACGCCACACCGTGCGACTCGCCGAATATCGACACCTTATATATATTACCTATTGTGTTCATCTATATGATTTTTTTCGGCGTAAAGATAGTATTTCGGCGCGATTAATCAAAGATGAATGATAAAATTTCCATTCTCTTAGATTTTTGAATAAAAAAAATGCAGTTCCGTTACTATCAACGAAACTGCATAATCTTAACTATCAAACTATTATCACTATCTCTCTATTTTCTGCGTTTTTTGCCACCGTGGAAAAAGTCATCGGCTTCGGCTTTGTGGCGGCGACGGCTTCGGCTCTCGTTGTCGCGACGGCGCTCTTTGTGTTCCTTGCGGTCTTTGCGTTTCTTGCCGTCGAAATCTTTGTCGCGGTCGCGTACGCTCTCTTTCTCGCGCTGTCCTTCGTGTGCGCCGGTAGAGGATGCCACCTCAACCGAAATCTCACGTCCGTCGAAGTTTGCGCCGTTCATTGCGTCTACAACCTCTTTCTCGTGGTCGGTGTCAACCTCGAAGAACGAGAAGTTGCGCATAATATCTATCTGACCTATAATAACATCGCGGTTGTTGACAATGCGGTTTGTAAAGCCCATCATCTTGGCGGGTGTAAGGTCGTCTTTGGTGCCGAGACTTACAAAAAGGCGAGAATATTTAACCTTTTCGCGGCGGAAGTTGCCTTTCTCCTTGCCTCCACGTTCCTTGCGTCCCTTGCCACGACCCTGCTCGCTCTCTGCCGAAGCGTCAACGTTGATGTCGGCGGCGTGACGGTAGTAGTCGAGGAAGCGGTTGAACTCTAACGAGACAAATTTCTTGATAATCTCCTCGCGGCTCATATCGGCAAGAGTTTCGGCAATCTTGGATTCAAAAGCCGAAATCTGTTTCTCGTCGATTTCCACGTTGCGCATCTTGTCGATGAGTTTCATCAACTGGATTTCGCAAATTTCGTTGCCGTTGGGAACGGTTTTCTGTTCAAATTTCTTCTTGCAAAGACGCTCAATCTCTTTGAGTTTGCCCTTCTCTTTGAGGTGGATGATAGAGATTGACACGCCCGAACGGCCTGCGCGACCAGTACGTCCGCTGCGGTGGATATAAACCTCGGGGTCGTCGGGAAGGTTATAATTGATTACGTGTGTAAGTTCGTTAACGTCCAAACCACGGGCAGCCACGTCGGTAGCCACAAGAATCTGCAAATGGCGGTTGCGGAAACGCTGCATTACGTTGTCGCGCTGAGCCTGCGAAAGGTCGCCGTGAAGAGCGTCGGCATTGTAGCCGTCGGACATCAACTTGTCAGCCACCTCTTTGCACTCCATACGTGTGCGGCAGAATACTATGGCGTAGATGTCGGGGTTGACGTCGGCAATACGTTTGAGAGCCTCGTAACGGTCTTTGCTGCGTACCATAAAGTAGTGATGCTCAACGTTTTCAGCACCGATATTCTTTTTAGCCACTGCTATTTCCTCGGGGTCTTTCATATAACTGTGCGCCATACGCTCAATGTCGGCGGGCATAGTGGCTGAGAAGAGGAATGTGCGTTTTTCTTGAGGAGTTTCGGCAAGAATAGTATCCAAATCTTCTTTAAAGCCCATGCTGAGCATTTCGTCGGCCTCGTCTAATACGAGCCACTGAATAGTGTTGATTTTAAGGGCTTTACGTTTCATCAAGTCGATAGCGCGACCCGGAGTGGCAACCACTATTTGAGCACGTTTTTTAAGCGATTTAATCTGAGTTTCGATGCTTGCACCACCGTAAACAGGCACAATTTCAAGACCTTTGAGATACTTAGAATAGTTTTTCAAGTCGCCAGTAATCTGCAAACAGAGTTCGCGAGTCGGGCAGAGCACAAGCAACTGAGTATCTGCAACATCAACATCAAGCATATTAAGCACGGGCAAACCAAAAGCAGCGGTTTTGCCAGTACCAGTCTGAGCAAGAGCGATAAGGTCGCGGTTTTGTGTTGTGATAAAAGGGACGGTCTTCTCCTGAATGGGGGTAAGGTTTTCAAAACCCATTTCAGTAACCGCGTCGATAATTTGCTTTTTCAAGCCGGTTTCTTCGAATGTCATTTTGTATAATTATTTTAGATGAAGAGCCTTTCCCCTGTAATAAAAAGGCAACAGCCCTCTCACCCAAAAAATTTTCGACACGGGGAAACGCTCGAAATATTCCTTAAATTGCGGCTGCAAAATTAGAGATTATTTTATCTTTTTGAAAATATGAATGTTAAATAAAAAAGATTTTTGGGTTAATGAATATATTTTTTATTCCCCCTCAATTACCTCCATCTCTACCTCATGTTTTGAAGTAGATTTGTTGTAGTTGATGCCGCAAAGAACTATCTTTTTAGAGAATCCTTTTAGACTCTTGGGATAGTCTTTACGTTTTATTTGGTTGATGGCAGAATCGGCTGATTTGTCGTATTTTAATTCCACGACAATGGCTGGAAACGGCGTTGTGGGCAGGGGAATGAAAACCATATCGGCAAAACCCTTGCCTGTGGGTAGTTCGTGAAAAATTTTATAAAAAGGTTTTGCGGCATAATAAGCCAACGTTATGGCACAACGCATTGAGTTTTCGTCGTTGAATTCCAATAAAGATGATGCTTCAAAATGATAATCATCGAAAGCGCGGGCTACTTTGTCTTTTTTGAGTTCGATAGTATCGTCTAAGAGTTGTTTAGATTGTCCTACCGCCTTAGATAGTTCGTTCCAACCAGCCTCCCTAACTGCATTTCTAAATTCTACCGAAACCTCTGTGTTAGGGATTTTCACCTTTTGAGTTTCAGGATTGTATGAGAGATATCCAAGATGAGCCAAAAGGGTAAGCACATCGTCGCACGAACGGATGTTTTTCATATCGTTGCGAAAACTTGCGGGTTCTATTATCACCTCGCCGCCATTCATCATTTCAATAATTTTGGTTCGCACTTGATCGGCATCGGTGTTGATGTAACTCTCTATCGCCATAAAAGATGCCGTTTTTGACCAAAAACTATTGTAATTTTTTCTAAGTATCGACTGCATTACCGAATAAGGATTGAACATCGACTTTTGTTCTCCAATTATGTAACCATCGTAGGCGTGTTTCATCAGGTCGAAATTCATATTGTGCTCCTTGCATAACACATTTACCTCTTCATCTGTAAAGCCGTAGTATTTGGCTGTGTCAATGGGGTCGATTATGCTGTATTCTACAAAATTATTAAGTGCCGACTGTGTTTTAATCTTGATAATAGGCAGAATACCAGTCATATACACAAGAAGGAAAACATTATTGGCATTGTAAGATTTGAACATCGAACGCAAGAAATCAACATATTCATCTTGAACATCTTTTTCAACATCACGAACAAGCATATCCCATTCATCGATTATCAAAACAAAGCGGTCGCCGGTATTTTCGTTGATTTCGGTTAGTGCTTTGCTCAAATAGTTTTGTTCTTCCAAAAAGGGATACGACTTTTTCAAATCGGCAATAATACAGTGTTGTGCCTCTTTAAGTTTATCTTTGTCAGGGATTTGGGCAAACGTGTTCCAATCAATAAAAATTGTGGGATATTTATTAAGGTGTTTTTCATAATCAGGCGACTTTGTAATTTCCAAGCCCTCGAAAAGTTCTTTTGAATCAGATTTGCGGTCGTAGTATGCATACGCCATCTTAGCCGCCACCGATTTGCCAAAACGTCTCGGACGCGATATGCACATAAAACGATTTTCGGTGTCAATATTCTTGTTGAGAATATTCAACAGGCCCGATTTATCAACAAAATTACTGTTGATAACACTTCTGAAAGCAAAATTTCCGCCGTCAATAAAATGTCCCATTATAATTCTATTTTCTGCAAATATACAGCACTTTTACATAACGGCAAAACAAAACTACATATTTTTAATTAAACGATAGTTGGCTGTAACTATTCACCAAGGATGCGGGAAACTATGCTTTCGGGGGTGATGGAGGTGAGGCATTTGTATTGTTCTGAAAGGCGGCAGGGTTTGTTGCCATAAACCGAACAAGGACGGCAGGGAAGGTCTACTTGAACCGCGTCGTCGGGGTTTTGGTTGAAGCCGAGGAATCCGGCGGCGGGATGCGTGGCGCCCCAGACCGATACTGCACGTGTGCCAACAAGCGAGGCAAGGTGCATATTGGCGCTGTCCATCGAGAGCATACAATCGAGGTCGGCAATGAGGTTGAGTTCGTTGGCAAGTCCGCCAGAACGCCCTACAAGACTCTCTACATTGGGGTATTTATCTTGCCAAGCGTCTAAAATTGCCTTCTCTTTGTCGCCAAAACCAAAGAGATATATTTTTAAGCCCTTTGAGGATAGCATTTCAACCACCTTTTCCATCGTTTCCAAAGGCAGAATCTTGCCCTTGTGAGCGGCAAAGGGGGCGATGCCAATTTTGCCCGTTTGTTCGGAATGCGATTTTGTGGGATAATCCAACTCAAAATCAAATCCAAGACGTTTTAGCACATCGTGGTAACGTTCAAAAGTGGTTTTGAGAGGGCTGCAATTAACTGCTCCTTTTTTGGTAAGGCGGCGTTTGTCGGCGCGACCTTTGTTGATTTTTTCGGTTTTGATACCTGCCAAAAATGTGCGTATACGCAGATAATGCGTACGCAGCACATCGTGAAAGTCGGCGTACGCGTCTATTTTCATCTCCTTGATTTCGCGGAAAAGCCGATTAAGACCCGGCATTCCTTTGTAATCGTTTTTAAGGTCGATGCCCACAAACTTAACATTCTGCGGCATACGCGAAAAAATAGGTGCAAAATTCTTGCGGCTAAGAAAAACAATCTCCAAACCGCTATATTTTTTTGCCAACGAATACACCACGGGCACGCACATAGCCACGTCGCCCATAGCCGAAAAGCGCGTTATCAGCAACCTTTTGATTTCCATTATTTTGCGCCGTAGAGTACGGGGTTGAGGTTGGGGTCGTTGTACATCTTCATTTGTTTGTAAACTTTCATATACTTACGTCCCGCTGCAATATCGTCTAAAAGTTGGTCGATGGCTGTGCCGAGGTCTTTTTTCTGCTCCAAAAGAACGTTCAACTTGTTCTGACACTGTGCCTTATGGTCGGCTGAAACATCGTTGCGGCTTACCTGCTCTTGCATATGGTAGATTTTGAGAGCGAGAATGCTGAAACGGTCGACAGCCCAAGCCGGTGATTCTGTGTTGATTACAGCGTTGTCGGCAATTTT
Source organism: Bacteroidales bacterium (assembly GCA_017960885.1). Lineage (GTDB taxonomy): Bacteria > Bacteroidota > Bacteroidia > Bacteroidales > UBA3824 > UBA3824. Next base: position 47,994 of record JAGCYI010000078.1, read on the forward strand.
TACACCTTTATATTTATCAAGGAAATAACTGTCGATAAGTTCCACAAGGTCGGTGCGGTCTTGGTTGCTCTTGTCGATACGGCGTTTGATTTTGAGCGCTTCCACGGGGTCGATTTCGGGATTGCGGATAATATCCTCTAAGTGCCATTGAACGGTGTCGATCCAATTTTTGAGATAGAGGTAATACTCTATTGTCTTCACTTTAAAAGGGTTGGCGATAGGAGTATCCACATCGTCGTGTTTATGATAATCGGCAATAGATTGCTCGAATATTTTCCAAGAATTTTCGGTAAATGTCATAACTATATGTTTATTGTTTATTGATGGTGCAAAGATAATAAAATTTATTTATTCCATAAAAAAATAACTACGGACAGTGGCGGCGGCGCACAAAACCACGCGCACCGTTACTACACGAAAAACCCCGGACACCAGCGCCGCACGGGGCGGTTCGGTGTCCGGGGATACAGAGATACCGTCTTCCAGACGGCTAATTTATTGTATTGTTTTGGTGGACTGCAAAGAGACTCCATCATCACCATTTTCAAACGTGAGTTTATTCAGATTGCTGTTTGCCTTAAAGATATACGGTGTGTTGGCTTCGATTATTCCATTTATCGGGTTGGACATTGTGGCTGACCAAACACCGTTTATAGGTTATTCAAATAATTTACATTAACTAATTGTAAATCTTTTACTTTCTTACTCATTACACTGAGGTTTTAAATATGTACGCAATATAGATAAAAAAGGCGAAATGATTCCATAAATATTTTGGGAATTTTTATGGATTTTTAGATTGAAAAAAAATTATATAGGATAATTATAAGGTAATAAACTAATTAAATAAAGAAATTTATTGCACTTGGTTTCGTAATTTATCAGGATTGCGACGCAAATTCCAAAAATCAACAATAATTATACAATCGTTATCAATACGATAAACCATTTTATTGAGCCTTTTTACTATGAGACTTCGGTAAGTTATAGATTCTTCAACATACTTAATTGTAGCACGTACAGCAGTTTTTGCTTGCTTTGTCCATTCTACTGTCATACTGCCTGATGGTATTGATACAATCCAAGATTAAATTCTTGGTCAAGTTCACGGAAAAACTCGTCAGAGGGGGTACACTCTCCGTTGGCTATTTCACGTTCGGCTTGGTCGATACGGGCATTAAGTTCCTCTTTTGTGTACGGGCACATCAATTCTTCTTCTTTATCCAAATCTTCCAACTCGCTTATAAGCCACATCTTTTCTTCGTATGAAAGATTCTTCAAAATATATTCACGCATATTTATCAATAATTCCTTGCTCATAATCTATATTTTGTGGTAAAAATACCAATAATTAGCAATTTTACAAAAATTAGCCAACATTTTTTTGCAAATAAAACAATTTAGTGCCAAAATAATTAAATGAGGATTAGATAATTAATTACCCCATCTTTGGGTTATTCCTCCATACGAATCCACTCTGCGGTCGCGGAAATAGGGCCAAATGCGGCGGACGGTTTCCATTTGGTTGAGGTCGATGTCGGCGTAGACGATTTCCTCTTTGTCTAACGACGCTTGTGCAATGATTTCGCCCTGAGGACCTGCCACAAACGAACTGCCCCAAAAACAGATGCCTTCGCTGTGCTCTTCGTGTTTTTCAAAGCCCACACGATTGACAGCCGCCACAAAAATTCCGTTGGCAACGGCGTGTCCTCGCTGCACAGCGATCCACGAATCGCGCTGACGGTTGCCGTCTTCGCCCTCCTCGCTCGGAAGCCAGCCTACTGCTGTGGGATAAAACAGCACGTCAGGACCTTGCATTGCAGTTAACCGCGCCGCCTCGGGAAACCATTGATCCCAACAGATTAGCACACCGATACGTCCAAACTTAGTGTTGTGAGCCTTGTAACCGAGGTCGCCCGGGGTGAAATAAAATTTTTCGTAAAAGCAGGGGTCGTCGGGAATGTGCATTTTGCGGTAAAAACCTGCCATTGAGCCGTCGGCGTCGAAAACCATCGCGCTGTTGTGGTATATCGAAGTGCTGCGTTTTTCAAAAAACGGAATCACCAACGAACATCCGAGGTCAGCGGAAAGTTTTGAAAAGGTCTGATAAGACGGACCGTTTTCAGCATCCTCGGCAAAGTCGAAATAGTCAATGCTTTCGCTCTGACAGAAGTAAAACGAGGAGTAGAGTTCGGGCAAACAGATTACATTTGCACCCTTACGTGCTGCCTCGGTAATGTACTCAACGCACTTGGCTGTGTTGGTTTCACGATTGCCGTCGAGGTTGAGTTGCACTAATGCTATTTTATAGTTACTCATTTTAATGTATTATCAATCAAAGTTATAAGTTTATCCAAATCCTCTGGGCGGTTGGGGAAGTTGAGATTGTCGATGTCAACAGTAAGGATTTTACCAAGTTTATAGTTTGATGTCCACTTTTCGTATTTTTCGTTGAGGCGGGTGAGGTATTCGGGACTAATGCCCTGCTCGTAAACCCTGCCACGTTTGCGGATTTGTTCCAAAAGTGTTGACACATTGGCTTTTAGGTAAATAAGAAGGTCGGGCGGCGAAATGAGCGAACTCATTTTTTCAAACATTCCGAGATAGTTTTCAAAATCGCGAGTATCCAACAGGCGCATATCGTGAAGGTTTTCGGCAAACACATACGCATCCTCGTAGATGGTGCGGTCTTGGATAACGTTTCGACCCGACTTGCGGATGTCGATAATCTCGCCCAAACGGCTCTGCATAAAGTAAATCTGCAAGTTAAACGCCCAACGCTCCATATCCTCGTAAAAGTTGTTGAGATATGGATTTGCCTCCGCATCCTCAAAATGCGCCTCCCAATTGTAGTGCTGGGCAAGAAGGTTGGCAAGTGTGGTTTTGCCCGAACCAATATTTCCTGCAATTGCTATGTGCATAGTTATCAGTCTTTTATAATATGTTAGAATATAGGTTGAGTAACAGTTTTAATGTTTGGTAAAATTAATAAATAGATTTTATAAAACGGATTTTTCTTGAAAAGATTTGTTTATAAATTTGCAAAAAATTTTTTTTCGAGATGAACACAAACAAAATATTGGTCTCTCCGTCGATTTTGGCGGCCGACCACGCAAATATTCAGCAAGAAATCGAACGCGTTAACCGCAGCGGTGCCGACTGGGTGCACGTAGACATTATGGACGGTGTTTTTGTACCTAATATGTCGTTTGGATTCCCGATTGTGAAAGCCACAAAAAAACATTCACAACTTCCTTTGGATGTGCATCTTATGATTGTTAATCCGCAAAACTACATTCAGGAGTTCATTAAAGCAGGTGCCGACATACTTACCATTCATTATGAGGCAGTTACACACCTTCACCGTGCTATCTGGCAAATCAAAAACGCCGGAGTGAAGGCTGGTGTGGCACTCAATCCGTCAACGCCCGTTTCGATGCTCGAAGAAATTATCCAAGATGTGGATATGGTGTTGATTATGACCGTTAATCCTGGGTTTGGCGGACAAAAGTTTATCGAAAACTCGTATTCTAAGATTATGCGCTGCAAAGAACTGATACTCAAAAGAAACAGCCAAGCATTAATAGAAGTGGACGGCGGAGTGGAGAGCCACAACGCAGCCAAACTGATTAATGCGGGAGTGGACGTGATGGTGGCTGGCAGTTATATTTTCGGCGCAAAAGATTACGCCGAAAACGTTAAACTGCTTAAATATCCTATTGAAAACGCTATCTAAGTTCGTGACTGAGGCAGTGGAGCGAGCCTAAGCCCCAAATAATGTCGACACAATGGATGCCTATCACCTTGCGGTCGGGAAACTGACTTGCAATGATGTCGAGGGCAATTCGGTCGTTGGGGTCGTTGAATGTAGGCACAAGCACTGCATTGTTGGTAATCAAGAAGTTGGCGTAACTTGCCGGCAATCGCAAATTGCGAAAACATACTGCGCCGGGCATTGGGAGTTCCACAATTTTGATGGGTTTGCCATTTTCGAGACGTGCTTTTTTCAACCGCTTGTAGTTGTCTTCAAGTGCGGCATAGTTAACATCGTCGGGGTCGTGAGTGCGGCAGAGAAGCACTGTGGACTGATTTACAAAACGGCAGAAATCGTCGATGTGTCCGTGAGTGTCATCGCCGTTGATACCGCGTCCAAGCCAAATAACATTGGTAACGCCAAAATATTTTCTAAATATCTCCTCGTAGTCCTTTTTGGTAAAGCCGGGATTGCGCACTTGCTCGGTATCGCTCATAAGACATTCTTCGGTGCAGAGTAGTGAACCACAGCCGTTTACATCAATTGCACCTCCCTCCAAAACCACACGGCGGCGGTTGTAGACAGGTTGCAAAAACGGTTCTTCGAGAACTTTTGAAATAAACTGTGGCACAAAATCGTCGGCACGGCAGTAAGTATAACGCGCCCAATTATTGAACTTAAAGTCAAGAATCACAGGCTTTTGGTTCTCGTCCAACACGGTGATAGGACCGCTGTCGCGCATCCACACACGAGGGGCGGAATATTCCACCATATTGATTTCGGGCATATTGGCGGCAGAATCTTCGAGCATCTGAGTTACAATTTCACGATGTTCGGCATCTGCAACCAACAGAGTAACAGGCACATTAAACGAAAGTTTCTTAACAAACTCCACAAACGCCCATTTTACGGTGGTGAGTTTTCCGGGGAAGTCCTTGCTGTTGTAGGGAAACAGGATAAGAACCGAACGCTGCTGTTCCCATTCGGCGGGAAGTCGATATTGGTGGTTTTCTACTTGCATTTTTTGATAACGTTTTGTGCCAATGATTCAAAATACTGAGCCTGAATGCTGTTGCCATCGAGCACCGCAGGACGACCGTTGTCGCCGCTTTCGCAAATACTCTGAACAAGAGGCACTTGGGCTATAATGTCGATACCGTATTTTTCAGAAACAGCCTTGTTGCCCTCTTTGCCAAATATATAGTACTTATTATTAGGCAGTTCGGCAGGCGTAAACCAAGCCATATTTTCTACAATGCCAAGAATTGGAATGTTGATTTTGTCGTTGCGGAACATATTTATGCCCTTAACCACATCGGCAATTGCCACCTGCTGAGGTGTGGAAACAATGATTGCGCCTTTGAGCGTAATATTCTGCACCACAGTAAGATGAATATCGCTTGTGCCGGGAGGAAGGTCGAACAACAGGTAGTCTAACGCACCCCAGTCGCCATCGTTGATAATCTGGTTGAGCATATTCGACGCCATAGGTCCGCGCCAGATAACAGGACTTTCGGGGTCAACGAAAAATCCCATCGAGAGTATCTTAACGCCATATTTTTCAACGGGTACAATCCAACTTTTTTCGTCCTCTTGACGCACGCCAGGATGCTCTTCCTCTACGCCAAACATTTTTGGAATAGATGGTCCGAACACGTCGGCATCGATTAATCCCACTTTGTAGCCTTGCTTGGCAAGTGCGGCAGCGAGATTTGCGGTAACGGTGCTCTTGCCTACCCCACCCTTGCCCGACGATACGGCTATGATGTTTTTAACGTCTTTGAGCGGGACGGTTTTTTCGGCTGGCTGAGGAGTATCCTCCTCAACGTAGGTTTCCACATTGATTTCGGGGTTGAGTTGGTTTTGAATCACCTGACGAATAGCCTTGCGAAAAGAGTTTTGAAGCGGCTTAACGGCGTGGTTTATTTTAAGATAAACTTCCACACCGTTTTGTGTAATAGCCACACGGCCTACAATACCCGATTCCACTATATCCTTGTGGTTCTGCGGGTTAGTAATGTTTTTTAATACTGATAAAATATCTTGCTCTGTCATTTTGATAATGGGTATTTCATTTATTTAGGAATTGCGCGAACTCTGTCGGGTCTTACAGCACGGATGTTTTGCAAAAGTCGGTAGTCTTTGAAATTGTTGGTTACAATAATGCTGCATTTTTGTTTTCGTGCCAACACATACTGCACATTATCTTCAATATCTGCCCCAGTTTCGATTAAAGCGCAATCAATATCTTTGTTTGTAAAGTCTATGATATTAAACCGATGCTGCAAATTATGAACTATATTTATAATATCTTGATTAGTTTTTTTCTTTTGATAAAAAGATATTAATTGTGCTACACTAAGAGAGGATATATATAGGCGTTTGCCAATTAATGAACACAGATAGTGAAGACACTCAGAGTCTTTTTGAAATCGGGCATCGCCACTATATGCACCTATTAAGACATTGGTGTCGATAAAAATATGGTTGGGATTGAACGAATATGTGTTTTGCACCATATCAGAAAGCCAAATGAGGAAATTGTTTCTTTTCTTCATCGGTTAGTGTACTAACCAAACCGGCAGTCCAAATACCCACCAATTCTTCAATTAACTTCTTGCGTGTAAGTCCGTTCTTTTTTAAAAGTAACTCCACTACGCCTTTCCGTTCTTTTTCTATTTGTCTATCTAATTCGCTCATAATGATTACCAATTTTTTAGCAAAAATAAAAAATATGCCATAATTGTGCAATAGTTACAACAATAAATCCACCTACTTTTTCTCCTCAATATACGAATCCTTAAA
>JAGCYI010000079.1 GCA_017960885.1 Bacteroidales bacterium
AAATTAGAAGAAAGTTCAAACAAATTACAAAATAAATATTTCTAAAACATGGCACTAACAAAATTTGCAAAAGCACTTATAGGCGTTGCCGGAGTGGGCGCTGTTGCAGGCGGCCTCTACGTTGCCGGAAAAAACGGCGGCGGCTCTGATGCTGACGTAATTACAATAGGTACAAATACTTATGCGGGATTCCTTCCGTTTATGTACCTAAACAACGGCGCAGACCCCAACGAGGACTGCATTCTTTACAAGGACTACGGTCTGAAGGCCAAAATCGTGGTTCAAGACGATTTCGCCGCTGGTCGTTCGGCTTTCAAGGCTGGCGACATCGACCTTATATATTGTACTGCCGACGCTCTCGGCGTTGAGATGTCGCGCGGATCGGATATGAACGATGCCAAGTTTGTCAACATTAGCAACTGGAGCCGTGGCGCCGACGCTATTGTGGTAAAAGACGAAATCCGCACCGTGGCAGATCTCAAAGGCAAGGTTGTGGCTTGTTCCGAAGGTACTGCATCCAACACTTTGCTTATCAACACTTTGGAAACCAACAATATGGACTACAGCGAGATTAACACATCGTCGGTAACCAATCCCGACAAGGTTAACCTCAAGATTGTGGCAAGCGGTTTGGACGCTGCTCAGATTTTCAAGGCTGGTCAGTGCGACGCCGCTGTGGTTTTCTCTCCCGACGATCAAGACATCGTTAGCACTGTTCCCCACACCAAGGTGCTGATTTCTACCAAACAGGCTTCGTCGATTATCTGCGACGGTCTTGTGGCTAAGCAGTCTTATATTGACGCTAATAAAGAAAAAGTTACAAAACTTATCTCGGCACTTCTTTACGCCAACAGCCAGATGAACACCAATCCCCAGGCTGTAAAACAGGCTGCCAAAGCATTCGCTCAGGCTTATCAGGTAGACGAGGAGTTCGTAATCGACGGTTCTAAAAACATCTACTATGTAACTTTGGAAGACGAGGCCAACTTCTTCGGTCTCACCACCTGCACCAGTTGCGTAAAAGGAGAGGAGTTGTACAACAAGATGGCTGGCACATACGAAAGCCTCGGACTCTGCAAGAATCCCCTTCCTTGGCAGAAGGTTGCCGACGGTTCGGTTATCGAAACCCTCTACGACAATCCTCAGCAGTATAATGTAAAAGGTGACCAATCGGCAGAGAAGGTTCAAGAGTTTACCGAAGTTAAGGAAGAAGAGGTTAAGGAGGAGGAAAAAATCTCTAACAAGACCGTTTCAGTGGAATACGACGTAAATTCCGACGCTCTCAACCAAGCCGCTCGCGACCTTATCACACGTGAGTTTGTTCCCATTGCTAAGCAGTTCTCGGGCGCACGCATTATGATCGAGGGCAACACCGACAACACAGGTTCTGCCGCTCTCAACAAGGATCTTTCTTATCGTCGCGCCCTCTCTATCAAGAACTTCTTGGTAAAGGAATACAAATTTGACCCCAACCGCTTTATCGTAGTTGGAAACGGTTCTCAGAAGGCTATCTCGGCAGGTTCTACCGGCTCTGACCCCCGCTACCGTATGACTGAGTTTAAACTTGTGGCTAAATAATATATAAATGAGCAACGCAAAAGAACTATTTAAACTCGGAGGCGACGATTCGGGATTATCAAAAACCACCAAGATTGTAATCACCGTTTCGGGACTCTTGTTCATAGCGATAGTTTGGCAGACAGTATGCTCTTTGGGACTTATTCCCGAAAAGATACTGCCTGCTCCTCTTACCGTTTTGGCAAGTTACAAACCGCTTATTACTGAATACGATATGTTTGCAAACGCTTGGTATTCCATCCGTTTGAACCTGATGTCGTATTTTTGGGCAATTTTGATCTCGCTCCCGGTGGGATTCTTTATTTCGCTTTATCCTATCAACAACTTGGTGATTGGCAAGTACATCAACTCGGTGCGCTACCTCCCCATTCCGGCTATGTCGGGTATATTCATCGCCATATTCGGATTGACTTTCGGTATGAAGGTTTCGTTCCTCACATTCTCGCTCTTGATTTACATTCTCCCCGCCGTTGCCAACAAGGTTAACGACTTGCAGAACCCCGCCAACGACAAGGATTTTGTATATCTGCAAACCATCAAGACTCTCGGAGCAACACCGTGGCAAAGTTTCCGCTACGTCTACTTCCCGTACGTAACCCGCACTATCTCGCAAGAAATCATCACCTTAACAGGTATCAGTTGGAGTTACATCGTGATTGTAGAAATGCTCTACAAAGACGGCAGCGTTTCGGGTATCGGCGCGTTGATTCAAACAATGACACGTATGAGCCATATGCCCGAAGTTTACGCACTGTTGCTATTGGTAATCGTAATCGGTATTTTTCAGGATGTTTGCCTCAAATTTATCGACAAGATTTTGTTCCCCTCTAAGTACAACCGCAAAAGCCTATTCTGATGTTTGAAAATCTCACACAGCCGAAACCTCAGCAACCTCAACAGCCTCAACAGCCGTTGCAAGAGACTCAACAGGCTCAACAGCCGTCGGCACAGTTTAATACGCCCACTATCAACGTGGCATCCAATGCGGTTGACGTTTTCAACCTCACCGATATCAACCTGAGTTTTGCCACCGCCACCGGAAAGTTCACACTTTTCGACAATTTCAACCTCCGCATCGAAGACCTTCCCAACGAGGGACAGTTTGTAAGCATTCTCGGTGCGTCGGGTAGCGGCAAGTCGCAGATATTGAAACTCTTGTCGGGACTGAGCAAACCCGATTCGGGCAGCATCAAGTTCTATGGAAAGGAGATTGACTCTAACCACCACATTCCTATGGTGTTTCAGCAGTATTCGGCTTTTCCGTGGATGACCGTTTTAGACAACGTGATGCTTCCGCTCAAACTCAAAAAAGTTCCCGAAAAAGAGGCAAAAGAACGCGCCTTAGAAATGTTGAAACTTGTGGGTCTCGAAGACCAAAAAGATAAATGGGCTCAATATCCCGCACTTTCGGGCGGACAGTTGCAGCGTGTATCCATAGCCCGCAACCTTGTGGACAAGTCGCAGGTTCTGCTCTTGGACGAGGCTACATCAGCCCTCGACATTTTCTCAAAACGAGATATGCAGAAGGCGCTTTTGGATATCTATTACAGCAGCGAATACGACCCCACAATCATCAACGTAACGCACGATATCAGCGAGGCGGTATACCTCTCAAACCGAATCATAATACTTGCAGCCAACCCCTGCCGCATTCACAAGATAGTTAACGTAAACTTCGGCTCCGAACGCCGCACCGAGCGTCTTCGCGAAACATCGCAGTTTGCCGACTACGTACGTCAGGTAGAGGCTCTTATGGACGAGGTTAATAAGAAGAATTAACAATTTACATTTCACTTATTGCATAAAAAAAAATCCGGACTGAAATAATCCGGATTTTTTTTGTTGGGTGGCATTTTCTTAAAAAATGTTAAATTATTGGCTACGGGATAGAGATTCCTTATATTTGCATTTAATAAAGTATAAACGGGAAAAGACATACTCCGCGAAGTAGGTGACACAGAAGAATATATAGAATATGCACACTAAAACCAACTTTCAGCCTCTCTTTTGCCTGATTTATATTTCTCTGACAATTAATTACAGCAATCCTATATGGACGATACAATAGAAAACAATAACACCTCCGCAGACATTGACATCCAAACTGTCTTGAACAATATCCAAGGCAGTATCAACGAATTAAACGCCAATCCCCAACCTTCATTTCAACAGATAATAAAATATCGGTTGCCATTATTATCTGCCATCCTATTATTTTGCTTTATTGCGTTTGCTCCTATATTATTTATGAGGAATAATAGTTATTGGATGTTTGCCGCTGTTATACTTTTCTATATAGTAATATTATTCGCCAAAAGGTTCTATAATAAACACAAATCAACTCCCTTAGAACTCGCCGACGAATCGTTGTTCTCCGCAATCTGCCACCAAGAAATGTATGAGCGTCTTATCAACGCCTTCTACCAAAACAGCACAGAAGCGAGACATCTTCTTACGGAATATTCATCTTTAATAAACCAACAGAAAAAGCAACGGACACTCAACATCCACAAATTGATTATCGTTTCCGTGGTCGTAACGATAATTCCCATAGCAGGATACTCATTATTTAATAAGGTGAAACTATGGAACAAGTATTCCATCAAAGAAGTAAGCACAATCTCTAAAATGCTGAAACCATATCCTACCGAAAACGCTAGTGTCACTGATTTTGCCGACTGTTTGTCAGCAACCGAAGAGGCTGAATTGACATTTGACGTCAGACCATTTGATTTAAAACAGTCTAGTCCAAAACTATATTACCAAATACGCATCAACAAGGTAAAACTAACATCCACCGGCAACAACGGATGCGGCAAACCCGAAGACATTCGTATTTTTCTGTACGACAAAGATTTGAACCCAATTAAGAGTCTTAATCCGTACATTAATGAATGCTTAGAATACACCCACAAATTCGACCAAGAGTACAAATCATTTAGAAGAAAAGGCAGTTATTTCTATACCGACTTTGTATCAAAAGATTCCACAAACAGCGAGCAAATTGTTAGAAGTATTGCCGACAGCGCATTTTATTACAAACTGATATTACTATGAACCAAACAGAAAACGATACAGTAAAACAGAAGATAATAAATCTGGAACAAACGATACGCGCTTACAAACAAGAATATCCGCATCGATTTGCCGAGATGTTTCACACAAACGCATATTATTTGATGTGGATAGCAGCAACCATCTTGTTGTGGGTAAAAAACGTCAATCCTGATGTAACTCAATACTGCGTAATAGGTTCGGCAGTATTTTCCTTATTTGGCGGCCTATCATATATCAGGAAAAAAGACAAAATTAAATTGCAAGCCACATCAATACGTAAGCAAGTTGACAAAGCATTACTCCCGATAGAAAAGTTAGACAAAGATCCCGTCATCAAGAATTACCTCAAACAATGCAAAAAAGCAATTAGGACTATCGATGAAGAAAAAACTGCCATAAAAAAACGGTTTTATATATTTGTAACTATCTACTGCATTACTGTCGGAGTTATTGTAGCCCTATTGTTAACCCCAAGAAGTGTGTATGAATCATTATACGAAACCTTTATTTCGCCCGACAAACACAAAAAGGTTAATATATATAACGTTAGGCGTGATGGTACTTATTTCGACAATTTACACCTCAGCACTTACGAGCCTTTTATATCATTAAAGCCTCTTACTAAGGATATTAACGAAACAATCAAACTACAATCAGACGTCATTGATTTTTTTCTTATAGAACCAAATGGATTTGAGATAAAAACTCCAAAAATAGAAGGAGGCAAAGATTGTAGGTTCCGTATTACAATTACCGACCTTAAAGGCAACCCTGTAAAACACGCTCCCTATATTGATTTCTACAATGATGGTCTCATAATTACAGAGCATTCGTATCCAATCAGTCACGATATTGTTGCAAACGGCTATTATGGGGAACACAGCCACAACGATTACGAGGCTCTGCGTATGCTCCATTATCTTCAAGATAATCAAGACCAATTAAGATATGTGGTTCAACTAAAGGAATAAAAAAAAATCCGGACTGAAATAATCCGGATTTTTTTTGTTGTAACCTTTGCGGCTGTAAATCTTTTTGGATTTTGCCACTCTTGTGGGGCGCGTTGTGATTAATTTTCCGTGCAGCCTTATCTCTTCTTCGCGGGCTGCCCGCTTAACGGCGGCAAGGTAGTCGCCGATGGAGTCTTTTTTCTTTGCCATTGCTGTATGTGTTTAGTGTGAATATTTGTCAAGGGATTAAACGTATCAAACCAATATTTGTTATCCATAAAACAAAAAACACGAAACGCAAAAAATATGGTTTCGTGTTTTTTGTGCTTTTCGTAGTTAAAAATTATTGGCTTACCTTGTTGAGTGTCAAGCCAAAACTGTCGGCGAAATCCTGTTGTGCGGCGCGGAGTTTCTTGTCGGCAGATTTTGCCTTGTCGTCGCACACCTTATATATAGCATCCCACTGAACGCGGATGTCGCTTGTGAACTCGTTTTCAGGTACTTTGTAAAGACGTACAAGTTCGCGGCTCTCATTCTGCGCCAACGAGCGGTAGGTGTCGAAATATTCCGAAAGAGCGGCTTTGAGACCTTCGCCACCGGCAATCACGGGAATAGCGTTGAGGGCGTTTTGCGAATTGTCGATTTGGTCTTCAAAAGCGTGAAGGGCTTTGTCCATCTGCGATGGCACGTAGTTGTCGTAAGTTTCCAAAAGGGCGTCGTAAGAAGCGATTACAAGACGTTGGAGTTCGATAACACGGTCGTTGTAATCGGCAGCCTCGCGCCTCGACGGTCCGCACGACACCAAAAACAGTGCGGCGGATAATATCAATAGTAACTTTCTCATTTACTTTTTATTAGAAAATTGTTTAGCAACTTCTGAATATGCCTTATCCACTTCGGCGTCGGCTTGTTTGGTTTTGGTTTCCACCGAGCGTGCAATGCCGTCCCATTTTTCGCGGAGTTCGTCGGTAAAGTTGGCATCGTCTATCTTGTAGATTCTGATTTGCTCTTTTGAATCCACATCGGCAACGGTTTTGTAGACCTCCAAACCAGCCTTAACAGCGTTAGCGAGATTTTCGCAGCCTTCGAGCACCTCTATTTTGGCGATAGCGGCAGAAGCCTTTTTAAGATTTTCGTCCAAGGTTTTGTGAGCGGCATCCATATCGGCGGCGATATAGGTTTCGTAAGTTTGTGCAAGTACCTGATGAGCGTCTACAACCGACTTGTACATATTTTTGAGCGAATCGGCATTCTGCATAATCTGTTCGGCCGACGGCTTGCACGATATACATAACACGGCTAACATCAATGCCGTAAGAGATGGTAATAAGTATTTCATAATGCGTTTGGTTTTTATTTTTTACGGTTACAAAGATAAAACAAAATTGCAAGAATGTGAAAAAAAATCTTTTTTACAAAAGATTAACGTTAAAAATATGAATTATTCCTAACTATCAATTAGATACAGAAAGATTGCGAAATTTCTCCAAAAATATTTTCGTTTTCTGCAAAAAAAAACAACGGAAACTCTTTGTTTTTAAAAATTGATTGTAAATTTACACTCAAAAATTTTTACAATAGTTTAAACTTAATCATAATGAACAAACGACAGTTAAAATT
>JAGCYI010000080.1 GCA_017960885.1 Bacteroidales bacterium
GGCTCTTTGTTGTCGCGGAAAATTTTGTTTATTAGCGAGTTTACCGAGCCGCAGACAATAAGATTCAGTTTTGCCTCTGTATGGTTAATGTCCCATAATTTTTGCATATCGCTATAAACCGACGGATTTATGTTTAAAAATACTTGAAACTCGTCTATGAATATAATAATATGTTGATTTTTAGATAGTTCTATAAGATATTCAAATAATTGGTAAAACTTAGAAATTTTACCGGGGATCTTTATGCCGAGTTTTTTTTCTACTTCGATGGTATAGTCAGCGCATAGTTCGGGCTCGGCTTTTTTTGACACAAATAAATATATAAACGTTCTGTCTTTGTATGCGTTTAGTATGAGTGCTGTTTTGCCAATACGTCTGCGCCCTGTAATCACAGTAAATTGCGCGTTGGTATTTGATTTTTCGTCGATTTCTAACAGAGTTTCAATCTCTTTTTTGCGGTCAAAGAATTTCATATCGTTATAAATTTAAGTTCCGAATCCACCATTTCCGAAACCGTTGTTTCCGAAATGGTGGTTTCGCAAAATTAATTCTTTATTTTTTCTCTGCCAAATTTTATGTTGGCTTTTTTACGAGGGGAGGGATTCTGGAAACCATAGCCAATGTCCAATTAGGGGCCATAGCCAATGTTGTGCCACCCAATAAATAATTATCCAAATGATTAAAGGTATAATCATTATTACCCCTAACCCTAATAATGCTTTTATGTCGGTTTCTATCGATTTTCCTCCCGTTGATACATTGGATACATAACAGCACGATTCTATGAAAGCATATAGTTCTATAATCCCTCCAAAAATTGCAAAGCCTTTGTCGAATTGCATTATTGGAGCTAATATAAAACAAATTGTTATTACTACTAACGCTACTAAGCCGACTCTTAGGGACGTAATAGTAAAATCACCGTGAAAAATCCTCTTGTCATTCATAGCATCTATTGCTTTAAGTTTCGAAACCGTCGTTTCCGAAATGGCTGTTTCGCAAAATTAGTCATTATCTTTCTTTATTACAAATTTTTATTGAAGTATTTTACAAGGGTAGGGGATAGTGGTTACCATTTTGTAATATGGGTTAAACCAAGTGCTTTTATCCAAATGATTATTGTTGTTATCATTATACTTCCTAAAACTAATAATGCTTTTATGTCGGTTAGTTTCGATTTTCCTCCCGTAGATTTATTTGATACATAACAACACATTTCTATTGAAGCATATGTTTCTGACACAAAAAAAATAATTGGTGTATAAGCACCATAATCATAGTATAAAGCATCATTAATCATTACTGCTATTATTGTAAAACCAAATACCCTTATTAAAGTTATGAATAGATCACCGTGAAAAGGAAGAAAGTCTTTTATATCATTCATTGTTTCTAATTCTTTAAGTGGACAATATCTTTTATGCAAATATAATCATTTTTTTTTGACCTTATGATTAAGCAATTTTTTTCTTTTTTTACTGTAAGTTAATTATAAATTACCATATGTTATTTGCAGTTTTCAATAGTCATCTATGTTTTACAATTGTAAATCCTATTGTTCTCTTTATTAGATACTTAACGATAAAACCCCACTGTGATATATTCTGAGGGTGGTTTTTGTGTGTATACTTTTGTGAATTTTGATGTGTATAATTGTAATTTGGTAAAATATAGATGATTATTAGTGTTGTGATTTTTACTTGTTTTATAGTACCCCATCCAATTCAATCTCTACATATTGACTTTCGGGATTGAGGGCTATGCCGTAGAGAATATTGCGCTCAGGGTCGTAGTTTATGGTGGTTAAGTTCGGATTCTCTTTAAATGTTAGCATTTTGTATGGTTCGCCGTCCCAAGTGTAGACCAAAATACGATGCGATTCAATCATTTTAAATATTTCCCACCTTGGTCCGCCGTGATGTAGGAAAAACACATATTTGTCTGACGAAGTGGCATAGGCAACATTCTGTATGTGTGTGCTGTCGGGTATCAAGTATGGTTCTACCATATGGTAGTTTTTGATGGAATAGTACTGGATTAATTTGTCGAAATGAAGCGAATCTCGTGTAACTATCCTTCCAAATCCGTATGCGCCTGTCTCATTACAACCGTATGCAATTTTGTCTTTTGATGGCGAAATTGTAAATTTTGTGTTGACATACTCTGCGTTCTGAGTGAAACTTTCCATATTTTGTAGTGTTTCGTCGTGTGGATATGGCTGACGGAAATAAACGCTGTCGTTGAGGTCTGCGATGCTTACTAATGCGGAATCGATTACATAGGCTGATAAAAAGCGGTCTTCGGCGATAGGCATTATAATACTTACAAACGTTGGACTAAGTGTCTTATACGGACTTACAATGATGCTGTCGTTCACTATGTCGAGGTGGAGTATTTTTCGTAGGTTGGGGTCGTGGACAAACAGGCTGTCGTGGTAGATGAAGGGTTGTATTGACTGTGATACGTCGCACGGTCCGTTGCCCATATTTACCCCCTCCAATGTCTTTGTAAAGTCCTCAGATACGGCTTTGATGCAGTTGTGTGTGATTTTTGGCTCTCGAAAAATAAGCCATCCTTTGTATTTTATGAAACCCCAACCCATCAGCACGTTATGTTCAGACAAGTCTACCACTTTTGAAGGTGCTACCGTAACGCTGTCGGGGAAAACTCCGTAAGGGAATTCTTTGTTCTTGCTGCCGCATCCGCTCAATATTATGAGTGCTGCGATAATTGTTAAAAGTCTTTTCATATCGCTTATAATTTATGGGGACAAAGATATGAAAAGTACACCTTTGATAAAATAAATTTTTATTTCCCTCCATATTTTATCATCTTTGCAGCTGCAAACAATCAAAAATAATGGCCACTTGGTTTAAAAGAAAGGTTATACGCCCTGTGCGAAATCGTATACTTTATGTTTTAGTGTACTCGATGTTTCTGATGGGTCCGCTCATGTCGCGACGTATTCTGCTCGCATGGCATAAGTGGGCGTGCAAGTACATCTACCTGATGTGCAAGAAAACTGCGGCTATTATGAACGATAATTTTACGCGGGTGTTCGGTCCTGAACGTTTTAAAGACCAATATAAGCAGTTAGGTATCAGGGTGTTTCAAAACCTTACTTTAACCTTTACTGACTATGCCCTTTGGGGTTTTAAGCGCAATTGGAAATTTTTTAGCAAGTATTTTACCGTAAAAGGGGAGGAGCATCTCCGTCGTGCCTACAACCGTGGCAAGGGCGTTTTATGCTTGGTAACTCACACTCCGGGATGGGAATTTTCGGCTTTTATGCCTCCGCAACTCGGCTACAAGAGCGCAGGTGTGAGCAGCGCAATCAAAAATCCCGCTCTCAACAAGTTTATGATTATGCTCCGCGAAACTCGTGGAATGCGCAATATCACCCGTCATCGCTGCTACGAGCAACTTGTGGAACTTCTCCGCAATGGTGAGTGCCTTATTATTATGACCGACCAAGATAGTATGCACATCCGTGGCGAATTTGTTGATTTTATGGGCAGTAGCGCATACACTCCGATAGGTTGCTCGCGTCTTGCCGCCGAAACAGGTGCCGCCGTTGTGCCTATGTGCACCCTCCGCAATGCCGACAACACTTACACCTTTTTAATACAACCCGAAATTCCGCCAATTTACGATTCGGAGGGACGTTACGACATTATTGCCAACACTCAGGCGCAAAACGACGCAATGTCGCACATTATATATAATAACCCCGATCAGTGGGTGTGGTTTCACGAGCGTTGGAAAACCACTCCCGAATCGCTCGCCAATTATCTCGAACAAAAACGCAAAGCAGAAGAATTGCAAAAAAAATCGCAATCCAACTAACTGAAAATCCGTAGTTTAAAAATAAATTAAGTTTTTTTTAATAAAAAAACTCAAAAAAAGAGTTCAGTGTTAAAAAATATTCCGTAACTTAGGGATTAGTTAATGAATTGTTTAAACATAACGGTAAACTGCTGTTAATTATGGATTTATTAAAAAGAGCGGTATTAATTCTGCTTATATTTTTTGCGGCAATGCCACTTTCGGCGCAAGAATCCGAGGAAGGAAACGGTTTCCAACCTGGCCCGTTTATTATGAACCATATCGGCGACGCTTACGAATGGCACATCACCACTATCAACGACACGCATATCTCAGTGCCGCTGCCGTGTATCTTATACAGCGAAAAATCGGGATTCCATTTCTTCTCGTCGTCAAATTTTCATCACGGACACGCCGAGTACGAAGGTTTCCGCATCAGCGAATCAGAGCAGTACAAAGGCAAAATAGTGGAGATGATTAATGGCGAGGAGGTTCGCCCGTGGGATTTTTCCATTACCAAGAATGTGTTTGCAATGCTTTTTAGTATGGTGTTGCTCTGCATAATATTTATAGGTATGGCTCGCAACTACCGCAAAAACGTGGGCAAGGCACCGCACGGATTCTACAACCTTGTTGAGCCGCTTGTGCTCTTTATCCGCGACGACATTGCTATTGCATCCATCGGCAAAAAACACGCCGACCGCTATATGCCGTTCCTTATGACGGTGTTCTTCTTTATCTTTATCAACAACCTTTTGGGATTGATTCCTATCTTCCCGGGCGGCGCAAACCTCACTGGTAATATCGCAATCACCTGTGTGCTTGCTTGTTTTGTATTTTTGATTACCACTTTCAGCGGCAAACGCGAGTATTGGCAGGATATTTTTTGGCCTAAAACCGTTCCGCTATGGTTGAAAGTTCCGCCGATTATTCCCGCTGTGGAACTTGCAGGTATGTTTATCAAGCCTGTGGTGCTTATGGTTCGTTTGTTTGCCAACATCACAGCCGGACACATTATCGCCCTCAGTTTCTACTCGCTGATATTCCTCTTTGGATCGTATGCTGTTGGCGCGGGAGCGTTGGTATTCACCATATTTATGTCGTGCTTGGAATTGCTTGTGGCATTTATTCAGGCATACGTTTTCACCCTGCTTTCGGCAATATATTTTGGAATGGCTGTGGCAGAAGAGCACGAACCCGAAAAAGTTCCTGCGGCTTAACTTTTAGAACATTAGATATTTAGTAATATAATTTGAACTTTTAATTTAAATACAGACAATATGACACTTATGACAATTTTGAGCGCATTGCTCGACGCAATTCAAGACCCTGCCGTAGCACTCGGCTATA
>JAGCYI010000009.1 GCA_017960885.1 Bacteroidales bacterium
CATAAAACGGTCTTTGATTTCGCCGTAAACAAAGGTCAACTGGTTGCAGGTGGCCTCGTCGTAGTTCCAATCGTTGCGTTTATCGGGTTCGCGGCGGATATCGTCGGCATCGGGAATGATTACAAGATTTTCGTCGATGAAATTGTTGCCAAAATATGCTTTGAGTGCTGCGAGAGCGTCTTTTGCGTGGTCGCGGAGAATTACCTGCTCGGTTTGCAACATTGCTGTGGGACAGGTAAGCACAATGCGTTTCAATCTTCGCGGAAGTTTTTCCTGACCTTGACGTTTGCGGAAACGGTAACTGTTGACGTATGTTACAGCCTGCATAAAAATCTCGCTGAGTGCAAATGTCATAAGCGAACTGCGCGAGAAATATGGGTTCATTGCCGGATAAGGCTGTTTCATTTCGGGGTCTTGCTCGGCTTTAATGCGCTCACGTTCAAGTAGTTTGCCATCTTCGGTAAAGAGTTCTGCAATACCGTAGAGTGCGGGTTTTGCAAATGCCTCCTGAGTTTTAGAGATATATGTCCAGGGGAACGCGCGTTTTTCGGTGTCCCAAAGATAGCGTTTTGGCGAACTCATCACCGAGTTTGAATTGTCGGCAGTGTTGAGAACTGTTAAACGAGCAGCCTCGCGACCAATGCGTACAAGGCTTGGCCAAGCAAACGCCTTGGGATTGCCGCTCATTATAAACTGCGATTCGTCGCCGAGAGTGGTTTTTACAAATGCCACACGCATATCAAACGGGTCGCTGTAAGTGCGGTCGGGGTAGGTCATATCGCGAATTTCGAGCGGAACAGCGTCGGTAAATTCAAACGGCTGACCTGTTTTAACCGATTCTACAAGTATACCTGTGGTGCGGCTGTTGCCCACGTCGAGAATCAAGTCAACGTCAATGCTTTGATTATCAGTGTAGAGCGTTAGTTTGGGGAATGTCTCAGCCTTGCCCAACACCTTTAATAATGTAAGGTAATACGATGTGTGAAGGAAGTTGTAACCTTCGTCGGTTTTGCCGAGGTCTTTGCGTTTTTTGTCAAAGTCGGTTTTGAGCCATTCCTGAACCCACGGACGAGCGCAGAAAAAGAAGTTGTCGGTATCTTGCACGGCACATTCAAACACTGAGTTTTGAGCGTCGCGGACAGTGGGCGTAAGGTAAGCCTCAGAATTATCCTCGCAGCGGGTATCGAATGCAAGTACCACATTGTGAGTGTATTCGCTCTCCTCGTCAACGCCCGAAATACGGCTAAACCACATCATTGCCCAAGTTTCGGGACCCTGTTGGAATTTTTTGCCGTCGTAACTTTTGCGCAAGTAAGGAATCGGAATCCACATTCCTTCGAAACTCTCTATGGCTTCGCGAGCACGAACGGTGATAATTTTGTGCTCAGGGATTGTGCGGATAAGGTTTTGCGGAATGCGAGCCTCGTCGATTTGCCCCGTTTCAGAATCGGTGGCCACCTTGCGGATTTCGTCGGTGAGTTCGATGTACTTTTGAAGTTTTTCGTGGTAGTAGGGAAACACAAAGGTTATCTCCTTGTTGCCTTCGATGTCTTCTTCGAGTTTTTCAAAATAGTCGGCATTTACTTTCATCGCGGGCGATTTCTCGCCGAGGTTTATCTTAACCGAATGAAACTGTATGCCGGAGTTGGCTATTAAACTGAAATCTCTCATATATATTATGTTTTTAGGTTTTCGAAATTTAGATTGAAATGTCTACGCTGTCGTCGTCCTGAGTTTTTTTGCCCTGGTTGTTGCAATAGATACAAACCGGCATCGACGATGGATAAACCTCACCGCAATAGGGACATACGGTTAATTTTCCCTTCGTCTTTGGCGGAGCGGGCGGAGTGGGCGGTGCAGGTGGAGTGGGCGGCGGAGGTGTCGGCTGCGAAACAGGCGGTGTAACAGTTTTGGGCTGTGCAGGCTGAGGTGCCGACTGCGCAACTGGCTGAGCGTTGCTTGGATACATATCGTAATAAGTGCGCTGCGATTTCCATCCCGAAACGGTGAGAAACCTGTCTTGATAACTTTCGCCACGTGCAAGGCAGTATCTACCAACGGGTTGACCTTCGTAAGAGGTAGATTTTTGCTTAGATTTGCCGAGCGAGAGTGTTAATCCCGAACTTTTTTGGATAACGGGGCGCAACTGCAATAAATCGAGGATGAAAGTTTGTTCGTCGTTGGCAGAGTTGAACCTTACAAACACATTGTACACTGGTGGTGTACCGGCTTGCAGTTGGTTGATCTGCGATGTGCTGATAGTAAATTTGGCAACAGTGCCGTCGGGTGCGGGTACAAATATGTGTAGCCCAGCATTATTTTGTTCCCATTTTAATGAATCCATTATTTCTTCAAAAAAAAATTATCTCTTTTAACGTTAAAATCTGTGTTAACAAATATAAGGTAGATTTTTAACAAAGTCAAGGGGAAACGAGAATTTTTTTTGAAAAAAATGAATTTTACTCCTAAACTTCCATTTTCGACCCAAAAAAACTACCACAGCCGGATGGAATGATATTATTCAAGATTCTCTACAAATTTACCAAACCCTAAAATTCTTTCGGCGTTTTCTTCTTTAAATAAAAGGTGTATAAAATCTTGTTTTTTGATATTTAAATCCACTTTCAAAAGCGTTGCAAATATAGCCGACTTTAATTCTTGTAGGTTTGCAATATGCTGTTTTTCAACAAGATATTCGTAATTAGGTTTGGTTTTAGACAATAGAAAAATGCTGTCGTAAAAATCACGTCCCTTTTGACGAGATATCAGTGCCGATAGTTTCATAGAGCAAAGAACATCGTCGGGTGGGGTCTGCACATCAAAAAAGAAGCCCATTCTGCTGATATTCACTATTTTGGGCTGATATTGAAAACCTTGGTCTTGTGATTCAATTTTTACAAGAAAACGCTCTTCGCGATGACCTGTTAACCCAAGGTCGAAAAGCATTTGTGGAAAATACAAGTTGCGTCGGAATGCCGTAAGGTTGGAGTTGACCTTGTCGCGTGTTTCTACATTGATGCCATTTTTTTGTAATTCGTGTATAATATTATCGGTCAATAACATAAAGTCATTTTCGGAGAGGTTTTTGCAATCAAAGTCTAAATCTTCTGAAAAACGGTCGATACCTTGCACAAGTCGCAAATTAGTACCGCCAATAAACGACAGATTTTCAGCGTATTTGGTAGACGTAATATAATCAAGAATCATAAGTTGTATGTATTCTTTGAGCATATATCTATCGAAACGCTTATTGTTGGCAATTGTTGGTGAGAAAAAACTGCGTATGTATTCTAAATCAATCATATATCATAAACTTTAAGCATTGTTTTTACTCTATTTTCTAATGACTTATTTTTAAAACGGGCGAGATAGTTTTGCAAACGGAGGCGGTTGAGGTCTTCTTGCATAAAATAGTCGTCGAACCGCAAATCCAATAAATCTTGTTCGGTATTGTAAAATGGATGAAGATATAGCAAGTCGAGAATAGCCTTTTCTGGGGTGGCAAAAAGCATAGCACGGCCATCTGACATTATTTTAGGTTCGTATCCAAAAAACAAATCACGTTTTATAGTCTGATAGGTGTATGTACCAAAATCGTTGGCAAACTTATTGGTTTTAAGTGTGGTAACACTGGTAATAGAAAAAACCTCTTCGGGAATTATGCCATAAAACGATAAGGCAGAATGGATGCTGATATAAGAGGGACTATAAATCTTATTAGCCACATAACGCACAAAATCAGACACTTGCTTATATTCGGGGAAGGCATAATATTCGTTTTTGAGTTTCAAGAGCAACCCTTTTGCGCACCACCGAGTAAGATTGTTGCGGTCGAATCCGTGTTCCCAAATCAATACTTGGTTGATGTGGAAACATCCCAAATGATACATCCGATTTCTAAATGTAAGAAAGTCCATCTAATTTTTATTTCTAAAACTCTGCAAATTTAGTGATTTTTAGAAATAAAACAAATTTTACGCTCAATAAAAAAAAATAACCGCCTCTCCCGAAGCGGTTATTTTTTTACTAACAAATATCTTTAAATACTTAGTATTCAAGTTTTTGTGCTATGGAATCTACTATGCCGTAGGCGAGTGATTCGTTGGCATCCATCCAATGGTCGTTTTCGATGTCGGCGAGCACCTTTTCGTAGGGCTGTCCGCAGTTTTTGGAGAGGATTTCGGCGGTGATTTTCTTGGTTTTGTCGATCTGACGGGCGTGAATTTCAAGATTCGATGCTTTGTCTTGAAAATATCCGCCAATGCTCGGCTGGTGAATCATCACTTCGGCGTGAGGCATAATTGTGCGGCTGCCTTTTTCGCCGGCTGAAAGGAGTATCGAAGCCATCGACGCGCACAAGCCCATACAAACCGTCTTAACAGGCGACGAGATGAGTTTCATTGTGTCGAGGATTGCCATTCCTGCTGTTACCGAGCCGCCGGGACTGTTGATATAGAATGTAATCGGTTTGCCGGGTTCTTTCATATCAAGGTAGAGCAAGCGGTTTACCACCTGCTCGGCGGTGTCGTCCATTACTGCGCCCCAAAGAAAAATGCTGCGTTTTTCGAGGAACTTTTTGTTGAAATCTATCGACGATAGTCCGCTCATTAACTTGTCTAAGCCGTTTGACTGCGGTACGTCTTCTTCTTCTAATCTGTACATTTTTAACAATTTAAACGGTTAAACAACTTTTTTGTCGCGGAAAACAACTTGGTCGATAAGTCCGTATTCTTTGGCCTCGGCTGCGCTCATCCAAAAGTCGCGTTGCGAATCTTGGGCAATTTTTTCAACCGACTGTCCTGTATGTTCGGAGAGAATTTCGTAAAGGTCGTTTTTAGCCTTAATTATCTCGTTGACAGCGATTTGAATGTCCGAAGCCTGACCGCCGGTGTATCCTGCGGGCTGGTGAATCATCATACGCGAATGTTTGAGTGCGTAGCGTTTGCCCTGAGTGCCGGCTGCGAGCAATACCGCTCCCATCGACGCTGCCATTCCTGTACAGGTGCAGGCGATGTTGCACGAGATATACTGCATTGTGTCGTACACACCGAGACCGCCGTAAACCGAGCCGCCCGGAGTGTTGAAGTATATCTGAATGTCTTTCGACGGGTCGGTGCTCTCCAAAAAGAGCAACTGAGCCTGAATTACGTTAGCCACTTGGTCGGAAATCTCGGTGCCGATAAATATGATTCGGTCGGCAATAAGGCGCGAGAATACGTCAACCTCGCGGAAGGGCACATCGCGCTCCTCGATAACCGAGCGAGTCATATTTGAGATGTGTCCAGCGTATTGGTCGAGCATATTGCCGCTGATTCCACGGCTGTGAACTGCGTATTTTCTAAAATCGTTGTTGTTCATTATTTCTCTGATTCAAAGAGTTTTCCAAAATCATCGTAAGAAATATCCTTGCTGTTGAGGGTGGCTTTCTCCTTGATGATTTTTGTAAGTTTGTTGTTGATAACGATGGGACGTATGCGGCGACGCTCCTCGTCTTTTGCAAGGCGTTCTTTGGCGTAAGAGTCGAGCATATCGTCGGATATAGATCCAAGAGGAAGTCCGTAACGTGCAAACTCGGCTTTCATAACTTCTTTTTCCTCAGCGAGTTCGTCGTCTTCGGTGATTTCAATCTTGTAGTCTTTTACAAGGTGGTTTTCGATAAGATTCCACTTGATGTCTTCTTCCATTGAGGGGAACGATGTTTCAAGTTTCTCTTTGTCGAAATCTTTGTATTGTTCGAGGCTGAGGAGCCAACGTTTCATAAATTCCATTGGCACAGCAAAATCGGCTTTTTTCAAGAGTTCGGCTTTGGCGTCGATAAACAAACGGTAGTCAGACTCGTTTTCGTAGTTGGCTTTGTATTGCGAGATGATTTCGGCACGCATTTCTTCTTCGTTGTGAACTTTGTCTTTGCCGAAGAAACGGTCGAAAACTTCTTGATTGAGTTCGCCAGGAACAAATGTAAGTATCTCGTTGATAGAGAATGCAAAGTTGGCGTTTACAGTGTTGAAGTCGAGCATATTGTTGTTGAGGATTGCCTTAGCCTCGGCTTCGTTGGGGAATACTTGTTTGAGGTCGAAACAGATTTTGTCGCCTACCTTTTTGCCGATGAATTTTGCACGCTCTTTTTCGTCTTTTACGTTAGAAACAAGCATTGAGGTGGTGTTGCTGAGACCTTCGGCAAGTTTTTCGCCGTTTTCGTCCACTTGGAAAACTTCGCCTTTGAGAATTGACTTCTCTTCTGAAATTTCGGCAGGTTCGTTTTTGCCGGCGGCGTTTTTGTAGTTTTCAAATGTGGTGTCAACGTTTTTGTCGTCAACGGTGATATTGTATTTAGGAATGCTCAATGCATTGTCGATAGCAATCTGGAATTGAGGAGCAAGGGCGATGTCGAAAGTGAAAGTAAAATCGGTGTCCTTCTCAAAGTTGCCTTCGGGTTTTTCGGTGAGGCTTGGAAGGGGTTCGCCCATATAGTCGATATTATTGTCTTTAAGATAGTCGAAAAGACCTTTGCTGAGGGTTTTGTTAATCTCCTCGGCTTTAACGGGAACTTCGTATTTCATTTTGATAAGATTCATCGGCACGTTGCCCGGACGGAAACCCGGAAGAGCAGCCTTCTTGCGATAATCTTTCAATGTTTTGTCTACGTTAGGTTGATAGTCGTCTTTTACAAGACTTACTTTGATAGTTGCGTTGAGGTCGTCAACTTTGTTAAATTTAATATCCATTTTGTATGATGTTTCTACGGGCAAAATTCCCTGTTAAATAATTAATTACTAATAAAAACGCCGACAAATTTTAGTTTCGTCGGCGGTTTGAATGTACGGGTGAAGGGACTCGAACCCCCACGCCGTGAGGCATTAGATCCTAAGTCTAACGCGGCTACCAATTACGCCACACCCGCTTGGAAATTTGGCGCAAATTTAAAAGTATTTTTGCGTAAATCCCAAAAAGTTTTTGTATTTTTTGTTAAAAATTATCGTTACCCAATGTAAGTGGCGTATTATTAGAATCTTACACCTACACCAAACATAATATCGGCGGCGCGATAACCTTCGTCGTTTACGTCGTCTTTGAGTTTGTTTTTGTGGTTTGAATAACGGATAAATAAGTTGAGATTATCGGCGAGCAAGCATCCTGCCTGAATCTCAAAGAGGAACGACGGTTTGTACTTGACTGTCTGACGGCGGAATTTTGTGATTTCATCCTCTAACCACGGCTCGGCTTTAACGTAATCTTTGGTGTAGATGGTCTTTTGACGTCCGCCTACAAACATACCAAAGCCCAATTGTCCATAAACCGGGAAATCTATCGGAGCATAGTAACGACCTATTACAGCGGTATTTACGCCACGATATTTTTGTGTAAAGGCGTTGTGGTCGGTGTAGGGGTGTTTCATTTTAAAAGTTGGGCTGTAAGCATTGGCACGAGCCTCAGCACCTACCTCTACCCCATCGGCAACCTCTACCAAGAAAGCCAATCCTGCGGGTACAAAACCTGTTTGACCATCGTTTTGCGGAAGGTCGTACATTGTGCGGGCATATCCTATAAATGCCTCTGTTTTAAAATCTTGCGCATTTACCATTGTAGGAAACAATGCTGCAATTAATACTATATATATAAGGTGTATCTTTTTCATTGTATTATTATTTTTAAA
>JAGCYI010000010.1 GCA_017960885.1 Bacteroidales bacterium
GCCCGACAATGCAAGTCCCGAAAGCACCATAGCGGATTCTTTTTGCGAATATGAGTTGACGTTTTGGGCAAAAGGTTTGTCGGCGGCCTTCTCATCGGTTTCAAAACAGAATCCGTGCGTGGCAAGATGCAGAATCTCAGGAGATTTGCCGGAGAGGTTTTTGAAAGACTCCTCGGTGGCGGAGGTGCGGTCGAAGATGGCGGCTTCGATGTGGTTTGCGCTTAAAATTTCTTTAATCTTTTGAATTTCAATCTTAGTTGACGGAAGATTTGAAAAATCAGATTCCCGGTTTGAGGATTGTTTACCTGCGTTCTGACGGCCTGTAACGGCGGTTTCGTAGTCGATATCGCCAAAGAGCGCTGCTGATTTGGCTACGGTGATATTGCGCGATTTTATCTGCGAAATTTGGGTTACCGACGACACACGAACCATATTGAATTTGTTGCAAAGATATTTTCCGTCGGAGTCGGCGAGAAAGTTGAAACTGACGTTGGCGAGTATGCCGTAAGGCGAAAAATATACGGTGCGGGCGGTTCTAAGAAAACTTTCCAACGGTTTGAAAATCAAATCGTAAAGTTGCCGAGATTTTTCGGGCGAATAGAGATGCGAATAAAACATCATTGCGTCGGTTGATGGCGTGAGGATTTTTGCTACGGCATCCACTTCGCTAAGTTTTATGAGTTTTGGCATAGAAAAATTTTTGCCAAAAACGTATGCTCCAAAATAGTCGTGATGGTTTGGATATTGCTCATAATCAGGAATCAAGCAAAACTCAATCACAAATTCGTTTTCAGAGAGCGGACGTTGTATCTCGCTATAAGATTTCACTTGGTTCCAAAGTTTAACAGACAGCCGCTGAGTTTGGGTTAACACGCTGTCGAACAGGAGTTCATATTCCAAATAATCACGTTTTTTGGTTTCTAAATCAGAGTGCGAAAACACAAAATTATGCTTCAACTTTTTGCATTTTTCATAAGTGTTTATCAAATCTTTTTGGTCGGATTTGTATATAAAATCGTTGAGAATTATATTGCTATTCAACGACAACGATTTGAAAAACACAGTTGAGGCAAATGCGTCGGTAATGATGGGCGCCATTTGCGACTTTAATGCCGCATAATTGTAAAACTCAACATCTTTTACCGACGCAACCCAAGCGTTGTAATGGTTTTCTTCGGTAGATTTGATTAATATCCTCGACTTGTTTTCCACCATCTCTCGGCTAAACAGAGTGTAATACTTTTTTATCTTTTCTACATTATTGGCAAAGAGCGCACAGTTGAGCACTTTATAAAAATATTCCTCGTTGTAATAATCGTTGAACATTTTTATCTTATCGTACAGAGCCAACGCCTCAGTCCATTGGTGATTCTGCATTTTGATTGTCGCCAAAGAGTTTACAACCTTATTAAACAATGCATTAGGCTGAGGTTCTTGGGATTTGAGATTATCAACAATATGCTGCCAATAATCCACAGCCTTGTCGGTTTCGCCCAACAGATAGTGTGCTTCGGCAATGCTGTTGATTAGAGCAAATGTCAAATAATCAGTACCTTTCATAAGGTCAGTTTCGTAATAATCTTTATATTTAGTTATAACATTATTGATAAGCGGACGGAGTTTTGCAGTGTTCTTGGTGGTGCAGCAATGCTTGATTTTTGCCATTTCGAGCCCAAGACGCAGATTACAGTTGCAGGGTGCAATGTCAAAGAGTTTTTCGGAATTTTGTATGCATTTGCCCGCCTTATCGTACTGACAGGTCATTGTGTAGATGTCTGCCAAATTCAACGCCGCAAAACGCAGTGGCGACGAGTGGCTGCTGTCGGTTTTTGCCGCAAGAGTCTGATACGCTTTCTCCATTATCCTCAGCGACATTTCGGGATTTTTGTAGTAATGCGTATAGATATTGCACAGTATATCAATGGCTTCGTAATATTCGTCGGCCTTAAAATCACCGCCATTCTCAGCCACGTCTTTTATATGCAGCAGCGTCGGCAAAATGGTTTCGTACATACGCAGCCTGAACCCTTCTTTGCAGTAATGCATTGAGTAATAGGTTTGTGCGTTTGTTGTCAAAGCGGCGGCTAATAATAGTATAAATATGGATATTTTTCTCATAGTGATGTGGTTTTTGGGCATACAAATATAGTTATTATACGAAAAATATTTAACAATTGACATCGCAATAAAACCGATGTCAATTGTCATTAATTATTCTTTAATCAGCAGTCCGTTCTTGTAATTATTTGTGTAAATCACCTTGCCGGTAGCCGAATCAATGAAGTCAACTTGCTGTATAAGAGAATTTTTTACTGTTACTACAACCGTGTCGTAATCTGAGTCGTCGTCACGTTCGAAAGTCTCGGTATGTGTTCCCGTAAAAGGCTTGCCGTCAATGGTATAGAAACGATCGGGAATGTTGTCGTCATCAGGATTGCTTGTCCGGTAGATTTTTTCAGTGGAATATGTGTACGTCCAAACTCCGGTTTCTTTCCCGTTGGAATAGTTGCCCTTGACGGAGATATTGCCGTCGTTGTCGTGCTTTTCGTATGGTCCGTCAAGTTCATCGTTTTTGAAATACCCTACCACAAAAATTGAATCCTTGAAAGGCATATTGGCTTTGTTTTTGAATCTAATGGCTTTCCCTTCCCTTTTACCTTCGTGAAAATTAATAATGGCTTCTATTTGTCGTTCCCCGAAATAACCATCGGTAGAAAACATACCATAGAATATCCATTCGCCTTCTTCCATTCCATCAATAAAATTGCCCTCTTTTTGGTACAATTCCCATTCTCGATCGGTAATCATCCACCAATGTCCCGTTTTACGACCATTTTTGTATGTGCCTTTTGTGATTTTATGCCAAAGGCTGTCTTTTTCTTTGATTAAATCCTCTTTTGAATTTGCAATTTTGATTAGGTATTCGCCATCAAGTTCGCCGTTGTTATAATTCTTGAAAATTATCGAATCGCCTTCTATTGTCCGCCATTCGCCGTGCTTAACACCGTGTATGTAATTGCTATAATCCACAGTTTTCCACTCGCTGCCAAAGAGCAACTCGGCGTGGAAATAGCCGTCAGGTTGACCAAGATTGTCATAGTTGCCATAATATTTCATATAAATTTCACCGTCATCATCGTAATGATATGCAGTGTATTTGCCGCAACGGATTCCATTTTTGATATTAACATCGATTTTGACACCTTCGGTCTCGTCTTGTGTAACAATTCCTGTAATAGGCTTATTGTCAAAGGTATAATAACGAGTTGTGTTATTTACATTGTCGTAATCATCTATATAATAACAATTTTGAGAATAAAGATTATTAGTCCACTTGCCGATTTTTTTGCCGTAAGAATATTGTCCGTCGGTAATTATGCGTCCTTGTTTATCAAATGATTGATACTTACCGTGTTTCTGCGAAATCTCACCATTGAAATCTGCTGTCTCAACATAGAACAATTGGAAGGCGTATTCCCAAATCTCAGGGTCAAAGTCATAGAGATAATCTATTGACCTCTTGCTGATTAACGGATCTTCATCCTCACTTAGATACCAAGTTACGTTGGCGATAAACGAATCGTTTTCGCGACTGATAAGCGTAAAGGTCTTTCTGACGCTTCCGTGCGAATAAGTTATCTCCTTTTCCATCAGACCATTATTGAAATAATCCTCTTTCCATATCTCTGCTCTGTTGTCGGGTGCATACTGAACTTGCTTGCCGTCCAAAATTCCGTGTTTATAGTTAAATACACGGTCAATAGTGCCTGTGGAATCATACTTAGTGTATTTTCCATTCGGCTTACCATTTTCGTAATATGTCTGATACATCAGGTTGCCGTTTTCGTAGTACATTATATCCTCGCCGTGCATATCTCCGTTCTTCTTGTACCATTTTTCGCGGAGTTTTCCACTCTCGTAATAGTTTTTCTGTTCGCCTTCCTCAATAAAATCGATTTCGCCATCAATCTTACTGATTTTTGAATAATACCCCTCGCCTTGTAAAATGTCGTTGATGTAAAAATCTTTGTACGGTTTCAGCCCTGTGGATTTGTCGTTGGCGTTGTAAAGGCGATAATATGATGCCTTCGACGCATCGGCTATAACGTTCCAATCCTCATCGAAATAAACCTTGTCGTTGAGGTTCTGTGCTGTGCAGGTGGCAATGCTGATAACTGCCATCACTGCGATAATGATTGATTTTTTCATTTTCTTGATGTTTTAATGGTTTGACATTTGCCCTTAGTGACAGAAACCTCGTAAAGGTTACAGGTGTCAGAAGAAAAAATTGCTTTTTTTAAAAAAAAAACATATCTTTGCCAAAAACTAAACTTATAAGTTTATGGGCATATTCATCGACAAGGGCAACATTGCCTTCCACGACATAAGGAACTCTACATTCACCGATAAGTCGGGACTGATAGACATTTTGAATGGTAATATCGCAACATCGCATCGTTATATATGTGTGTCGCGTCCTCGGCGTTTTGGCAAGTCCGTAGCCGCTAAGATGATTTATGCCTATTACGATAGAAAATCTGATTCCGCGCCGCTATTTGATGATTTGGAAATCGCGAAACTGCCAAGTTACAAAAAGCACCTCAACAAATATCCAACAATTTATATTGATTGGAACACTTTTGCGGAAAATGATACACAAACAGTAGTAGAAGATGCGCAAAAAACTGTTATACAAGACCTTAAAACTTCATATCCATTCTTGCGTGAACAAAATTTACTGAGTGTGGCACTTCGCGAAATCCATCAAGAAACCGGCGACCGTTTTGTTTTTATCATTGACGAGTGGGATAGACTGGTGCGCGAAATTGATGAAAAAACGCAGACAAAATATGTCAATTTCCTCCGCTCAATGTTCAAATCAAACACTGCCGACGATGTTTTTCTGTTGGTATATATGACAGGTATTCTGCCAATTATAAAAGTTGAATCGCAATCGGCTCTGAATAATTTTGATGAGTATAGTGTAATACGTCCTGCAAAAACCGCTAAGTATTACGGCTTTACGCCCGACGAGGTAATCAATATTTGCAATAAATACAATTTGGATTTTGAACTGATGCAACACGCCTACGACGGCTATATTATAGGCAGCGAAAAATCTATTTTTAATCCAAATTCAGTGATGATGGCAGTGGAAGACGGCAAATACAACAGCCATTGGTCAAAATCCGCATCGTACACAACCATAGAGCATTACATCAAAAACGACATCGACGGATTGCGCGACAAAATAGTTAGGATGTTAAACGGTGAAAAGGTTTCTATAAGCGTAACGAGTTTTCGTAACGATATGAAAAATATCGAAACTTGTGACGATGTTCTAACTCTTTTGGCGCATCTCGGCTACTTGTCGTACGATCCTGTGTTTGGTCGTGTTATGATTCCAAACACCGAGGTTGCCGACGAGTTTAAAAACTCGATTCGTGTATGTGGTTGGGGCAGTTTGTCGAAGGCGATAGGTAATTCGCGCGAACTTCTCAATGCAACAATTTCGGGCGACAAAAATTACATTGAAAAGGCTTTGGATTCGTATCACGACGAGGCGACATCGTTTATTGAGTTCAACGACGAAAATTCTTTGGCGTGTGCCATCCGCCTTGCATATTATTCGGCGCAGGCTCAATACGAGATTTTCAGGGAGTTTCCCTCGGGCAAAGGCTTTGCCGATATGGTGTTTGTCCCCATCAAAAACTCGCCATATCCCGCCGTGGTTGTAGAGTTAAAATACGACAAAACCGCCGAAGGCGCAATTGCCCAAATCAGAGCCAAAAACTATCACGGCAAACTCCAAAATTTTTCTAAAACTATTATTCTGCTTGGTATCAATTACGATAAGAACACCAAAAAACACGAGGTGGAGATTGAGGCGTTGAATGGGGAGTTTGTGTAGGGGGAAAATATTTTTCTTGAAGTGTTGACATTTGCCATTAGTGGGAGAAATGAGGGCAGGTTATAAGATAGTGAGAAAATTTTTTGTTTTCTTCAATTAGAATCATACTTAAAAGTTATTGCAAAAAGTCCAAAGATAATTGCTCTGCCTGTATATTAGTTTGTTTCTTTGTTTTTTTGACACATCTTTCGTATCCTCATTTTTTTCTTCATCTTTATCTTCGTTAAAACAATTATTCAAGCATTCTTGTGCACTCTCATTACCTTGACATGCTGATTTAGTATACCATTCTTTTGCTTTATTCAAATCTTTTGTAACCCCCTCTCCATTGTAATAACAATGACCCAAATATAATTGTGCTTTGTCATTACCTTTTGATGATGATTGTGAGAACCATTCAACCGCTTTTGGATAATCAATTTCGACACCTATGCCTTTGTAATATAAAAAGCCTAAATTACATTGTGCCTTTGAGTTTCCCTTTTCAGCGGCTTGTTGAAACCATTCAATGGCTTTGTTCAAATCTTTGTAAACGCCATTACCTTTGTAATAACAATTACCTAATACAAATTGTGCATTAGCATTTCCTTGAATGGCCGATTTTGTATACCATTCTATTGCTAACTTGATGTCCTGAGTGATTCCATGTCCATTAAAATAACATTCGCCCAAATAATATTGTGAATTGGAATTACCTTTTTCTGCCGATTTTGAAAAATAGTCTAATGCCGTTTCATAACTTTGTGGTACAACTTCTCCATGATAGTAAAGGTATCCTACAAAATGTATAGCATACACATAGTTACTATTAGCCGCTTTCTTACAACATTCTATACCCTTTTGAATATCTTTTGATACCCCAAAACCATGATAATAACAAATACCTAATTTGTGTTGCGCTTTTGCATATCCTTGTTCCGCTGCTTTTTTATAGAAATCAAAGGCTTTCTTATAGTCTTTTGTTCCGCCTTTCCCGAAGTAAAAGATATTTCCTAACGATGTTAATGCCTTCAAAATATGTCGGTTAGAATTAGAATAATAATCAATTAACGTATTTATGAGATCAGTTTTATAATGTTTGTTTTCATAATGTCGACGGATAGATCTTAAATTGTAAATTGGTTGATTTGCTGCTTTTTGATACCATTCTAATGCATTTTCAATATTTTGAACCACACCTTTACCATAATAATAACAATCACCCAACAAATCTTGTGCATTGGGATTTCCCTTAACAATTTTTTGAGAGATAGAAGAGTCAATATTTATTGTTTCTTGTTGTGCTGATTTAGAAAACCATTCAAATGCCTTTTCAAAATCTTGCGATACGCCATACCCATTGTAAAAGCAAATTCCTAAATAATATTGAGACATTTTGTTATTTTGCTCGGCAGATTTTGAAAACAATTCCAACGCTTTTTGAAAGTCTTTTGAAACACCCTTGCCTCTGAAATAATAAAATCCTAACCAAAATTGATTATTAGAATGCCCATTCTCTGCTATTTTAGTGAGATATGATACAACCTCAATTGATTCTTGATGTTTTACGAAAATATCAAATTGATCTTGTTCGTTTGGATTAATTGTTAAAGACAATTTCATCTCATCTTTTTCTGTCTTGTTGATATAGTAGTTACGGTATTTTTTATAGGACATAATAAGAGCCTGTTCTTTTGTCCATTTGTCGAGGCTATATTCGGTGGGCTTTTTGATTTTTTGGGTTTGTGCATTTTTTAAACAATTAATTACCCTTTTAATAGTGTTAACACATTCTTCCGGATCCAAATATATTTGTTCCTCAGCAAATCTGATTACTTCAAAACCTTGCTCGTTAAAGTAATCATTCCTTCTACTATCAATAGAACATAATTCTTCATCTTCATCCTCTTCAAGATAATGAATCGGACTTCCGTCGTCATTTGAATATGGTTCGTCAATTTCGATATCAATGTATAAATTGTTATGAATTAACAATATGTCAGGATATAAGAAAGTGTCAAGATAAGAAATCCTTTGATTAGTAAGTATTGTGAATTCTTTTGATAATTTTTTCGCAAAATAATCTTCTGAAATGCCTTTTTTAACATTATCAGCATCACTATCAGAAAATGTAGGGGCAATACGCTTAGAAAGAAAAAAATTAATGGCATTTCTCCTGTATTTTTGCAAATTTACTTCCGAAGTCGTTTCTTTTATTATTTCTTGGTATTTATCAAGTTGTTTTTGATACTCTGCATGTTGCTTACTATATTCTTTTTGCTTTGCTTGTGCATTATTGTATTGTCTAAGTTCATCTTCATATGCTCGCTTTCTATTTGTAGTGATACCAACAACAAAGAATGAAATAAACATTATAAAAGAGCAAACCATAGATAATTGAAAAGTTTTCGTCATTGCTCCAACAATAAATAACACAATGCTTACTATTAAAACAACTATGGCACAGCCCTGAGAGTCGCCTTTTTCGTTTGGAATTGGTGGAATAACCACCTTTTCCGGTGCTTTCGGTGCTTTCGGCAAGGGTGGTTTGCTGTTAAGAATCCGTTTTACCTCATCAGAGTAATATATTTCAGGGTAGGTCATAATGCTGTTTTCTTTTTCTGAATATCACCCTACAAATAGTATGCATTTTCCGTTTGTGGAGTAATAATTTTCATCTTATTTCTGATTTATGAATAATTGGGAATGATAATTATAGGCTGAATCGTGGGTTATCGACTTTTTAGTCATAATACCAATTGTATTTATTGCCGATTTCACAAAACTTAGGTTCACAGATCCAAATACCGCGTTTGTCGATAATACCCCATCTGTCTTCGTATCTTTCTTTTGCTAAAATCACTCCTTTGAAGAATTTGATTTCGGAGAATTGAGGTGTGATAAGAATATGTCCCTTTTTGTCTACTAAACCTACTTTGTTGTAGTTAGAATTATATTGATTTCGTTTTGTGATACGTGCGTATGGTAGATGTTCAAAATCCCTCTCTTCTAGTTCCAATTTTTCATCAGAAAAAATATAATATTTTCCGTTTTCATAGATAAAACCAAATTTACCATCTTTCTTGATTTCTGTTATCTGATTATAAAATTTGGAAGCGGAATCAAAAATAGGTTTGATTACAAACTCACCTTTTGTATTGATATAACCCCATTTGTCATTTAATTTTACTGGTGCTAAGCCGTTTTCGCCGAATCCCCAATTTATATCTTCAAATTGAGGATTTATCGAGATTATTCCTGTGCTATCAACAAATCCCCATTTGCCGTCTTGCAATACAGGTATTAAACCTAATTCTTCATAATCACCTAATCTATTAAGCAAAGGTTCTGTTATAAATTTACCTGTTGTATCAATAAATCCGATTTTGTCGTTGAGCCATACTGCCGCCTTTCCATATGAATCAAAATCATCTGCATTGTCGAATTGTGGAGGTATTTCAATCTGTCTTGTTTTGCGGTTGATAAATCCCCACTTATTATCAACAACAACTGTAATCATAGAGGTTTCTTGTCCATAATGAGGATCTACATCATCAAAAATTGGTTCTGTTACATATTTGCCGGTAGTATCTATGAAACCTATTTTATCCATAACCTCAACTTTTGCAAATCCATATTCGTCGAACTCATAAACATAATCAAATTGCGGTTTTATAATAGTATCACCGTTTTTTGTGTAGCCATATTTACCTCTATCTTGTATGATTTTATAGTCAGGAATAAACCTTGTATACGACGTTGAACTTGATGAATTTGTGTTATCATTCTGAGGTTTGGATACTGTATTGCCATATTGGTCGATATAACTACTTTCGTTATTTACCCAAACTCTTACTACACCATTAGTATCAAACTTTTCAACTTTGTCGTATTTCGGTGCTATAATCCATTCTCCGTTTTGATTAACAAAACCCCATTTGTGGATTTCTACATATTTTTCTTCTACATTATCATAATATGTAATCTTTTTCGATTGTGCAGGAATTAACACTTTTGATTTGTGTTTTGATTTTATACTCGATGTTTTCTTTGTGAAATATCCTTGACATTCCTTTCCAAAATCAATTTGCGCAAATAAAAAGTTACTTTTGTTTTCGGGATTGTATTTCGTGCCGCTGCCACCGACAAGATTGTAACAATTTTTGAAAATATCAATTGTATCCATAAGATTTAAACCATATGATTCTGATATACTCCCGTCAGAATTTTGGGAGTACATAAGTGTTGCATACTGATAATGCCAATCATTGTCTACGAAGATGGTTTTTAGATTGAAACAATTGGCAAACATATACGACATTGATGGATTGTATTCACTTTTGAGGACGCTTAAATCCAATTCTTTCAAACTACTGCAACCATAAAACAATCCGGTTAAATCATTTCCTCGAAAAATTTTGTTTTCAAAACGTGGTTCAAACAGTTTCAATCCTGTAAGATTGCTACACCCAAAAAACATTCCTTTACAATAGGCTACATTTTTAAAATGACTGATATCTAACATTTTAAGATTTTTACAATCCATAAACATACCTTCAAGGTTAATATCCTCATATCTATTATTTGAGTCATTCTTGAATTGAAATCCTTTTAAATCAATATTCTTAATTCCGCTTTCGGCAAACATATATGATAAATTTTTGCAATTTTGAACATTAAACCGACTTAAATCAATAGTTTCAAGGCTTTTACATCCAGAAAACATACTGCCCATATTTTTGACATTCGAGGTGTTGAAATTGCCGAACTTGATAGATTTGAGATTCCAACATCCGTCGAACATCAACGCGACATCGCGCAGGCTGTCGGTTTTAAACGAACTTATATCAATATGTTCAAGACTGACGCAAGCCGAAAACATACTGTGCATCTTTCTCACTTTCTGTGTGTTAAAACCGCTCAAATCTATTTTGCTCAACTTAGCACAACCCAAAAACATTGCCGACATATAAACAACATCCTCCGTATTGAGATTTTCTTTCATTCCCACGATTTCGGTCAAATTGTAGCATCCTGCAAACCATTCGTAACAAGATTTCGGACGAAAATCTCTGAATGTGGAATCAAAAACCACCTTTTTAATTTCGTTGGTGCGGGTACTCCATTGTGGCGACCGCACGTTAAGGTCATAGGTTTCAATCAAAGAATATCCACTTGGCAAATCTTTATTGTACAATGGCTTAAACGATTTTATCTGAAATGCATCATCGGGTCTGTTAACGCCATAATAGAATGTTAATACCGAATCTTTTAGCACTGCGTATGCCAAAGAATCTATTAACGGAGAAAAATAACGGTCGTGATCAATTGGTTTTACAATTTCGTTTTCAGTTTCAATTCGAGATTCAATAGGTGCAGGCGGATTGAATGGCAGTTGACCTATTGCTGTTAGGAAACCGGGATTTTCATTCCCTTCGTCAATCCGGGCGTATTCTTTTGGACCATTTTCCCCGTTAATCCATTCATATTTAGTGCCTTGTCCGCCATAAAGACTCCAACAACCTGCGAACATATATTTAGACTTGTTAACAGAATCAGTTTTCCAATTGTTACCTACAAATATAGTCTTCAAGTTATCGCAATCTTCAAACATTTGGCTCATATTTCGTACCTTAGAGGTATTAAAACTACTCAAATTCAATGTCAAAAGTTTTTTACAACCGAAGAACATATTTTGCATATCGGTAACGCTATCGGTATTGAGATACTCTGTCATTCCTGTGATTTTAACAAGATTAGAAAGACCATTGAACCAATAAGCACAAGATTTAGGATAGAATTGTTTGAATGACTTGTCGAACACCACTTCTTTTATTTTTCTTCTGGTGTCATAATTGCCATATCCTCCCAAAGCATAGAAATCAGTATCAGTTTTGTGGTCAGAATAATAAAATGTCAATACTGAATCCTCTAATACCGCAAATGCTTTTGGCGAATATGGTTTATCTCCTTTCATTGTAAAGAACCCAGGATGCTCAGCACCCATATCAATTTTTGCAAAATATTCATACTCACCATATTGAACAAAACTAGAACCTTTGCCACCATATAGGCTTGTACAACCTTGGAAACAATGGGCGTCATAATCTATGGCAAAAATATACCAACTACTTGTTGTATAAATCGTTTTAAGCGAACTACAATTTTTGAACATATGACTGATATTAGACATATGCGTATTAGTTTCCCAACGCACAAAAGTGCTTAAATCAAGAGTTTGTAAAGAATAACAATCGGCAAACATTTCTTCCATAATTGTAACGTTTGCAGTATTGAAACTGCTTAAATCAATACTTTTTAAATTACTGCATTGACAAAACATCTGCCACATAGTTGTCACTTTTTCTGTATTAAAGCCACGCAAATCAAGAGTCTTTATACTACTGCATTGATTAAACATTTGACTCATATTTCTGACATTGTGCGTTTTAAACCCACTTATATCCAACGATTTCAGTTTTTCACATCCACTAAACATTTGGCTCATATCTGTAACAGAATCTGTTTCAAAACCGCTCAAATCAAGAGAATCAAGCATCTCGCAGTTTGTAAACATTTCAGCCATATTTGTTACTCCGCGAGTACTAAAACCTGTTAAATCAATAGATTGTAGATTTCTACAATTTGCAAACATTTCTGACATATCACCGTTCAAAGGCGGATTTAGATATTTAAGACCTACAATTTCGGTAACATTACCACAACTATGGAAAAATCTTTTGCAATTATCGGGATGATAATGCCTCATCGACGAATCAATAACTATTTTGCGCAACGCATTCCACGGTTCAAATGATTTATCATTTGCTAAATACTGCGCCCTTTTGACAGTGTCTTTGCCATAATACAATGTCAATACAGAGTCTTTGTAATCATACACTCCATAATAATCTCCGTTATTCTGCGCCGAAACATTTATCGAAACCATCAGCGCCAATATCAATGCAATCTTTTTCATAGCCTTTCAGTTTAATCGTTCAACATTTTTACCCTTAGTGTCGAAGATGTGTGAAAGGTTACAGGGGGATGTGCATTTTTTTTACGAAATCCGCAAATTTCGGGTTGTGTTTTTGTGTATCAAGATTTTAGACAGTTTGTATCAGATTTTTAGACAGCGAACCGCCCCCATCCTACTCCACCGTTGTATCTGCCAAGGGGGAAATGTCGCGCAAAAAGTTACGGTGCAGCACACGCGAAATCTTTATCAACATTTCAACATCAATGTTTTTGCGCTGAAAAATGTTGTAAACATTTGTGCGGTTGCAGTTTAACTGTTGCGCCAACCATTCGGCGCGGCGGCCTTGCTGTATAAATTCCTCTTTTATGAGGTTTCCGATGTGAATCTCCATTTCAAATGTATTTGTCATAATTTCTACCCTTAGTGATTCTACTTGCAGAAAGGTTACAACTTTTCTAAAATTTATTTTTGCAAAGGTAGAAAACCGCTTTTTTGCAGCGTTACATTTGTGTATCAGATATTTATACAGATAGTTGCTGATTTGTAGACATTTTGTATAACGGATTTGTACAAGGGGATTTTTTGCCAAAACCTCTTTAAAAATACTCCTTTGTATCATCCATTATCAAAAACATATCTTTAAATGCTTTGAGTTTGATTTTGCTGTTGATTTTGTAGGGGTGTTTGATGTCGCCAAGTTGATAGAGGATAAATCGAGGGCCTTGTTTGGTATGAACCAAGAGTTTTACTATTTGGGCGGGAACGCCGTTGAGAAGCACGTTGTCGTCCATATAGCCGTACACAGTGGCATCAATCTCCTTGCCTCTAAGTTTCACCAAGATATTACGGTAGATATTTTTCAGCGCAATTATCAAAGCCACAAGACCGATAAGGTCAAAAATACTGATAAACAGCACTCCAAGATACTCACCTTGCTTCAACATAGCCACAGTAAAGGCTGCGCCCATTATACCGAACGAAACGGCAAATATCAACGGAAACCACACTCTCCAAAAACCAAGGTTAGCCTCCTTACATTCTATAACAGGATACTCCATATCAGCCTTCCAAGTATTTATACCCGTAGCGGCTTGACAATATGGACACACTTCGGAATTTACCACCGCACCACAATTCGGACAGTGAAAGTTGGCTATTTTTGTTCTATCAGGAACGCCTGAATATTGATAATCATTCATAAGGTAAAATTATTAAAAAAGCACTTAGTTAATCGCTTGTATCACTTTATTTAATACAACGTCAATTAACCAAATGCTTTAAATAGAGAAATGGTATTATATCAAAGGAATATTTGCTTGTTTACATTCTTGGCGCATTTCGTTGCTCCAAAGCGAGGATTGAATTTCGCCGATGTGCGCTTTTTTGAGGAAAAACATACAAAGACGGCTCTGTCCAATGCCACCGCCAATTGATTCGGGCAATGTGCCGTCCAAAAGGCGTTTGTGGAAATAAAGTTCCTTGCGCTCGTTTTTGTCTTCGATGTCAAGTTGACGCAGAAGTGCCTCTTTGTCAACGCGTACACCCATCGACGAAAGTTCAAACGAACGTCCGAGAATCTCGTTCCAAACAAGAATGTCGCCGTTCAAGCCCTTGAAACCGTCGCTGTTGGGAGTGCTCCAATCGTCGTAGTCGGGAGCGCGTCCGTCGTGTTTCTTGCCGTCGGCGAGTTTTCCGCCAATACCCATAATAAACACTGCCTTGTGTTCGCGGCAGATAGCGTCCTCGCGCTCGTGGGGAGTGAGGTCGGGGTAACGTTTGCAGAGTTCTTCGGCACTCACGAAATAAATCTCGGAGGGAAGCCACGGCTTGATCTGCGGAAACATCTCGTACACAACGTATTCGGTTTTGAGCATTACCGAGTAGATGCGGCGTACAATGTCTTTGAGGAAGTTGATGTTGCGGTCGGCGGGTTCGATATGGCGCTCCCAATCCCATTGGTCAACGTAGAGCGAGTGAAGGTTGTCTAACTCCTCGTCGGGACGGATGGCGTTCATATCGGTGTACACTCCGTATCCGCTCTCGATGTTGTAATCGGCGAGGGTGAGGCGTTTCCACTTGGCAAGCGAATGAACCACTTCGGCTTTTTGGTCGCCAAAATCCTTGATGGGGAACGTTACGGGACGCTCCACGCCGTTCAAATCGTCGTTGATACCTGTGCCTTTTAGCACAAACAGCGGCGCGGTAACACGCCTGAGTTTGAGTTCTGCCGAAAGACATCCCTCAAAAAAATCTTTGATACGTTTTATGCCCAACTCGGTCTGTTTCAGGTCGAGAAGGGGGCTGTAATGTTCGGGTTTTATAAGTTTTCCCATGGTTGCAAAATATTTTTTTCTTGACGTAAAATTAGGCAATAGTTGGGTAACTACCAAAAATAATTTTCAAAGAGCAAAGTTTATTAAGAAAAACACGTAA
>JAGCYI010000081.1 GCA_017960885.1 Bacteroidales bacterium
ACCGGGAGTAGGTTCTAAACGAATGTCGCCATTAGTAGCCAAACGCTTGCCATTCATTATGATACAAACACCTCCTTGGTGACCCTCGGGATAATAATCCTCAAAAACGGCAACATCCACGCCGTAATTATTGAGGCATCCAGATTCTGAAATTTTAAACTCCTGAGCATTGGTACTCAGATAGTTGAACATTGCGGCGAAAGTCATTGCCGCCATCGATAGTCTTTTCATATAAATTATTTTGGCGAGCAAGATAACAAAAAAAAACATTACGCCAAAAAGATTTCATAAATCGTAAGTGTAATTCATAGTTTCTCACTACAACCTTATTCCAATCAGCAATTGGTCGTCGACCTGAGGACAACGACATTTATTAAAGCCCTTAGGAGATGCCCACTCATCGAAAACACTTTCCATATAAGCCCATTGTTCAGCAAA
This sequence comes from Bacteroidales bacterium, assembly GCA_017960885.1. Classification (GTDB taxonomy): domain Bacteria; phylum Bacteroidota; class Bacteroidia; order Bacteroidales; family UBA3824; genus UBA3824. The sequence continues at coordinate 439 of JAGCYI010000081.1, forward strand.
AGGCATAGAATGTATTTGCATTAGCAGCTCCTTTAAGCGTTTGCGGGTAAACTTAGTTTCCACACCGTTGAGATATCCAAACTGGTCTACAACGCCATCTGTAAAAATATACACCACATCATCTTTCTGAGTTTGAATCACATAATTGGTAAATGGTATGTCCTGTTTAAACGAAACACCCACAGGCATACGATCACCGCTGAACTGCATACATTCCCCATTGCGGAAAATAAACAACGGACGCATTGCACCTGCAAAATGAAGTTCCGACTTTTGGTTGTCGATTATACAAAGGGCAAGGTCCATTCCATCCTTTGTATCTTCCTCATTGTGAACAGATTGACGCAGCGAAGAAATAACCATAGACCTCAGAACATCGAGAATTTGTCCTGCTGAAGGTTTCCAAATATCAAAATCAATAGACAACACAATATCGTTGAGCGAAGAAATGCCAAGCATACTCATAAACGCACCTGGAACCCCATGTCCAGTACAATCGCCAACTGCCAAAAACTGATACCGCTGTGTTTGTTGCGCCCAATAAAAATCGCCTGAAACTATTTCTAATGGTTGCCAATAAATCAAACATCCGCCAAACATAGCATCCATAATATCTTTCTGAGGGACAGACGCTTCTTGAATTTTTTTTGCATAACGTATACTGGAAGTGATCTCATCGTTCACAGCCTTAAGCTGATCGCGTTGCATTTCAATCTCAACATTGCTATCGAGTAGTATCTTATTGGTACGCTGGTTTTTAACATAACTAGCCATGACAAATATCAACAACACGACAATAGAACCGAGAGCTACAAAAGCATACATCAGTTTAGCCTTATTGATACGCTCAGTTTTTCGATGTGACTCCAACTCCACTTCGTGCTGACGCTCAGCATTGTTTCGCGTGGTTTCCACCACAAACTCACGATTGTATATCTTGTCGCGAATTTTGTCAGCTTTGATTCTATACGCCAAGGCAGATTTATAATTTTCTATACCAACATAAAAGTCAGAAAAATAATTATAAAAATCTATCATTTCTTCGGAACAATACAACGAATCTTGCGCATAATTGGCCTCTATAGTTTTAAAAATTTGATAAGCACCATTAAAATCGCCACATTCTCGCTTAAACACCGCTTCCCATAATATCAAATCAGGTGTTTCATCTTTCACGCCAAACAATTGTCCGTATTCAACAGCCAAAGTATGATATTTCTGGGCAGAATCCAAATACATATTTTTATAATCTGGAGCCACAACCTTTGACATATCTATATACCACATCATTAAAGCTTGATAAATACTGAACAGATAAACTTGATCATTACAAAGGTCAATGGAACGATACGAATAATCTAATGCACGTTTCAAATAAAGAATAGAATCGGTATCGTCGTAACGAAGCTTTTGCACTCTGCTTCGCAAGAATAGGTTTACCATTATTCCAAAACTATCTCCTATCAGCGAATCATAATGCATAGCCTTATCAATCAATCCGTCTGCTGTATTAACCATCCTAAAATCAATATATGTCTGGGCAAGGCTACGAATTGTCTCACTGATATTTGCAGTATCACATAAATCCTCATAAAACCTAAGCGCCTCACCGTCATATTTGTCGCTCAAAGCATAATTGCCCAACATGGCATAGGTACTAGCCAAAGAATGACGACTTTTTGCCATAAATTGAGGAGATTCAATAGAGTCGCTAATTCTCAACATCTCAAGATAATAGGTCAAAGCCGAATTAAAATCATATTTATAATAATAACAAAAACCTATGTAGGAATTAGCGCGAATACGGTAGTGTACAAGTTGAAGTTTATCCGCTAAACGAAGTTCCAATAAAGCATATTTATTAATAGTATCGATATTAGAATGCAACAACGCCACCGAATCTATCCTCCGCACTTTCATCGAATCATCGGGCATAGACGCAATGGTACGCGCAAGGCTATCGAGCCAAGCGTCTTGGTTATTATCATCTTGGCAAAACGCTCTGTTATACGAAGTTGCCAAAATAGCCAATACAAATAATATTTTAATAACACAATGCACTCTGCGATTATTTGAATAGCGTTATAAAGGTACGAAAAAAATTTATTTATGGTTAAAAAAATGTGAATTTTTTTTCCACTTTTGAAATGGCGGAAAAAACTCCCTCCAATCCAAATAAAATTACTAATTTTGCAGTCCAAAACTAAGACATAACTTCTGCAAATGATTGCTATATTAGGTATTAGCCACAAGACGGGGCCGGTTTCGGTGAGGGAGCAGTACTCTTTTTCGGAAGAGGAGATATCCGAATTTTTTGTCAGGCTCAAACCCGAAAAATGCTTCAACGGTCTTGCAGTGATTTCAACCTGCAACCGTCAGGAGATTTATTTCGACACCGACTTGGAAACCAAAGAAGAAAATTTTGACTTTATAACGCACTCATTATCAAAGTTTAGGACTTATTCTCCCTTGCACCGCGAATACTTCTATTTCTACACGGGAATAGAGGCGGCTCAGCACTTGTTTAAGGTGGTATCAGGTGTGGATTCGATGATAATTGGTGAGGATCAGATAGTTATGCAGGTAAAAAATGCGTTCCGCTTTTGCGACGACAACAATTTTCTTAGTCCTGTGCTCACCCGCCTATTCAACAAGGCTTTTGAGGCAGCAAACCGTGTGCGCACAGAAACGGAGATTTCGCACGGAGCAGCATCGGTGAGCAGCGCGGCAGTAGAGATGTGTTTTTCGCTGTGCAACAATATCTTAGAGAAAAACATCTTGATAATTGGCGCAGGTCAGACGGGCGAACTCACGCTGCAAAATTTCACAAAAAAAGGTTGCCGCAATGTAACAATCTGCAACAGAACATACGAAAAAGCAGAAAATCTTGCAAAAAAATACAGCGTTTCGGCTCTCAAAATTCGCGAACTTACCGACAATATCAACAAATTCGACATTGTGCTTGCCGCCACATCGAGCAAAAGTTACCTTGTAACATATTCGATGATAAACAGTTGCAACTATAACAGAATTTTTGTTGACATTTCTGTTCCACGAAACATCGACGAAAAAATCTCTACCATCAAAAACATAAAACTTATCGCCATCGACGACCTCCGTCATCACATCAACGAGGTTTCGCTACGCCGTCATCAGGCTGTAACAATGGCGGAAAGCATTATAAATGAGGTAAAAGACGATTTTGAGCAATGGCTCAACCAACGGAATCTTCTGCCGGTAATCTTGGAAATCAAAGAGAGTTTTGAAAAGGTGAACCAAGCCGAACTCGAAGGATTTTTAAAAATCAACGGTGTAAAAGATGATAAATTAATATCGCTTTATGGCAAGCACATCACCGAAAAATTTGCCCGCCTATTGATAAAAAACATCAAGACCCACACCGGCAACGGCAAAAACGCTGAATATATTGAACTTATGAAAAAACTTTTCGACATTTAATATTATGCCAACTCTAATAATAGGAACACGCGGTAGCCAATTGGCTCTATTTCAGGCAAATGCAGTAAAACAAGCATTAGAACGCGAACTGCCCGAAATCGATTTTGAAATCAAAGTTATCGACACCAAGGGCGACAAAATTCTAAACAAACCCCTTGCCGAGATAGGCGACAAAGGCATTTTTACCGCCGAAATCGAAAAGGAACTCAAAGATGGAACAATCGACTTTGCCGTTCATAGTCTCAAAGATTTACCCGCCGAATTGCCTGATACATTGAGAGTTTCGGCAGTTTTGCCCCGTGCTGAGTTTCGCGACGCCCTTGTGGCAAAAAACGCAAAATCGCTTGCAGAACTCACCACCAACGATATAATTGCAACATCGAGCCTAAGACGCAAGGCGCAACTTCTGCACAAATATAAATCGCTAAATATCACCGATATACGAGGAAACGTAAACACCCGTCTACAAAAATTCGACAACGGAGACTGCTCTGCTATGGTGATGGCTGCGGCAGGATTACAACGTCTTGGTTTTCAAGATCGTATCACACAGATTATCGACAAGGATGAAATTATCCCTGCGGCTTGTCAAGGAGTAATTGCAGTAGAAACTTGCAGTCAAAATTCTGATGCAGAATACGTTGCGCGATTTATCAACGATGTGGAAACGTGGACACCAGTTTTTGCCGAACGTCTTTTGCTAAAAATGATAAACGGCGGCTGCAAAACTCCTTTTGGTTGCTACACACAAGCCACCAAAACAGACTTTTTTGTAAAAGCCTTTATATCAATGCCCGACGGCAGCAACTACGTGGAATACAGCGACTCGCAATCGCTCGACAACGCTCATCTTGCCGCCTTCAACACCGCCAAATACCTACTCAAAAACGGCGGCGAAGATATTTTGAAGGAGATTAAAAAATGATAGTTTCGTGTCAAAAAGAGGATTCGTTTCCACGGTTTCAAAAAGCATTGCAAAAGCACGGCTTAACCGCTGTAAATCTGCCTGTTATTACTACTCAAACCATTGAGCCCGACGTTGACACTCTAAATATAATAGACAATCTTTCGGCTTACGACTATATTATAATCACCTCGGCGGCTGGGGTTGATAATTTCAACTATCTGATTAACAGAACAAAAGGTACAATCAATAAAACATCTTTACAAATAATTTCTGTTGGAAAAAAAACTTCGGAAAAACTTAAAATCAAAGGGTTTAACGTAGCAATAGAAAATCCCGGAACAACCGCATCCGACCTTGCTGAATATCTGATTAACAGCAATTTAATCCAAGGGAAAAAAATACTTCAAGCCAAAGGCGATATTGCCTCACCCATTATCAAGGAGAGACTTGAAAATGTATGCAATTTTACACAAATTACTGTTTATCAAACCATTGCAATAAAAAATCCCGACTCAAAAATTATCTCACTGATTAACAGCAACAAAGCAAATGGCTTTGTTTTTTCAAGTCCTTCGGAGTTCAGAAGTTTTTTAAATATCGAAAAAATTGCGAACTTTGCAACTGACACGGTGATATTTTGCATAGGCAAAACCACGTCAGAATTTATTAAAAATCAAGGGTTTACCAACGTGCATACATCGCCAAAGCCAAATTTTGAAATTTTGGCAGAGTACATTGCAAATACGTTTAAAACATTATAAAAAAATATTGCATTATGGCATTTCCTATAACACGCTTGCGCCGTTTGCGCAGCAACTCCATTACTCGCGATATGATGCGCGAAACCACCGTTTCGGCAGCAAACCTCATTATGCCGCTTTTTGCCGTTTCGGGCACAAATATAAAGAATCCTATACCGTCGATGCCCGGACAATACCAAATGAGCATCGACCTTATTGTAGAAAAATGCAAACATCTTAACTCTCTCGGTATCAAGTCGGTACTATTGTTCGGAATTCCCGACCACAAAGACGAAACTGGCGAATGTGCAGCCCACGACCACGCAATTATTCCCGAAACTATCCGCGCAATAAAAGCACAAGTACCTGAAATGTACGTAATTGCAGACGTTTGCAACTGCGAGTACACCACTCACGGACACTGCGGAACTCTCGTTAACGGCGACGTGGACAACGATTCAACCCTCGAAACGCTTGCTAAACAGTGCGTTGCATTTGCCAAAGCCGGCGTGGATATGGTTGCGCCGAGCGATATGATGGACGGACGTGTTGGTCGCATCCGTAAAGCGTTAGACGACAACGGTTTCACCAATCTGCCCATTATGGCATACTCCGCCAAATACGCCTCTGCATTCTACGGACCATTCCGAGACGCTGCCGAAAGCGCACCCAAGTTTGGCGACCGCAAAACATACCAAATGGACCCCGCCAACAGCAACGAGGCAATGCGCGAAATCGACCTCGACATCATCGAAGGCGCTGACATAGTGATGGTTAAACCCGCTCTCCCCTATTTAGACATTGTCCGCCGTGCCAAAGACACATTCAATATGCCGCTCTGCGCCTACAACGTAAGTGGCGAATACTCAATGGTTAAGGCTGCTGCGGCAAATGGTTGGATTGATGAAAAACGCATCGTTTCCGAAATTCTCCTCTCTATCCGCCGCGCAGGTGCCGATATGATAATCACTTATCACGCCGAAGAAGCCGCTCAATGGGGAATAGTAAAATAAAACATTAATTATCAACGAATTAAACGAAAGGACACAAATCAAAAGATAAAAAAAAATGAAAGTTCTTAAAAGAACCTTTCATTTTACGAATAAAACGAACACTTTTAGAATGTATTAGTTAAATTCGAAAATAATTAAAAAATCTTAGTTTTTTAATTATTATTTATAAACAGATATTATTTTGTTTAATTAGTTTAATTCGTTGACCAAAATACAAACAATGGACATTAATAAAAGTATAGCGGAATTTAACCGCGCAAAACAGCATATAGCCTCGGGCGTAAACTCGCCTGTAAGGGCGTTTAAGAGCGTTGGCTCAAACCCCGTGTTTGTCGACAAGGCCTCAGGAGCCTACATCACCGACATCGACGGCAACAAATATATCGACTACGTTTGCAGTTGGGGCCCAATGATTCTCGGACACGCGAATCCTCGCGTTACCCAAGCGGTAAAAAAAGCCGCCGAAAAAGGCACAAGTTACGGTGCACCAACTATTTACGAATCGTTAATGGCAGAGCAAATCAACAAAATGATGCCTCACATCGAACTTGTGAGAATGGTAAACAGCGGCACAGAAGCCACTATGAGCGCCATTCGTCTTGCACGCGCCTACACCCGCCGCGAAATGTTTATCAAGTTTGAAGGCTGTTACCACGGACACGGCGACAGTTTTCTCATCAAGGCTGGTTCGGGCGCAATAACACTTGGTTTGCCCGACAGTCCCGGCGTTACACAAGGCACTGCAAAAGACACACTTATAGCACGTTACAATGATATTGAGTCGGTAAAAAATCTCTTTGATCAATATCCCGACAAAATTGCGGCTGTGATTGTAGAACCCGTTGCAGGCAATATGGGCGTGGTGACACCACAAGACGGATTTTTGCAGAAACTTCGCGAAATCACCAAAGCCAACGGCACACTTTTGATATTCGACGAAGTGATCACAGGATTCCGCTTGGCAAAAGGCGGAGCGGCTGAATATTACGGAGTTACGCCCGACCTTGTAACTCTCGGCAAAATCATCGGCGGAGGATTGCCCGTTGGTGCGTATGGCGGCAAAAAAGAAATTATGCAGATGATTGCACCCGATGGTCCTGTATATCAAGCAGGTACGTTAGCAGGAAATCCTCTTGCAATGGCAGCAGGTTTAGAAACACTCCGCATTATCGACGAAGACCCCGATTTTTATAAAAAATTAGAACAAAAGGCTGCAAAACTTGCCGACGGAATATCAGCAAGCGCAAAACAACACGGAATATCCACAGTAGTAAATCGTTGCGGCTCAATGATGACATTCTTTTTCAGCAAGTTAGATGCCATCAACAACTACAACCAAGCCATTCAATCCGACACAAAACTCTACGCCAAATACTTCCAAAGTATGTTAAATCAAGGCATTTGGCTTGCACCGTCGCAATACGAATGTACATTCACCTCGGCAGCACAAACCGACAACGACATAGAGTGGACAATTCAAGCGGCAGAAATAACTTTTAAAAATTTATAACAGTGAATCCATTTTCCGAAATACTCAACGGCAAAAATCCAAACCGTCCGCCTGTATGGTTTATGCGTCAAGCAGGAAGGATTTTACCTGAATACCAACAACTTAGGCTAAAATATTCATTCAAACAATTGATGGAGACACCACAATTGGCTTGCGATGTTACATTAATGCCTGTAAATCTGTTGGATACAGATGCCGCAATACTGTTTTCGGATATTTTGGTGATACCGCAGGCGTTGGGCTTAGATTTGGAATTTACCGACAAAGGTCCTGTATTTCAGACACCTTTGTTGAAACATTCTCACCCCGAAAACGCACTCAATCCGCAGCCAGAAAAACTTGAACATATCTATCAGGCTATCGACTTGATAATCAGCCAAAAGTCCGAAGATATTCCGTTGATAGGATTCTGCGGAGGACCTTTGACTGTTTTGCTCTATATGCTTGAAGGATTGGGCACTAAGAGTGATTTTCGCAACGCCGAAAGGTTTATAATCAACAACCAAAAGGCAACCGAAAAAATTGTTGACACCGTTACCGCCATCACCATCGAGTATGCTCGTCAGCAAATTCGTCACGGCGCTGATTGTTTTAGATTGTTTGAAAGCAATTGCGGAAATATTCCGTATAGTATTTATAATCAGATATTTTTACCATCGGTTAAAAAAGTTTGCGCAGCGGTTAGAGCATTAAACCGCAAGTTTTTCTACTTTGCCAAAGGTATCGGAGCAGGCATCTCTACTATTACGCCCGACGTTTGCGACTATATTTCAATCGATTGGCAAACAGATATTTACACCGCGCGAAAACTTCTTCACAAAGAAATTGAAATTGAAGGCAATTTTGACCCACGGATATTGTTATCATCTGAAAATCAAATAGAAACAGAGTTACAAAAATACAAACCATTTGCCGAAGAAAACCCAAAATGGATTTTCAACCTTGGTCACGGAGTTTTGCCCGACACACCTTTTGAAAACGCCAAATTTTTTGTAAAAAAAGCAAAAGAAATATTTACACGATAAAATGGATATAGAGTTTATAAAAAAATATGAGACACGCGCACCGCGTTACACAAGTTATCCGCCAGCAAACCTTTTCAATAGCAGCGTCAACAACGATGTTTACAAAGAGCAGATAACCATCTCCAACAGTCAAAATCCGCAGAATATTTCGCTCTACGTGCATATTCCGTTTTGTCCGCAACTGTGCAATTTCTGCGGTTGCACCACTTTTTTCAACAGCGACAAAAACCGGTTAAACCGCTATATAACAGCACTTTTAAAAGAAATAGACACCGTATCGGCATTAATCGATAAAAAACGCAACGTTACGCAGGTTCATTGGGGCGGAGGAACTCCCAACGCATTGGATTTCAGCATAATAAAAAAAGTTATGGACAAATTCCGCAGCGTGTTCAATTTTGCTCCAAACGCCGAAATTGCAATGGAATGTAACCCCGCATATATGGATTTCGCCGACATCGACAACTACGCCTCGGCAGGGTTCAACCGTCTGAGTCTCGGCATTCAGGATTTCGACCCCGTTGTGCTTAAAAATATCAACCGACGCGAACCAAAACACGATGTAAAACAGTTAGTTGCGTATATACACTCGCTTGGAATGAAAGGCATCAACATCGACCTCGTTTACGGACTTCCCGGTCAAACGCCCGAATCGTTTACCGCCGCCGCCAAACGTGCCGCTGAATGTGATGCCGACCGCATTGTAACATTTCCCTACGCTCACGTGCCGTGGGTAAAACCCGCTCAAAAGGTGCTCGAAAAACTCGGCTTGCCCGATGCCGACCAAAAACTTCACGCCTTTGTATCTGCCAATCAGACGCTTACATCGTCAGGTTACAACTTTATAGGAATGGATCATTACTGCAAACCCGACGACGCCCTCAGCATAGCCGCCAAAAACGGGAATCTTAAACGCAATTTTCAGGGTTACTGCACCGCCGAAACTACGGGACAGGTCTACGGATTTGGCGCAACATCTATCACGCAACTTCACGGCGGATATATCCAAAACATCAAGAATCCCGACATCTACATCGAAACAATTGAAAATCAAAACCTTGCAGTAGAACGCGGATACATTCTCTCGCCATCGCAAATTATAGTCCGTGAAGCCATTAACGAACTGATGTGCAATGGATTGCTTGATTTTACACAATGCGCCCGCAAACTTGGCGTTACCACCGACGACGTAAAAACCGCCACCGCCTACGACCCCTCAAAATTCCAAACCTTTGTCCACGATGGCATCTTAACCATCACCGACAACGCCATCACGCTCCGTCCTGATGCCTTCCTCGCCGTCCGCAACATCGCCGTCCTCCTCGACCCCATGATGAAAGATAGCGAAAAAATGTATTCGAAGACGATTTAATTTTGTTGAAGTATAGTTAGAGAAAATTGCGATTTTTCTTAAAGTATAGTTAGAGAAATTTGGCAATTTTGTTGAAGTATAGTTAGAGAAAAATAGAGATTTTTTTGAAGTATAGTTAGAGAAATTTAACAATTTTATTGAAGTATAGTTCGAAAAAAACATTATATTTGCAACGTAAAAACACAAATATAATAGTTAAAGTTATGGCAGATAGGAATATAATCAAACGCTTAATAATTGAATATCAAAGTATTGCAAAAGCAAAACAACTTTTACAACGAAACCATTATTTCGATGAACATTCCAACTACGTTTTAGTAGGAATACGTCGTGCAGGCAAATCGTTTCTATTGTATCAAGACATTCAACAAAGAATAAGAAACAAGACTATTTCAAGCAACGAATTTGTTTATATAAACTTTGAGGATGAAAGAATCACAAACATTCAGGCGCAAGATTTGGGGTTGATTTTGGATTGTTACAACGAACTATATCCCGAAAAACAGCCGTGGGTTTATCTTGATGAAATTCAGTTGATTGAAGGTTGGGAAAAGTTTGCAAGACGACTTGCCGACCAAGGTTATCGAGTAATGATTACAGGCAGCAACGCCAAAATGCTGAGCAACGAAATTGCCACCACATTAGGAGGCAGATACATCCCCCACGAAGTATTTCCGTTCACATTCAAGGAATATTTAGAATATAATAAAATATCAGTTACCGACAATTGGCAATACGATCGGGACAAATCTGCACGAATCCGCAAACTATTCGACACATATTTCACTTGCGGAGGTTTCGCCGAAAATTTCAAACGCGACGACAAACGCGAATGGCTTAACGCTCTGTATCAGAAGATTTTATTGGGCGACATCATTGCAAGAAACTCAATACGCACACCGAGAGTTTTCCGTCTTTTGACGCGAAAAATAGCCGAAAGCATCGAACAGCCAATGTCGCAAACAAGATTACTGCACACAATCAAATCTACTGGCGAAAACATCAGTTTACCTGCATTAAAAGACTATTTAGACTATATGCAAGATGCCTTTTTAACATTTTCAATACCGAATTTGGCATCACCGTTAACCGAACGCAGTACCACCGTAAAAAGATATTTCAGCGATAATGGATTACTGAACGTATTTTTTACATCGGAAGAAGGCAAACTATTGGAAAATATCGTAGCAATCACACTTTACCAAAGGTTCTATTCCATAGAGGAAAGTCAAGTATTTTATTACAACAAAAACATTGAAGTAGATTTTTGTGTTCCAAAAGAAAAACTTGCAATTCAAGTTACCCTCAAAATGGATAATGTAAGCACCTACGAAAGAGAAGTATCGGCCTTAGACAAGTTTATTGCTGTAAATCCGCAATATAAAGGCATCATTATCACCCTCGACGAGGAACAAACCATTCAATCTGCATCAAAAATTGACATCGAAGTAATTCCGGTATGGAAATGGGTGATAAGGTGATAAAATTTTATCCCTCCCTCTCAATCTTCTCCATCGTTTCGTCATATATTTCTTGCCTTAATTTTGTAAGCCAATCAGAAAATGCAACGGTGTTGAAGGCGTAGGTTTTGTTGAGGTCGTATTCGTTGGCAGACCATGTGTCGATGGGTGATTCGTTGTGCTGAATAAGGGCTTCAAGTTTGTCGAGAGCCTTAAAAAGTTTGGCTTCGGGAGTTTGTTGAGCTTCCATTTCGGCGTACAATGCTGCAAAATCGGTAGAAATCTCTTCGGGTAAAGTTTTCTGCCATTGCAACAATAACGAATCTTCGGTTTGACGGTCTTTGTCGGTTTTTAGAAAAGTGGGAATATCGCCGGTGAAACATTCGCCTAAATCGTGTATTAAACTCATATTCACCACTTTATTAATATCAATATCGGCAAATTGATGGCGCAGTAAAAAAGCCATCAGAGCCACTCGCCACGAATGTTCTGCCACGCTTTCGATACGTCTTTTGGATGTGGTGCAATGCCGTGGAGTATCCTTCAACCGTTCGGCAATATGCAAAATTTGTAAATATTCAGATGGTATCAT
>JAGCYI010000082.1 GCA_017960885.1 Bacteroidales bacterium
CCGATGATGGTAGAATTGTAGATTGTAACGTTTTCGCTGTTCCAAAAAGCGTCTTTGGTGTGGAGTTCGGAGTTGCGGATAACGATATTTTTGCAGTATTGAAACGAATAGTTGCCATTTTGACGGTAGCCGTCGATTTCGATGTCGCTGCAATGCATAAATATATAAGGTGCGTTTTCGGCAGAGCAGTTTTTGAGCGACACGTCGTGACAGTGCCAAAATGTTTCTTGCGCGTCGGTGAGTTGCACATTGTTGAGTTTTAGACGGCTACTGTCGCGGAACATTTTGGGAGCGTCGATTATGGTGTCGGTCATTTCCAAATCGTTGGAATACCACAGAGCCGCCCTTGCGCCCTCTTTAAAATGGCAGTTGCTGATTTTAAAGCCGTTGGTAATCCAAAACGGATATTTGCCATTAAAAGAGCAATGTTCGGCGGTGATATTTTCGGTCTCCTTCAATGCGCTTTCGCCTGTGCCGATAGAAACATTCTTCAACAGTAAATCCTTAGCGTAATATAGTGGTCGTTCTCCTTCAAAGTATTGATTTTCAATTATATTCATTTTATTATTTATTCGTATTAAGTAGATTACAAATATAAAGAAAAACTTGAATGTCTGCAACCATTTGGGTGATGGATTTCAATAAATCACTTGTTGTTTTTTATTTGACAATTTCACCTACTGTAATCGAGATAGCGCCAAAACTCAACTTTTATTTTTCTTCCAATTCTCCAAACGAAAAGCACCTAATATGCGCCGTCCAAGGTTTGTCGGGATTCAACTCGTATTTTTGGAATACCTTGTAAATTTGGTCTGTGGGGGCGGGGTCAAAAAAGAAATCTACAAACTGATCCAGCCAACAACCTTCTACCAGCGGTTCTACACACGCAAACTGATTGTATCCTTTTAGGTTGTCGCTTATTACTTGATAAAAATTGCCTATATCAAAAAGATTATTTTCAAATACATTCAACAAGATATGAAGAGTGGGTGTATTTTCTCCACAAATGATGTCGTCGTTTGATAAGTCCTCAATTTCTTTATGGACGGTAACAATCTCTGCATCAGGCAAAAACGTTGAAGTATGCAATGCAGCACGTTTCAGACAGATTTCTGACGGCTCTATCAGGGTTACTTTTTTTATTTTTTGAGCAATTCCCTTGTGTGAAAGGAAATCTGCATAGCACATAGTTCCAATTGCTTGACCACAACCGTAATCTATTATGTTGATTTCTGGTTGGTCAAAAAATATTGTTGGAATATGACTAAATGCTACATTGAGTTTTGCTTGGTGCATTTTGCCAAAAGAATACAGATACACCAACATTTTAGACTCTGAATCTATCTTACCAACACCGTGTTCAAGTTGTGAATAAATATCGTCAACAACTTCTTTCGGAAGTTCATCGATAAACTTTTTTGCCAAATTCCTTACCTTGTCAAATGTCGGATTGTTAAGGTATTTGAGTTTGTATGCGTATGATGTTGTCGTTTCTTTCATCTACCTGTTATTGTTTCAGATGTTAAACTGTTATGTTTTACTTGATTGTAATTGCTTAGTGCAATATCTTTGCTTGTATTTGCATAACAATATTCGCATAGGTGCGGACAGGTGTTGTACATACTTTTGACGAAATGATTTTTTTGTTTCGCATCTTCAAAGATGATGTTTGAGTGTATGTAGTGTAGTAGTTCTGTCATAATTTGCTGTGTTTTAATTGGTTTATTAGCAATTGTTTATAGTTCATCGATGATTTTTTGCTCTCTGTAATCGATAAAACCGTCTACTCCTGCCATTTTAATAAAAATTTCTTTGGCTTTCTGTTTTTTAGGTGCGGAGAATACATCGAATTGTAGTTTCAATAGATTGAAGTCTATCATTTCCATGTGGTCATATTCTGCCGATGAAAGTCCGAAATCATCGAATACTTCGTTGATAAATTCCACTTCTTTCGGGTGGATGACATTGTCGGCTTCCATAATTAATATCAATATAGATATTATAATTCTTTTCTCTTCTTCTGTGAACATCATTGAATGTTTTGTTTAAAAAAATTATTGTATTTATCGTTGCCCTTATTTAGAATAAACAAATTTTTTCTTGCTCGTGTTAAAGCGGTATAAACAAGTGCGGGTGAATTTTCTACATTTGTAATATAATAGTTACCTTCGTCATTATTGATTTCCCCTTCGCCAAGTAATATCAAGATGATATTGTCAGACTCCCATCCTTTGAAACTATGTATTGTTGACATTTTTAAATACGGTGTATCTGTCGTGAAATGTATTTTTTTTACTCGTCTGACGGCATCTAAGTTTATTTTTCTTTTGAAATCTGCATCATTTGACATGATTCGATCATATTCTGATTTAGTTTCAAAAGTAGTAGTGACATTAGTGTTTACACCATTTTTATAAACGGCTTCTACATCTCGCAGAATTTTGATTGATTGAGACAATACTATTGTGGATTGTTCATCAAGATGATACTCTTGTATAATCCATCTGATATTGGAACAAATGGTTTCTGCGGTTGTATCATCTGCGATTTTCCAATATTTGATATAATATTCGCCTAATAAATTCTGAAATATCAGAGGCTCATAAAAATCCAAATACTCTTTTTGAAAAGCAGACGCTAATCTAATTAAATTGCTATTTTCTATTCGGAATGATATATTTTTCTCCTCTTTCATTTCATTCCATCTGCCGAGTATAGGGGTGCGCGGCTGATGTTCTTCGTCTAATTCTCGATTGTAAATATTCTGCATTCCATCTCCGAATACAACAAATTCGCCATTATCCTTCAAAAAGTACTTTGAAATAATCCTATACCATTCTTCTTTGTAATCTTGTGATTCGTCAACAAATATTGCATCGTAACGGAATGTCTTGTTCTTGCATGGTTCAAAGAATGAAACATTTTCCCAATCACCTATTTTGAGTTTGGCTCGTAGTGTTTCCGTGGCTTGTGATTTAAAGAATTGATGATAGTTTGTTATGTCAATCATATTCCAAGAAAAATCTGCTGGCACTTGGCTCATTCTATATTTTATGTAGTTAACAAGTGTTATATTGAATGTAAGGATTAATACTCTGCCACCTGTTCTAACCAAAGAATTAACAGCCCGACAAGCCATAACTTGTGTTTTACCTGCGCCCGCTGCTCCTTTGATTTTTTGTTTTGTAGCACTACTCTTAGAAAGCGCTTTTTGCCTTTTGGTTAGTTTTAAATTCTGATTACCATCCTTAAATCTGTGCCATCCTTTTGATACTATAACATGAATAATGTCATCATAAATGTCGTTATCAAATAAATTGTTATTATATTTACAACCAATTCTATCTATTATATCGGGACTATGTAGTTCCGTATCAGAACATATAAAACTTATATGTTTTTTATAACCGTTTATCTCTTTTTGAGGATTAACTTTTGTTTCTCCTTCTTTGTTCCTTTTTTCAAAATAATCTTTTAATTTTTTTTCAAGTTGTTCCCTTGTAATGTGGCTACAATAAATTGCTTTTTTTATGACGCCCATCACTCTATTATCGAAAACACTCTTAACTTTCATTGTTTGGAGATGCAGGTTAATCAGATTATTGGCATAATTGTTTATTCTATCGATTTCTTTTATCATATCCTCTGCATCCGTACTTGTACAGACATCAAACAATAATATACCGTAATTTTTTTTCACAACAACTAAATCGGGTATATCTGTTGATAAATGTGGTTGAATAAATATGTCAGTATTGTCATCGAATTTGCTTCGCAATATATTATAAGCATCCAATATGTTGTCATCAACTAAACCGCGTAATGATTCTGCAATGTAATCACAATCAGCGTATGTTTTATCAGTACCATCATAAATGAATTTTTCTGTGTATGTATTATCAATCTCTGTTTTTTGATTGGTAAAGCACGCAGTTTCACATCCGAAACCATAATTAGTAGATGACGTATACCCAAAATTAGATTCAGAAATTTTTGAAAAGTAATCATTTGGCTTAAAATATCCGCAAAAATCTTCAATTCGACTATTTTTGCAAAATTTTGGTCCAACACAAATTATATGTTGAATTGTGCCAAGTTTAACTACTTCATTTGCAAGCCATTGAAGATTTATAAACGGCAAATCTAAGATATTTGAGAACAAATTTATAGTACAGTTAGTTGTTGTCATTAGATGAGGAAAGTCGTCTTTGTGCTCATTGGATGGAATTTTTGAATTTATAGTTATAATTTCAATGTCAGTTTGTGCATAACGCCTCAATATTCTTTCTGCACGGTTCAATGCGATTGAAGACGGTTCAATGAGCGTAATTCTTTTTAACCCATAAAATCGGTTTCTCTCTTTCAACATATCCATTAGAACCAAACTTGCGATACCTTGTCCACATCCCCAATCAACAATTTCAAAACTTGTTAATGAGTCAAAAGGAAAATTTTGGAGTGCAGCCCTACATTTAATTATATGCATTTCACCATAAGCTGCTATATAAGCATTCAATTGCTCCTCAGACGACAATACATCCCTACCATGACCAAGTATTGACCATGGTTTGCTTTTGATGTTATCAGGCAGTAAACTAAGACAATATTTTATCAAGCCATTTATATCCATAAGAATAAGTTGTTAATCATCAATTTTTCCCGTTATTGTTTCAGATGTTAAACCGTTTTCCTTCGCTCGATTATAATTGCCAACCGCCACCTCTTTGCTTGTATTTGCATAACAATATTCGCATAGGTGCGGACAGGTGTTGTATTCGCCGATGTCTTTGCTTACGATGCAGCCACAGAAATCTCGTTGGCCATTGTCGTGGTTGTCTTTTTTCTTGATGATTTTTATGCCTTCAAATGTGTTATCTATCTCAACTCCAAGATAATCCATTAAAACTTTGTCGTTTTTAGCAATACGTATCATCAAATCGTCGTCAATGCATTTGTTGTGCAAGATTCCGTATTTGTCGATGTCTATTTTTTCGCCGCAGGTGGTCAACTGGAAATTCCATTTCTTGTTGAGTTCTGAAAGCCTTTGGGCAAATTCAACCATCTGACTTTCTGTCCATTCCTGATAATTGATGTTGTTTTTTTCGAGGTTGGACTTCACCTTTCTGTATAGTGCAATATCCGCAAAACTGAACACAAGTTTTTCGGTGTAACCCTTCAATTGGTCTCCGATGTTTTCGATTTTGCGCAAAAGATCGTCGATGGAAATCTTGTCGGTGAGAATAAGCGGGTCAAAACGCCAAATTACTCTGCCTTTGCCCAATTCTTCAACCAAATGTTTGAAGGTTTGAATACGCTCTTCAACTGATGGTACTTTTTGTTCTAAACCTTCTGCAACATAGTCATTTAATGTGAATTGTATGTAACAATTAATCTTCTTCAACTCATCAAGATGTTTTAAAAGTGGTTTGGGATTTTTTGACCAAAACACAAAGAAACGGGCATTTTGATACGATACGTAACTTTTGACACCGTTGAATGGATTAGTCCACGCCGAATAACCTACTTTCAACCTATGAAAAAACCAATCGGCATAAAAAGCCGGGATGTCGGTGCTTCGGCTCGCCGAAATGATTATCGGGGCTTGTGCTTCAACGATTTCACCGTTTTCGCGAGTGATTTTTATCTTTTGCCATTTTGCCATATTAATAAGGTGTGTCTAGTTTAATTACAAATATACTGTTTTTTTTGTTTCCGTTTATTGAATTTGTTGATTTTTTTCTTTGTGTATCGGGAGTTACTTACTACTCGTAAACTTTACATTTCTTGCAAATTTACTTTTGAAAAACAAATTTGCATAAAAAAAGTGTTAAAATGTTTTGCAGATTTACTTTTTGAAAGTAAATTAGCCGAAAAATGGTATAATGTCTATTCTTTTTCCTTAATTTTGCCCCACAATAGTCATACTATGGATACCGAATCTCAAAATATAGAGTTCAAACAGTTGTGGCGCGATGAGTATCTCAAATGGATTTGCGGTTTTGCCAATGCTCAGGGC
>JAGCYI010000083.1 GCA_017960885.1 Bacteroidales bacterium
GCTATAAAACAAGCCTTTACCGCCGGAGCAGATATTGTTGTTATCGGTTCGGCGGTAGAGGTTGATGAAGGTTTTTTGGCGCAATGCGCTATTTAGAGGCTGCTTGGGTCAGAATATTTTCAAAGTTGTTAATATCGTCATTACCTATTTTTATATCTATAATTGTTCCTTCTTTGTTGATAATCCAATATGTAGGCCATACTTTGAGGGATATTAGCGATTTGAATTGCTCTTCTGTCAGGTAGTAAGAGTCGCCGTTCATTTTGGAAATTGTTTTATGATATCTTTCAAACTCAGAGTGTTTACTGTCGGTAATATACACAAACTCAACACCTTTGCTTTTGAGTTTCAACTCTAACATGTGTATTAGATTATGAGCCCACAAGCATCCACCACAGTGGACATGCCAAAAGTCAACTAATACCACCTTGCCTTTGTATCGGTCGAATATTTCGTGGTATAGTTCATCGCCGGTTTTGTCGCTGACGGTCATAAATTTGATGGTAGATGGTGTCTGATTGATTTCGTCGCTGAGCCTTTTGGCGTGGCGATAATAAAATACATCAGAATATTGTTTCAATTGGTCTAACTCTTCGTTGGTTAAACTTCTGTTTAAACATAGGTTTTTGCAAATATTCTGTGTTTCAATTAGTTCGTGAAGCTTGTTATCTCCCAGAATCTCTTTGGCTGTGAGATTGGTCTGTTGTTTTTTCTTCAGATATTCCAATTGGTCGTTGTACTTGGTGTTGAATGCTGCAATTGCCTTATTATTAAGCGGTTTTTCGTTTAAAATATTAGAGATGATTGTAGCCAAAGTTGATTGGTCGTTGGGTTCAATCATTGGTTTGATGTCGGAATAGATTTCAAACTCTTTGAGCAACTGCGATTTGTTGCCATTGTATTGCACTATTTGGTTTTTTATTATTTCAAATGTATGACCAAATATATGAGTTGATAGTATTAATGGGTCATCGAATCCGTAATCTTTTAAAATTGAATATGTTGTAAGGTCGTTGTCTAATCGCCAATTGTCCATATCCAATTGATTTCTAAGTCTTTTACTTGCTGGTCGAGTATTGTCGCCTGCATGGTTATATGCATTATGGATATTAGTCAAATGTGTTCCAAAATACTGCAAGGCGTAGCAGTTTAATTCTGCTTTGAGAAAATTTTGTGTTTCGGTGGGATATCCTTTTTCCTCTATTTTTTTGTAATATTCTGAATATAGATTCTTTACTTCCTCTTTACGTTGGTTGAAAAAAACTGCTGTTTCAGGCATGTCCTTTATTTTATAGTTTTTACGGTGTGGAAAATACCACATTTTGGAAATCATATCATTAAAATCTTTTGATGCAATTGTTTGATTTTCAATACTGTTCGCACCATTGAAACTTACATACTCAAAATTCCACCAATAACTTCTTTCATGGTTGTGCATAAGGTCGGTGTTGATATCCATATACACCGTGTCGGATGCCGACAGCAACGCGTAAGCCTCGCCTTTGCCCGAAAAATCAAAGTTAACTACTTGTTTTTCAAGTATTATGGGAACCACCAACTCAAAACTTCCGTCTTGTGCAAGCGTTGTGTTTGCTTTTATGGTAACGCCTGTTACAAAGTCTTCGTAATATGCTGTGATTGTGGAGATGTTGTCGGGAGTATGGCTGAATTTGCCAATCACTGTGGCTGTATATTCTCCAAATTTATGCGCCTGAGCCGCGCTGAATGTCAAAATAGCGAAAATCGCTGTAAATAAGATGCTTTTCATGTTTTTACTATTAGTAATTGTTTATATTTTTCCTAATAGACAACAGTGATTGCAAAATATTACAGCCCTTGAGCAGTTTTTTTATAAAAAAAGTCGATTGATTATTTGATTAATAATCTTCCTGATTTTCAAACATTGCGTTGTGAAAAACTCTTCCAAAACGGAATGTTAAAAATAGGTTTGTGATAAATTGCGGATTATCCTTTTGTGTTAGTATTTCTAATTTTTTGAGGAATGCCGAAAACTTTACACCAGCCTCCAATGCAGTAAGTTTGGAGTCGTGCTTGCCGAACTCGAAACTAAGTCCAGCCTTGACAAACGCGCCCGGCACTGCGGTAATTTCGTCGAAACCTTTTGAGAAACTCGATTTTCCAAGAATTGTGATTGAGGTTTGGTGATGGATGTTGTCGAGGTCGAGTTTTTCTGATTTTATATCGTCTTCAGAATACCAGACTTCGTAATAAATAGGTTTGAGAAGCGCAACGGTGGCTCCGCCGAAGTAGAAAACGCGGAATTCCACGCTGTTGAGGTCTTGTTTTTGAAAGAGAGAGCGCTGCCTGCCGCGAGAGTAGAAAAACTCCATGCAGAAGTTCTTCTTACCGTAGCAGTATTGTCCGTAGCCAGTTACATAGGCGTTGGCCATACGGAACTCTTGTGTATGCTTAATTATTGAGAATCCGGCATCCCATAAGTTTTTCTTATAAATGCTTACGAATTTGCCTGAACGATAGTCCATTTCGAATCCGTTGGTTTTAGCGGATGCCGAAAGCGACCATTCATTGCGCACGAGAATTTTTTTTTCGGTGTCGATTTCTCCTTGCGCCAATACGTTTAGTGATAATGCCGATGCAACAAGCAGCAGGCCAAGTCTTTTCATCTCTCTGTCTGTTTTTTTTGTTGCTTATCTACCAATAGTTGTTACCGACGACTGGTAAGCGGGACAAGCCGGTTTAGACGAACGGCACGATGTGAATGCTATGCAAACTATTGCTAATAATGCCACTATATACAATGTCTTTTTCATAGTGTGTTTTTTTTTTAGTTATTAAATCAATTATCTTAGTACCATTGTTATGATTGTACCTTTCTTTAAAAACGCAAATCTAATCAATTTGTTGGTTTTTCTAATATTTTTTTGAATAATATTAGAAAATAACTTTAAATGTGACTGTAATTTTGGCTTGTTTGAGCGGAAGAAACTCTCCGTGTTCGCGTCCTAATGCCCACGTAAGGTCAATGTCGGTGTTGTTTTGGGTGAGTCCGGCTCCTATGCCTGTGCCTGACGGAGTGTCGTTGATTTTTTGACAGCGGTATGCGGCAATGTCGTAGAAGACAAATAGCGAGAAATATCCGTATGGTCTGTAACGCGCTGTGTTGCTTAGTGTTATGTAACTGTCGGCGTAAAAATAGTTTTCGTCGAATCCCCTTAGCGACGAATTTCCGCCAAAACGGTATTTTTCGTGAAGGTAAGTTTCTGAACTGCAAAATTTTGCACGTGATTTTGCCTGAGTGGATATTTCAAACCGTCGGACTATGGTGCGGCTGTATGCCAAATTCATTCGTAGTTCTTGACAAGGATCTTTCTCTCCGTTGTGGTTTCGTGAACCTATAGCAGCTCCTGCCGAGGCTTTGAAAATGCTTTGGTGGTTTGCCAATAACCATTGAATGTCAGCGCCATAGAGCGTGCCTTTGGTTTTGCCTGCCGATGACTCTTCGCCTTCGGGAATAAGCCAGGTGGATGTTATGTCGGTGCTTACGCTGGCAAACTCGGATATTGCAAAGTGCAGCCTTGGGTTGAGCGATACAAACACGCACGATGTGTCGGTCTTGTCGATAAGAGCGTCGCCCTCAGCCGATATTACCGAGCCGAAAAGAAATGGCAGGAGTATGTTTGTGGTTAGTTTTTGCGAATTTTGTTTGTATCCGTGCCAGTCGAATCCAAAAATCTCGCCTTTGCCCAAATTGTTCGCCAACCTCAGATGTGCGTTTCCTGTGGGATAGTATTTCCCTTTTTGGTCGTCGTACATGAGGGCAATTCCTGCTTCTGCCGAGTTGGCTTTCTGTTTTTGGAGATAAATAAATATGTCGGCGCCGTCGGGATGAAACTCGGTTTGCGTGTTGCGCACGCATGTGAGTATGCCGGTATTGTTGATGAGCGCGTCTGTCTTGTGCAGCCGCCGTTGCGAAAACTCCTTTTCGGGACTCATGTACACCGTTCTGTAGATATATTTGGGTGATATCTTGGGACTTTCTGGCAGATATATATTACTGATTTTGAAATATTTGCCAGGGGAAACAGTATAATTAAAAACAGCCTTGCCTCGATTTATCACCACCGAGTCGCACACCGCTTTGGCAAATGGGTAGCCGGTGTTGGCGTAGTTGATTATCAATCTGTTGATTTCTTGGTTGATTTGAGCGGTGTCGAGCGTGTGCCGCCATTGTTTTTGATGGATAATGGTTTGCGACGAATCTCTTATAATAACCGAAGTGGCAATATTGATTTGGGCGGTGGTTTGTGCGCCAACAAATACCGCCGCTGCTGTTATCAAAGTTTTTTTTGCTTTATTAAAAAAAAATATTGGTCTGTTATTTTTCACAGAATCAGTAATTTATATGTTTTTGCAAAATCTGTTGCAAAAAAATTATCGTCAAGGTATTGACAAATTAATAATAATTTCGGATATTTGTAAGAGTAATATAAACACCTAAATTATGGCAAGCATTATTAAGAAAAACAAGACAGACAATTCCCAGCAATTGGGCAAAGTCAAATGGTACGACACTACCAAAGGATTCGGCTTTATTGAGAGCGAAGACGGTAGCGACGTATTTGTGCATTACACCGGAATTCCGTTCGTCAATGGCAAGAAAGTAAATCTTAAAGACGACCAACGTGTTTCATTTGAAATAACCGAGGGCAAACGTGGTCCCCAGGCAACAAATGTATCCGTTTTAGGAAATTAATTTGTTTTCATTTTGTAAACGTTTAAAGGTTAGACATCAAAGGCGGGTTTTGGCCCGCCTTTTTTTGTTTGTTATATTTCCAACCTTCTATTTGCCTTTTGAAGTGATGATAATATCGCATCCAGGGTTGCGTGCCTTGTACGATGTGATAAAATCTTTGGTTTCTTTAGCGTTGATGTTGATGTTGCGTGCACGAAGCATTGTGAGGCTTGTGTGTGCGTAAAGGTAGTCGAGACCGGCTGCGGTAACTTTAGTGTCGGAGCAGTCGATTTCGCGAAGAGTTTTCACATGCTGCAACGGACGGATTGTAGAAACATTTGTGTGCGAGATGTTGAGGAATGCAAGCATCTTGGCGTATTGCAGGGGTGTGAGGTCGCTGATACTTGTTTCGCTGCAATTAAGTGACGACAAGTTGTTTTTTTCAAGACCTGCCAATGAGAAGAGCGACTGGTTTTGCGATACGTCGAGTTCTTCCAATTTTACAAGTTTTGAAATCACAAGCAGACGGTTTACTGTGCAGTAGTGAACGTCAAGTTTTCTTAGCTTAACGAGTTTTTCAAGCGGAGCCAGGTCTTTAACCATGGTGTTGCCGCAGTTGAGTTCCTCAAGCTCGGTAAGGTCGGCAAGTTCTTTCAACGAGGTAAGGTTGTCGTTGTCGGAACAGTTGAGGTATTTGAGGCTCTTTGCCTTAGCAATACCTTGGAGGCTTGAGATGCGTGTGCCGCTGCAGTCGAAATAACGTAGCTCAGGCAATCCAGCAAGGGGACGCACGTCGGTGATTTCTTCGTGGCCTGCGCACGAAAGATTCTGTATGTTTACAATCTGCCTTAATTGTTCGTCGGTGGGGTCTTGATCTTTGCCTTTGAGCTCCTGCTCCTGAAAGATCTTTTTCCATTCGGGTGAAAGACTGTTCCACCATGCACGGTAACTCTCTTGTGCCCAAAGGTTTGTAGTGAGTATTACCGATAAAATCGTTAGTGTCAATAATTTTTTCATAATTCAACCATATTTAATATTAGTTATTTATTTATTTTAAATAATAAGTCTATTTAATAAACGCACCAGTAGGTCAAAACCCTATTCAAAACTACAAAAAAAACGTTAAAAATCTAATTTTAGCTGTCCAGGCATCTCAAAAAGGGTAGGATAGTCCTCGTCAAACTTTTTCAACACCGTAGTCATCACCGCCTCCCGTATAAACTTGGCTTTGTTGTCAACTTTGTATTTTTTGCAGTAGTTGCTAAAAGCCTGCATTTCAAAGTCGTTGAGAACTATTTCTATGCGGTGTTTGCGTTTGAATTTTTGTATGTCTTCCTTGCTCTTTTTGGGTCGTTTAACTGCCATTGTAGTATTGATTTGGTACTATTCTTATTTATCGTAAATATACTAAAAAAGTTTTTACAAATATAATGCTTTTATTTGCTTTTTGTTACAACGATGCTATTTTTTTTATTGCGTTAATTTTTTTACGTGTTTTTTATACATGTATCTCAACAGCATAGCGGTAACTGCTGCACTTGAGACGCCTATTGCCAAGTACCACATAATGCTCATATTATCAGACAATTGTACGTCGGAGCCCGTTGCGTAATACATAGTAACTACACAAAAATTGTTGAAAAAGTGCGCCGCTATTGGCACTAAGATATTTTTTGTGCATACGAGCATAAATCCCAGCATAAAACCGAGCAGAAGTCGCGGTACAAATCCGTAAAACTGCATGTGAATTGCGCTAAACAGCACCGCAGCCACAAATGCCGCCAGTATTGGTCGTTTGCCGGTAAGCATTTTTTGTAGGGTGGCTCTAAAATAAAGTTCTTCTCCCACAGCAGGTATTACTGCCAGCACAATAATATTAAAAAGGTATATTCCAAAATTGTCGGTTATCAGCATTTTATCGGTAAGCACTTTGGCATGTTCTTCTTTTGCGCGCATCCACTCCTCAATGTCGCTCATAAAGCTTGGTAGCGATAGGTGCGAGTTCCAGTCAGCAAGACAACTAGATAGTGGTATTGCCGCAAGCATTGCCGATAGTGATATTATAAGTGTTTTAGAATCAGGTTTTTGATTGAGGTATAATCCTTGTTTTATGCTTCCGTCAAACAATTGTGCGCACACTATGGCGGGAATTACAAATATTATTAATGTGGTTAATATCTGATAGATACGGATAAAATTGGTGTCGGCTGAAACTTGAGTATAGTCAATTCCGCTAAAGATCGAAAATAGCACTACTTCTATACCGCCTGCCAAAAATGCCAACAACAAGCATACCAGCGTAATTATTAGTAAGGAAACTAATTTTCCACATGTGCCTACTTGTTTAAAACTTTGAAACTGCTTAAACATTGCTCTTTTTTAATTTTACCGCAAATATAGCATTTGATAAGAAATATTTGTGTTTTTTTTTGCATTTCTCCAAAAAAAGTGTGATATTTGATATTGAAATTAATACATAATTTTAGTGAACTAATTAAATTGATAGAAGATGAAAAAGATTATTTTCCTTATTGCATTGACATTATGCACATTGCAAGGATTTTCGCAACATCGCGGCGGACGCGGAGGATATGTCAACTGGCTCACAATAGCTGTTAAGGGCGGTGGTGGCACTTTTATGATGCTTAACCAAGACCTTAAAAACACCGAGGGTCTCACTCTTGAGGCTTTTTCGCCTTCGTACTGCTTTGGCGGCCGTCTGGGCGTGGTTTTTGGCAACTATGTGGGTGTTTCGTTTGAATACCTTGGAGGCGGATTTAAACAAAAATTCAACTTCAAAGAGAATAATGTCAACACCAGTGGCGACTACAGTTTTGGTTGCACCGACATGCTCGCTTTGCTGCGCTACACCGGCGACTATGGTTTCTACGCTGAGGTGGGTCCTAAATTCACAACTGTGAAGAAGGCGGAGTACAACTTTGAAGATGCGCAGGGTTTCGACGTGAATCCTATGTTCAAGGACAAACTTGTGTCTATAGCTTTCGGAATGGGCTTTATGCCTTACAACGGCGACCGCGTGCAGGTAAGTATCGGCGCAAGAGCGGCTTACGGCTTTAAAAATATGGTGGAGGACGATCAACAACCTTTCATAGCTTTCAACAATAATATTACCACCGAAACCAAGCAGCTGAATGTTCAGCTTTTGTTGGAGGTTAACTACTTCTTTGCCAAGTTCGGCACTGCCAACTGCGGACGCCACGGCATAGAATTCTTCAAATAACAAGATTTTTGATACAGATAAATAACATAATATTATGGCACATAAGACTTTAAATGCACTCGACTTTACCGTTCAAACTCTCGATGGCAAATGCACAATTCCTTCGCCCCTCAACCTAAAAAATGCCGACGGCGACGATGAGTACGACTACGTAAAAGACGGAGAACGAATACTTTACGATGCTTCTACCAAGAGCCTCGAAGATTATAAGAAAACCGGCAAAATGCCTATCTCGTTCGAAAAGGCTGGTCCTAAGGAGAAAATATATTTTCAACCCGACAAAACCAAGGTGGCTATTGTAACTGCCGGCGGTCTCTGCCCGGGTCTCAACAACGTGATTAAAGGTCTTGTAACTCAGTTGAATCAGCGTTACAAGGTGCACAATGTGGTTGGTATCAGATACGGTTTCCGTGGCTTTACTCCCGGATTCGACCTTGTGCCGCTTACATCCGAAATTGTTGACCGTATTCACCTTCAAGGCGGTAGTTTCCTCGGTTCTTCTCGTGGAGAACAGCCTTCGGAGATGATTGTCGACGTGCTTCAACGTCAGAATATCAACATACTCTTCTGCATCGGCGGCGACGGTACTCTGCGTGCTGCCAAGTCTATTGCCGAGGAGATTAAAAAACGTGGTCTCAACATCGCAGTTGGCTGTGTGCCAAAGACTATCGACAACGATATTTGCTTTATCGACAAGAGTTTCGGTTTTGAAACTGCATTCTCGGTTGCTTCTGAAATCGTTATCAACGCCCACAACGAGGCGAAGGGTGCTTACAACGGCATTGCGATGATTAAGCTTATGGGTCGCGATTCGGGATATATCGCCGCCAACACTGCGCTTGCCACTGGCGAGGCTAACTTTGTGCTTATTCCCGAGATGAAATTCGACCTCTACGGTCCTAACGGCTTTATTACCAAACTCCGTGAGCGTCTCGAAAAACGTCATCATGCTTTGATAATTGTTGCCGAGGGTGCTGGTCAGTTCCTTTTTGAGGGCGACAACGTAGAGCGCGACGAGAGTGGAAACGTTAAGTATCAGGATATTGGCGTTTTCCTCAAAGCTAAGATTTCAGAGCATTTTGCCAAAGACAAACCCACATACTTGCACCACTCTATCAAGTATATCGACCCGAGCTACATTATCCGCTCTTCGCCAGCCAACAGCAACGACAGCAAGTTCTGCAACCTTCTTTCGCTCAACGCAATACATGCGGCTATGGCGGGAAAGACCGAGTTTGTGGTAGGTCACTGGAACGGCAATTTTACCATTCTGCCCATCTCTGCCACCGTGGTAGAGCGCAAGCGTATCAACCTTGAGAGCGAGCTTTGGGGCAACGTGCTTGAAATCACAGGTCAGCCCATCAAGATGATAGCCAATCCCGACGAGTCGGCTCAGCTTGACTACATCCCCCCGCAGAGCAAGCCTCAGAAGGGTAAGAAAAAGGAAATTGACTAATATTCAGTAGGTTAACTCATTTCTGAGTGTTATAAAACCTGCAAATTCTTGCTAATTTTGCAAAAAGTTGCAAGAATTTGCAGGTTATTTATTTCTTCTTATAATAAATAATATCGTTCCACGGCACATATACAGGTTTGGGTTGGATGCTGTCGTAGATTACAATAGTTTTTGTGATTCTCGAGGTTAGCACAATGTTGCCACTGCCGCCCTTAACGTTGGTGCGCATCTTTACTGCGCCAGTAAGTTCTTGATTGTCAAATGTTCCTGCACAATAGTTGTTTATGGCTTTGTAATAATAATAGGCGTCTTCGTTGATAGATTCTATGCCTACGGTTTCGGAGTAATAATATTTTGTGTGCCAAAGGTCTGACGAGTCTGGTTCGTTAAATATTTCTGTTTCAGGTATTATAACCGACATTTTAGACTGGTCGTTTTGGTAAAAATGGTTGATATCTGCAATTTTGTAGTATTTCATATTGCATTTACCACCGGCAAAACGAGCGTTTTTAAATACGTGACTAGCGTTGTCGATGCCGTCCATAATTTCGGTTTCTACATTAAACGCTTCGTCGGTGAGGAGTAATTCGCCTTCGTAATTAAGTTTAGTATAAACATTTATTGTTTCGGTTATATTGTACACAGTATCGCGGAACGACTGCCATTCTACCCCGTTTTCGTCTACTATGGTAACAGGAATTTGTTCGTAGAATGGTCTATGAAAGGTTTTGGTGCAATTGGTCAGCGTATAGAGCCTGTAGTAATTATTGCTTGATGATATGTCGTTGAAATTCAAGTTAAAACGAAACATGTCGGCATAAGATGGCTCTTCGTCGTAATATTCATGGTAGGGACGGTCTTTTTCGATGGTATAGTCAATGTTGAAATCAGAAATTTTTGTGGGCATAACTCCTTCAGAATGAACGTGTTTGTTGCCGTGGTAGATATCGAAACGCACTATGTCGCCATCGTGGAGGATTGTCTTAATGGGGTAACGCCCTGCAACAGTGTCAGCTGCGGTTACAATCTCTTTAGTTTCGCCGTTTACCGATAGTTCTACTCGAGCGTCGTTGATTTTTGTGGCTTTTTGCATGCCTGTTTCTGTAACAAAAATATAGTTAGTGTCGCTGTCGGTGAATATAAGGCCATTGGCACAGAGCACTCCGACAGTGTTTTTTACGTTGAGTTCGATATCTTCTTTGCACGATGTAGCAAGGGTTAATATCGATATTATTATCAAAAGTTTCTTCATGGTTTTTTGGTTTTAAAATTTGTAAGTAAAGGTAAATGATGGTATTATGGGTAGAATAGTAATTTTGCACAATACGTGTTTGTAAGTCGGGTTCATTGGGTCGGAGGGATTATCCTCTTCTTTTACGCGCGAATATGCAAAGTTGGGATTTTTTGCATTGTAGGCGTTGTAAACCGACACATTGAAAATCCTTTCGCAATGTTTTTTCTGTTTGTGAAAATTGATACCTAGGCAGAGAATGTGCGACGCAGGAAGTTCGTAGTTGTTGCGGTTTTCTACGTAATCAATTGTTTCGCAGTTGCTTGGGTCATTAACGAAGTCGTTGCCGTTCCAATATAGTTTTTGATTAATTTCGGTTGGCACCATAATGTCTTCTTTTGAGAGCGAAATTGTAGCGTGTGCTCCAGAGAAAAATGTCCAATTGGCGTCGATGTCGATATGGTCGTTGATTTTTTGCGAATATACAATTCCGATGTTGTGACGTCGGTCGTAGGCAAAGGGGAATGGTTTTCCATAATTAACTTGCGAGTCATCAGCAAAATCGCGATCGGCTTTTGATAACGTGTACGAAATCCATCCTGTAGCCTTGCCTTCGGTGCGTTTTGCAAGTATCTCAATGCCTTTTGAACGTCCTTCGCCCATAGCCACCATCTCTTGCCATTTGCCCGAAAATCCATAAAAACTCATGCCGTCTTTGTATTCAAGCACGTTGTGAAGCTCTTTGTAATAGCCTTCTAACGAAAATTCCCATCCTTTAACTTTGGTGGTATATGCACCTATTGAATATTGGTCGGCGGTTTCTGGTTCGATATTTTTGGTGATTGGCACCCAAAGGTCGGTAGGTAGGGCAAGTTGCGACGATGTGAGCAGGTGAACGCATTGACTCATACGAGTATACGATGCTTTAAATGTCCAAAATGGAGTGGCAGTGTATTTTAGCGAAAATCGAGGCTGATAGGTGTTGTATGCCTTGTCTTGCATTTTAAATAAGGTGTAGGCAAATCCTGGAACGGCAGAAATCTTGTCGGTAATTTTCCATTCGTCTTCAATGTAAATAGATAACTCGTTGGCATAGATTGTTTTACCACCGGGTACTACGGTTGAGGTGTCGATTTTGTCGTAGGGAGAATCCGATGAATTTGATTTCAGTTTTGAGGTGGATGTTTCGGGTTTGAACTCGTGGTAAATGTAGTTGTATCCGTATTTGATGGTATGACGGTCGGATGCCATAAAGTCGAAGTCGGTGGCTGCGCCGTAGTCTATAATCGATGAGTTGTATTCTTGTTTTGAATATTCGTCGCGCCAACCATAAGGATCTTCGCGGTGGTTGTCGAATTCAGAACCTACTGCCATCCTATATTTGTTGTAAGATACAGTGGTATTGGCAAATAGACGTGGCGAAAATACGTGGTTCCATCGCATAGTTGAAATCAAGTTGCCCCAACGAAGATACATTTTTTCGTCGCTTTTGCTGTAATATTCTCCTTGTCGTTCTCTGCCTGTTGTGTCAAAATAGATTGAAGTGGATTTATCTTTGTATTTGTTTCGTACCCAAAGTTTGTCGACACCACGGTAAAAACTTACATATAGGCGGTCTTTATCGCTAAATTTGTGGTTAACTTTGGCGGTAACATCGTAAAACCAATATCCAGCGTTGAGCTTTTCGTCGTCGTCTAAATTTGATTGGGCAATGCGCATTATTGGCCACATTAACAGCGACATATATGTGCTACGAGCCGAAAGCGAAAACGATGTTTTGTCTTTTACTATTGGTCCGTCGATATTGAAACGCGACGTGAGCAATCCAATTGAGAAGTTTGCGTGATAGTTGTTCATGTCGCCGTCTTTGGTGCGCACGTCGATTACAGATGAAACTCTGCCGTTGTATCTTGCCGGAAACGATGATTTATAGAATGTTACCTTTTTTACGGCTTCGGGAGTAAATACCGAGAAGAATCCAAACAGGTGGTCTACTTTGTAAATCGGCGAACCGTCTAAGAGAATGAGGTTTTCGTCGCCGCCGCCGCCTCGCACGTATAATGCAGATGCGCCTCCTGAGCCTTGCTGAACGCCCGGAGTGAACTGTATTGCTCGCAAAACATCGGTTTCGCCAAGGAGCGATGGCGTGTGCTCAATCATTTTTACGGGAATATCCAACGAACCCATTCCTGTGGCTTGAATGCCCACGTCTTCGCGTTGTGCTGTTACCACAACTTCTTGTAATTCAACATTATCAGATAGCTGAATGTTCATAATTGTGTCTTTGGTAAGGTTTATTTCCAAAGTTTTGGGAATGTAACCTACGTAAGAGTAATTGAGCGTGTGAGCCCCCTCGACAAGTGTGATTGAATAAAAACCAAAAACGTTTGTGATAGTGCCTTGGAGTGTGGCTTTGTCGTAGATGGTGGCTCCGATGGCGGTTTCCGATGTTTTTTCATCGGTGATGTATCCGCTGATGGTGTACTTTTTTTGTGCGGATAAAGTGCCTGTTAAACAAATAATTAGCATTGCTGCTAAACCCAATCTATTCATATTATCAATAATTAGTTTGTTAGATTTAATGTCTGCAAAAATATTACTTTTTTGCTAATCTTCAAAAACTAGTTACTTTTGCAGCAAAATAGTATTATGGAGTTTATTGTAGCCCTCAAAGAACACCGTCATTTAGGCTTTTTGCTTGTGCCTCATTTTGTGGAACTGTCTTCCACTGGCGGACATTATGATATCAGAGAAAATGTGGTGTCAGACGACGTGCGTTCTTTTCCCGA
>JAGCYI010000084.1 GCA_017960885.1 Bacteroidales bacterium
ATGTTGACGTAATTGATAAGCGAAAAGACTTTTGCAAAATCTTTTGCGCCTATTCCAAAGGAGTATTTCTGATAAGTTAATCCTGTGGCAGCAATAGCGTTTTGCGAAAACTTCAACATATCAAGGGAAAACAATATTCTGTTTAGTTCAATAAATGTTACTTTCTCTTGTTTTTGCAAAATGTATAACACTATGTCTTGTAATTGTTTGTAGTTTGTGGGGGCAAATCCGTTAAACTCTCCTCGTTGTATGCCCTCGAATATGATTTGGCTTTGGGCAGTGGCTGGTTTGTATTCGCTCGCAGATTGTATTTTATGATAAAGTTTGTTGTAATCGTTTTCTGAAAATTGATTGCGAGCCATTTCCACATAGTGGATAAAATGCTTGTGATGCATTATGGTGGCAAGAATTTTACCGTTGGTTGCGCTTGGCATATCACCATCCTCGTAGTTTTTTAGTTGGTGTTCGCCGAACCCCAAAATTTCAGACATTTTGGCGCACGAAAGCCCGTAGTGTTTTCGCAAGCCGGCTATTTCGTGTGCATACGGAATGTTGTATTTGCAACGGTATTGATTGTAGACCTGTTGCAGAGCGAAATCTTCAAGTTCGGGTGTGGAAAAATACTGATCTGTATCGTTGCATTGATAACAAACACTTACATATTTGTATTTTTCTTTGCGAAACTCCATCTCGCTTTCGCTTACTACAAGTGCGGCATCTTTACCTGTGAACGGGCTTTTCATAGCATTTGTTTTTATACTTTATAATAATAAAACAGCGGGGATAACCCCCGCTGACATCCTTTTTAGTCGTACCATTCGTGAAAAGATTTCACGCATGAGTAACCGGTCGTAGTGTTTATCTGTAACTTGACGTAGAGCGGAACCCCTTTAACTACCTTACGGAAGACGTAAAGGTCGCCCGAGTTGTACTTTTTGTCAAAAAGTGTTTCTTTATAGTCGGCGTAAGTCAGCGACTTGACGGCTTTGACTATAACCTTTTTGAAGTTTTTGCCCAACTCATAACGGGCGCAAACCGCTTTTGGGTCTTTGTCTCTCTCCTCCTGCGTTTCAGCATGGGTGCGTGGCATTATGTAGAGAGTGTTCAGGTTTTCAACGAACGCGGACAAGAAGTTCATAACTACTTTTTTATGTTTCTTCATTTTTTTAAACATTTAAAGGTTCCGCCATTATTGGCGTCAGCCAATCTGTATAAAACCTCATTAGTTCAAATGAGAACATTTCAAAACCTCGTCAAAGAACATTCTTGATGCAACCAAGCGATTGTTCTCTCAATTGCACGGGGCAAAATTAAAAACAAAGTCTGATATTACCAAATATTTTTGCAAAAAAATCTACTAAAAAGTAGATTTTTTTTGTTTAGGTGTTGTTAATACCCCCCAAAACGGAGGCTGTTACAACTTTACAAGAGTATAGAATATGTTATGACTAGTTGTTAATACCCCCAAAAACAGAGGCTGTAACAACTACTGCAATGCAGATTTGCTCATCCTAACAGTTGTTAATACCCCCCAAAACAGAGGCTGTTACAACTGGCAAAATTTAAAGCAAATTCTGACTTGTGTTGTTAATACCCCCAAAAACAGAGGCTGTTACAACTGTTGCGACTGATTGGGTTTATGTAGACCCGTTGTTAATACCCCCAAAAACAGAGGCTGTTACAACTGAGGGATATTTCAAAAGCAAACTCAACGAGTTGTTAATACCCCCCAAAACAGAGGCTGTTACAACAAAGCAATGAAGAAACTACATGACGGTAAGTTGTAAATACCCCCCAAAACAGAGGCTGTTACAACGCGAAATGAGCATATACGATCTTGTATATGGTTGTAAATACCCCCCAAAACAGAGGCTGTTACAACCAATAGTCAAAAAACTCAAGAAGAAAGGTAGTTGTAAATACCCCCCAAAACAGAGGCTGTTACAACAAGAAGGTAAGAAATTAACCTTCGAAGAAGGTTGTAAATACCCCCCAAAACAGAGGCTGTTACAACAATGAAGCATGTTTCCAAAACATGAAGGAGGTTGTAAATACCCCCCAAAACAGAGGCTGTTACAACTCGTCTTGGGTAAGTATAATATCTTAGTCATTTTACGTCATACCAAAGATATATTATTTAACGACATATCAAAAACATCACGAACCTTTTTTGCTTTATTGTATTTTCTAAAATTACCATTTATATCGATGCCGGAGCCCTCGCCAGCATTTTCTACGTCGGCAATGCCTTCGGGATACGACCAATGGTTGAATGAGTTTCGGATGTTGACCAATAATGTTTTTTCAGTGCCAGAGATGCCGCTGATTCGGGGCGATGGCGGATTGGTGTCCATTATCATATCTTTGAAATTGTTTGTCTTTTTGTTTTTAGACAAAGTTGCTTCTTCGGTAGCGTATTTTACGCTGTAATTATCTTCAAAATCCATTATCATCTTGGTGATTTCTAATGCCATACGGTCGTATTGCGATAATTCATATTCAAGGGTATTGCGGTCGATGGTGGTGTCTTTAAGATTTTTAGCCAATGATTTGAGTCGTCGGTCGTAGATTAGGCGATATAATGTGGAATGGTTTTTCAATGTGATGCCATTCTGGCAGATTGTGAGCGTACCACCATCATCGAATCGAACTGTGTATGCTACTGAGCCGGTATTTGAAAGTATATGTTCATGTTGGTCGTTGTCGAAAACGTTTTTGAGTTTGAAATCCTCGATATTCATCCCGTCTTCCAATAGTGTTTTTTTAGCCATCCAAAACATGATAATATCCTGCAATTTGAAACGCTTGATGGTAGTTTCGGTGTTTTTTACAAATTTCAGCGAGATTTTTTTGTCTTCGTTTGCCCTTTGATTTTGAATCCTTATCGCTTTGATTCCCTCCTCAATTTCCTTAACGGATTTAAATACAGGTTTTTTGTTGTCTTCAAACACTTTGTAACTTCTTTTCATTTCGTAGAACGATTGCACGGAGTCTTGTTCGGTGTTTTGCAGATAGTTATTTATTATATAAGCAACGTTTTTGTTCGTGTCGAAGCATCCTGTCGCATTGCGGATTTCTGCCTCAAACATTTGTGTAGGTAGTTCGATAGGATTTGATGCTAATTTTGAAGCCTTGTCTTTTTTGTTGACAGAGTCGTGGCGTTTAACTATTTTTTCGTATATAGGTATGTTTTTGTCCGCTACTTTTTCGAGATATTCCTTCTCTTTGGCGATGTATTCTTTGCAAATGTTTGCAATCGTTGATGTGCCACCCATGCGGTAATATGTTTGAAAATAAGGTATTGTCTTTATGAATGGATGGCATTGTATAATGCTAAACGAACTAATTTTTTCGAGTTGTTTGTTTTTTAAACCCTCCACATTTTGAAGATAGTATTTTTGATTGAACATTTTTTGCAACACTTCGACGTTTCCAAAGGTGAAGGTAGACAACGTATCTTGCAACGAGCGGAAATTTTTGCCTGTGGGAGCAGTACCTTTTTTCATCCAAAAAACAATATCTTTTGACAGCCACGCTCCCAATCTACCTGTTTTTAGCAACAAAGGATCGGTTTCTTCGATATATTGTTCCATTTTTTTGATATCTTCTCGCAAATTATCTTTTATTGCTGCCATTACTGACGAAGTGTCAGATGCCGAACCGTTTGACAGACAACGTGGCAGGTCTTTCGGGTCTATTCCTTCAAAATTGCCTTCTTCCCAACTATCGTTGGCTATTGTATTATATAGGTGTAGTTTCTGATCGCATTTTTTGATTATGAGGTCTTCAACAAATTTTGCGCCTTTGAGTTTTATAAGAAACATCATTGCAGGCAGTTCGTATATCGACATCCACGCTTTTGGCGGAATACAAGGTGCTTTGTCACCATTAATTGTTGGTATGTAAAAGTCGTCGTCTTTTTCGTCGTTGTTCCACCAAAGGGCAATTCTATTGCCATTGGTAATGTATCGTGGATTATGATCGGTGATGTATGGCGTGGTATCGGCAGTATCTTTGGGAGCAAAATTCTCCTCGTTGTCGGTTATTCTTATAAGGTTGTTCCATTTGGTTTTGCGTATTTCGTTCATTTTGTCAATACGTCCAAATCCGTTGAGGTCTTTTTGTAGAGTACGCACTTGGGTGCTACCATCAATACACGTTTTGTTGTAAAATTTATAGCGGTATTTACCAAGCGACACTTGAAATCTTATACGCTCAAAAAGGTTATTTTTGTCGATGTATTCCATCACAAGATTGGCAAATCTGTCGCTTTTGCGGAGCATAAACACTTCGTCATAAATTTCGTCTAAGAATCTGAATTCTTTTTGGTCTTGCGGCGAAAGAAGTTTGTATAGTTCCTCAGGACACTTGGATAGTTCGTTGAGTATGTCGAGTGCAAGTGCCACATTGTTGGAAGAAACGTCGTATTTGGCGGCTGGAAGTTTGGTGCAATAAACTCCGAGCATTTCAAAACCATATTTTTTGTCTATATCATTGAAAATTGCACATTTATCAATAAATTGTTTAACGTATTTCTTTTCCAAGAAGAGATCTATGAACATGATGAAGTAAAAATAATTCGTGCAACGTTTTTTCATTGCCTCCTTGTGTTCTTGGTCGAAATCGGGGAATCTGTCGGATATAATTTCTAATGCACCACGCAAGAAATACATCTTTTGGTCTTTGATTATTTGCATTTGTTTGCTGGTGGTGCCATCTTTCTCCTTTTTTGTAACCTCTTTTTCCGCACCTACAATCAACTTGGTGATAACCTCAGTAAAGTAATTCGACAATATCTCCAAAATCTTGTTTTGTTTGTCGGTGATATTGTGCCTAAATTTGTTTCTAAGTGGACGAAAATAGTTGCTAATTAATTCAAGTACAACAAGTTCATCTTTGCAATACGAAACAATGCCTGATGATGATGGTTTGTCAGAAATAGTATCAACAAGCGGGTTTCCTTCATTATCGAGTTGAGTGCGCAAATCACCCACATATTTGCTACCTTTATTGAGATAAATGGCATTTGACAGATATGGGAAGTGTTTGTATAATAATGATTTTAGTTTAACGGCTTGCTCGTTTGTGGTGATTTTGTCACGAAGGTCGGTGAAAACTTTTTTCCATAATGATGGTTTTCCAAAATCTTCGATTTGGTTGCCATCGGCGTCAGTATTAAGTTGTTCGTGAAGTGCTGTTTCGTAAATATGTTTCATCAACACAAAGAAATTGTGTTGTGCCATTTCTATAAACATTGCAAATATATGCTTGTTGTTGTCGTTGATTTGGGAAGGTAATGCAAACGTAGTCATTAGGTATATCTATCTATTGGTTAAAAACTATATAGATAGTTATACGTTATTTTTGTGGATTGAGTTCGTGGTACGGGTCGAAAAATAGGAATCCTACCCCACCGCCCCTTCTAATGTTATCGACAATAGTTTTTTGGCTTCGACGGCAAATTCCATCGGGAGTTTGGAGAGGACGTCTTTGGCAAAGCCGTTGACTATGAGGCTGACGGCGTTTTCGGTGGAGATGCCACGCTGACGACAGTAAAACAACTGTTCGTCAGAGATTTTTGATGTGGTGGCTTCGTGTTCGAGGGTGGCTGTGCGGTTGGCGCAGTCGATATATGGGAAGGTGTGCGCACCGCATTTGTCGCCTATCAAAAGACTGTCGCATTGCGAATAGTTGCGGGCGTTGTCGGCTGATTTTGAAACCTTTACAAGTCCGCGGTACGAGTTTTGGCTTTTGCCCAGCGAAATACCTTTGCTGATGATGGTGCTGCGGGTATTGCGTCCAAGGTGAACCATCTTGGTGCCGGTGTCGGCTTGCTGATAGTTGTTGGTAACAGCCACAGAGTAAAACTCTGATGTGGAATTGTCGCCTTTGAGCACGGTAGAAGGATATTTCCAAGTGATTGCCGAACCGGTTTCTACCTGAGTCCACGAAATTTTTGAATTAACCCCCTTGCAGAGTCCGCGCTTGGTAACAAAGTTGAGGATACCGCCCTTGCCATCCTTGTCGCCGGGATACCAGTTTTGAACGGTGGAGTATTTAATTTCGGCATTGTCGAGAGTGATAAGTTCCACCACTGCGGCGTGAAGTTGGTTTTCGTCGCGCATTGGGGCGGTGCAGCCTTCGAGATACGATACGTAACTATCAGAGTCTGCGATAATTAGCGTGCGTTCAAACTGACCTGTGTTTTGAGCGTTGATTCGGAAATATGTGCTGAGTTCCACGGGGCAGCGCACGCCTTTG
This sequence comes from Bacteroidales bacterium, assembly GCA_017960885.1. GTDB lineage: Bacteria > Bacteroidota > Bacteroidia > Bacteroidales > UBA3824 > UBA3824. The sequence goes on from JAGCYI010000084.1 coordinate 6,262, forward strand.
GGAATGTAGACAAACGAGCCGTCGGTAAAAACAGCCGAGTTGAGCGCGGCATAAAAGTTGTCGCCCACGGGCACAACGCTGCCGAGATATTTTTTTATAAGGTCGGGATATTCGCGGATAGCCTCGCTGATAGGGCAGAAGATGATGCCTTTTTCGGCGAGTTGCTTTTTCATTGTGGTGTGCACCGATTCGGAATCGAACACGGCGTCTACCGCCACGCCAGCGAGTTCTTTTTGTTCCGAAAGCGGAATTCCGAGTTTTTCGTAGGTTTTTAAAAGTTCGGGGTCTACTTCGTCGAGACTATTAACTTTGGCGCGTTTTTTAGGTGCGGCGTAATATATTAAATCCTGATAATCAGGTTCTTTAAATTCCAAATGAGCCCAATGCGGCATTTTCATTTGTTGCCAACGGGCGTATGCTTTGAGGCGAAATTCGAGCATATAAGGCGGCTCGTTGCGCTTTTGCGACAGTTTGCGTATAATATTCTCGTTGAGGCCTTTTTCAAAGGTCTCGGTTTCTATGTCGGTAACAAAACCGGCGTCGTATTTTTGGTCGCCGAGTTGCTTTATAATATCTTTTTCGTCTGCCATCGTTGGTTGGGTGTTAGTCTAAATCAAGTTCGTTTCGTGCTTCTTCTGACATCATTTCCATAGTCCACGGCGGTTCAAACACGAGGTTGATATTTGCGCTTTTGATCTCGCGGATGCCTTCGATTTTGGTTTTGACATCGAGAAAAATGTCGTCGGCGATGGGGCAGTTGGGTGCGGTGAGGGTCATATCTATTGCCACATTGTTGTCGTCGTCCACGTCGATTTTGTAAATAAGACCGAGGTCGTAGATATTTACAGGAATTTCGGGGTCGTAAACGGTGCGCAATACCTCTATAATCTTGGTTTCCAACTCCATAAACGAAGGTTTGTTATCAGTTTTTTCCATCTTTTTGTAAAGCGTTAAAAGCCAAAGCGTA
>JAGCYI010000085.1 GCA_017960885.1 Bacteroidales bacterium
ACAGGAATATCACCTGCAACCTTAGCATTACTAATGACACCTGTATTTTGTGTTATCACTATTTGATTATCGTCTGCAAAGTATTCATAATGAAAAGCATCTATATCACTCGGATCATGTGTAGGAACAACAGCTCCACCATGAGCAGCAATATATCCACGAAGAGCATGTTTTCCACTCTCACCAACGATAATAGTATTATCAAGTTCACCCAGAATTACGTTATTAGCAACACGACAACTATAACAACGCATACGGATGTCAGGCAAAGTAAACGTTACTTTAAATGCCCAGTTACTGTCATCACTATCGTCTATATTAGAATTTGTATTAGATCCATTCCAGCCAGCCTTGATAAAGGTACGACACTTGTCATCAAGTTCTACCTGATGATTAATCAATATACCCAAAGGAGATTTTCTCCAACACTGTTCTCCAATCTCAAAGGATTTCAATCCATTAAGAACAGCATTTTCCTGCCAAGGAACATTTTTCTGAGTAAATTTAGTGGTTTTGACGAGAAAATTCATGTCCCATTTTTCATCAGTAGATGACCATCCAGTACCATTAGCTGGAATACATTTGGTAGTAATTCTATAGTTATCCAAAAGGTCAAGAATACTTGAAGAAAGGAGGTCATTCATTACATTCCATTGAATGGAATTTACCTCATACGGCATAGTGCTCTTTTCATTTCTATCAACAAAAGATAGAGTAAGCTTTGACTCCTTTTTGTCACTTGCTGTATAAGCTGCAATAACTCTGTCTGATACATCTTGTTGGAACATCTCCCAAAAACGAGCCTTGTCAGCCCAAACTGCACCTCCTAATGTGACTTTAAGACCCTTAGGAAGTTCATAATTACCATTATCGTCCTTTACTAATATGCGAGGACCAGTGGCTGTATCACCATTCTCGTTAAAGTATATCTTCAGAGCTCTCTGTTGTGCCATGGCATTAACCGTTGTACTTAAAGCTATTATCATAGCTACTAAATACCTAAAAATCTCACGTGTTCTCATATCTGTCAACTTTTAAATGTTTTTTCACTGTATTATTACAAAAATAAGTGTCGGAAATAAATGTCCTTTACTGTGTTGCAAATATACAAAAAATTTTTTGAATTGTTATTAAAAAAAGTAAAAAAAATTGTTCTTTAAGCTCAAAAAAACTGCTTTTTAACAAAAAAAGAGCCTGAATTGCTATTTCCACAATACAATTTTCTCTCTTTCTTTCTCACTTTGCAGTTTCTCAAGTATATGACTATTAGCGATTTAAATTCATTTCGTGTGGCTACACAAAATTTATCATAAGCGGAACAAATGCTCTTGAAGATTCGCCTTACCTTCGTTCTTCCAAGGAACCAAACTCGGTGAACCTTCGCTCTATGTCCGCTCTTAGAACGGACCTTCACCGAGTTTGGTTCCTTGGCATATAGGAGTCATAACGAACCTACATAGAAGGTTCTTGGGATTTAAAGGATACTTAGTCTTGCCATATCTGATTGGAGTAAATATCCTCTGTGTCTTTCTCCAAGCTAAATCCTCCGATGGGCTTTGACTCACCATAGTCCCACTCATCACCCTCTCCTATCTGGAAGGAGTTCTCGAGCAATCTACAATCTTCCTCAACCGCGAATCTCTCAGCGATTGGGGCATAATACACTTTCTTAAAAATCATCTCTTTACTTGAATTACATACTACCATTTCTCGCCAAGCCAAAACCAATGCAAGCATCGGTTTTGGACATTTGGCTTAACGAAACGATTGATATTTACATTTTTTTCTTAATACACTTTCTTTTGTCCGTTGACGATATAGAGGCGTCCGCTTACAGGTTGCATCACCCTGCGACCATTGAGGTCGTATATCTTGCCGTCACCCTCTGCATCATTGTCAATCAGGTTGGTGATATCCGTGGCACCTTCTTCATCCATTGCTATTATTGAGAAGGTGGTAAACTTCGCATTAGCCGATGTTGTGGTAAAGTATGCACGATAAGGGAGCATTATCAGACTACCTGTTTTGCTCAGATGCGTGAACTTATCCTGCTTGAAGTAATAGAATTCCTTTGAACCATCAAGCTTTTCTGCACCTTCAGGCACATTCTTATAATCCTTGCCACAGAACATCTTTGTAGTGAGTGTTCCAACAAACTGCCAAGAGTCGTATGACTCACCAAGATTTGTGGAATATGATGTATTCACCGGAACATCCACGCTTGCCTCTTCAATCTTCACTTCTGAACCAACACCTTCCAAACGCTTGTAAAGTACTGGAGTATTTGCAGGAATGACATCTACCTCCATTGGAGTGAAGTGCATATAGTTGTTCTTAAGTCCTGCCAACTGATAGAATCTCACATTATTAGTATTATTCTTAATAGGATAAGGCAGACAGAGTGTTCCCCACTTAGAGTTTGCAGCTTGTGCCTTAGCAGCATCCTTATCTGAATAGTTCTTGTTACGCTCATACAAAGCCTTGTCAGCCTTGAATGCATATGGAACCTTGATCTCGTATCTGTCAGTTACTACAAGTTTTGAACATTTGCCATCTTCGATTTGATTATCTTGTAAATTATAGAATCCATCTAAATAAACCAGAAGATTTGGAGAAAAGCATGATTGACTATTTATTGCTTCCTTAAGGAATCCTCCGTCTTTGTCACCTCTCAAATAATTAGCATTATTTAAGTTGACAACCATCACAGGATTATCTGCCGAAACACGTCTTTCAGTAGTCATTAGATACCTTGCTGCATCAACCACATCATGAATAACACCCTGAGACCAGTCTTTTCCTATCTCAAGATATTCAGTACCAAAATCAAGCACATTATTTTCATAAGTAAACTTTGGTTCATATCTCGCAGTAAACGTGACATCATGAGGCCAATTCCAATTACCATCACTCCAATATTTATTATTCTTGTTGATAGTAATATTATAATTATAAGGACTCGGATTTATAGAAGCCACCAATACATCATCATCATCGTAAAAACCAATACATTTGAAACCTCCCATTTTTGGTTTTGCATTGGTAATAACGTCTGCTCCACCATGACCATAGGTAAAACTTATCTTTATAAGCTGATCGGTAAAATTTTCGAGTTTACTCATTGAGGCATCCGAGTCGTACTGAGTATTTTCTTGCATTATACCTCCATTTATATCAAAGGTTACAATATATTTTGCAGATTTCCAATGAGCATAAAGTGTTTCATTTCTTTTTTTATCCCATTTTTTTGCACTGGTTCCATCGGAATTATAATATCGAGTTCCAACATCATAATAGTCACTATAATCATTTGCAGTAAAATAACCGTAAAATTCATAACCTGGTCTTGTTGGAACTGTAATTGTTGGCATAGGCTGACCATAGGTAGCTATTACAGTCTCACCTCCTGTAGTTCCATCATTATATTTAAGACTTACTACATACTTATTATCACCAAGATTAGGAGCAACAACCTCTATTTCTTTTGAATCAAATGGTTTTACTTCTCCATCTTTAACAGTTACCTTAATTTTAGCCTTACCAGTAGTTATTGGAGTTATCACACCATTTTTATCTACTGTAAAGATATTAGGATCACTACTTTCAAATGTTGCTGTTTTGGCAAAGTCGAAAGCTCCCGGATGATTGATAGTGTAGAGATTTGAAACATCAAGCGTTTTGCCTAACTTTATCTGACTTGGCATAGAACTTTTGAAAGACACGCTTGGCTCGTAGTATGAGATTTGGAATGCATAGTTATTCCCTGTTCCTGCCTTAATAAAAACACGACAATAATCTGTCGTTAGATTATCATTTATCACTAAACTTTTCAATCCTTTAAAACCAAGACCGTCAGTTGTACCAGGATAATCGCAAACATCAAATCCAGTATCAATACTACTAAATGCGCCTGATTTTGTTTCTTCCTTCTCTGAGGTTATAGTAGTGCTTACATCAGGTTTTCCTGCAAATACATCGCACATAACATTCCACTCTACATGTTTAACCTCATACTTAAAACCAGAAAATGAAATGGAAGCTGTTTTTGGAGTTGAACCTGATTTATTTACAACAACTCTATCCGTACATCTTCTTTGAAAAAACAAGTCAAATTGATACTTTAACGCCCATGTAAAACCAGATGCAACAACACTAACTCCTACAGGAACATCTCCACCAGCAGTAAATGTTGGTGTTTGACCACTTAACGATTCTTTGTACTCATTAAAATAGTACTTTGCTGTTTTTACTTCATGCTGTCCCCAAACTGCATTAGAGCCGAAGGCGCACAATAATACCAATAAATACCTTGAAAACTTACCTGTCCACATATCTTTGCTTTTTTGATCCCTAAAGGAATTTGTGTAATTTTTTTGAATGATTAATATACCATTACCTTATTAACTGAGTGCAAAATTAAGTAATTATTTCGAAACAAAAATAAAAAAATCTGAAAATTTTTCTGTTTTAGGATAAAATTTTTTTTGCCGTGTACCTTTCTTCCAAACATCTGGAAAAATCGACCAACAAACTTATTGTGAATAAGTTATAGACTTTACACAAATTATCTCCCTTCGCTATGTGGGTATGCGATAATCATTCTTACAATTGATTATAAAAAAATATCTCAAGTTTCGTTTAACTTATTTTGTATTTTCATGCACCTCGACTTAAATCTCGCTGTCCCTTCGCTTCAAGTCCGTAGTAGGTTCGCTGTAAGTCCGTACCAAAGTCGGTGCAAAGTCGGTGCAAAGTCGGTGAAGATACCATTCAAGATAAGAGCTTCATCGAGTTTGGTACGGAGGAAGAACGAAGGTAAATCGGATTATCGACAATCTATGGTCTCTGTAAAACGATATACAAGAATTCGATTAATTTCTTCTCGACTTGCGCAGCTTGATGAGCTATGCGAATAATAGTTCAAAGATTCAAATATTCAAGAGATGAAATAGTAATTCGCAAAGTATGA
>JAGCYI010000086.1 GCA_017960885.1 Bacteroidales bacterium
GGATTGGCAGGCAAATTCTTTTTATAATTATTCCATTTCGAATTCTTTTTGGAATTCAAAGCGGAAGACTTGCCGTTATTCAATCCTTTGTTCATTGTTATGTTTTAAGTTTCTAATCATTATTTTTTTCGTCTTTCGACATTGCAAATATACAGTCGGTTTTAAAATCGCAACTAAAAATCGATTATTTGTTAGGTTCTATTAGTATTTCTCGTACATTGCTTACGATTTATAAATTCAAACACCCATTTTTGATATTTTTATTAAGTTTCGATTAGTCAGAAAACGTTTCCGCTAACAATTTGAAATTTGCAAAAAGGGGTACAAAGGCGGGTTTGGTGATTTTTAGGAAGAGATTGACGGATTTTGGTTGCAGTTTGACGCGGATTTTGGGGATTTGATAGCGAAATGAAAGAAAAATAGAGACTATTCTCGCAAAATTGTGTTGTACAAACCCAAACCCTGAAAGGGTGAAATATCACAGCCGTGGGTGCCAACCCACGGACTAATGACGTGGAAATGGAAAACCCTGAAAAGGGTGACACAACAACGATTTTTGTGTCGCCCCTTCAGGGCTTGAATTGCGTGGAGAATATTTGCGTAGGGTTCACACCCCTGCCTGTATTATGCCGCCCGTTCCGGGCTTTGTAAGTGGTCGCATTTTGCGACTGGTTATAAAATATTCCCTATTCTAACCAATTTATGGCCGCTTCTATAATTGCACTATACCATTCTTTTTCATTATTGAATTTATCCGCAAGGATTTTCGATTGTTCAAAAAAACGTTTTACTTGTTGTGGATTAGGTGTATATGTTGCCTTATAACTATCCTCAACCATTTTCTTGAATATAGATATTGGAAGGGGTATAATTATTGATTTGCCACCATAATATGCTACCGACAAATGGTGTAAAGTATAAAAATGCGCAATGCAAGCCTCATTGATTATTGGTGCCACAAATAAGCAATATGCAGGTTTATTTGTTGTTTTTTTGAGTTTTCCTAAATGACGGCTGACAGGCTCACTTTCAGTTTCGTATTGTCTTTGACCAGAAGCCATTGTTACTTCTACCGACACAGAAAAATCCCCATAATCACACACTATATCGGACATATTGCCTTGTGCTGTCGATAGTGGTTGTCCATAATCATCAAAATTTAGATTGGCTATAATATTACCACCATCAAGCATTGTCATCGCCCTCCACGTGTTCCATTCTAACATAAGTGGCGCATCATACAATTCTCCCCTTTCTATCTGTTTGAATGTGTTTTGAATCTCATCATACAAACGATAATCCTTTATTTGGCGGACTTGTTCTCGCAGTGTTTCCGATTTACGTTGTTCAAGTAGGTCGGCGAATAAGTCTTTTAATTGTTCAATATTTAATTCTTTATCTATTGCAATTGACGGGAACTCACTATGTAGTTTATCAAGAAGCGCTGTACGGTTATCAGTATAGAGTTGTGGTGTAGTTGCGTTACCCAAATATTCAATATATTCTTGTTCTGTATTAAATAATATTGGATTACGGTCAATTGTTTCAAGCAAATAATCAACATCTTTTAGTTTTTCAGGAACGATTGAAAGGGTATGCCCAATATGAGAAACATTAACAAGACCAGTAGCACGCAAATAGCGTACTGTTGCATCAGCATAATCGTGCAAATTGTTTGCTTGTGTCTGCAAGAACTTTTGCAAACTATTGTCGTTAGTCTCCCTTGTTTTGGTTTCCCCTCTTTCTATACGGTCGGCAAATATTGTTGTGAGTTCTTGATAAAGGTATTTTGATTTTAATTGTCTGTATGTTAGTTCGGTTGTTGCAATGTCCTGACGATATTTATCTATTTTATCAATAATTCTGTCAAAGTTATGCCAATCAGTAAGTTGCATAGCGAACATTAGCAACTCATCAAATCGCAAAGTACCCAATGTGCGAATCAGACGCAAAAATTCCAGGTAAGGCTTTACACAAAAATATGCGGCCTTTTCTGTCGGCTTATGGAATGGCGACGGTAATTGAAATTTCAGCATTTGGCGCAAAAACACTTCGTCTGTACGACGAGAATGCAAAAGACACTCTCCTGCAGGTGTTAATGCGATTGTTGGTTTTAATGCAACAAAACCCAATGCCTTTGGCGCACGTGTAATGCGGTCTCGAGCAGACAGCGCAGGGTCATTTTCTCCCTTTCCATTGAAAAAGTTTTCATCACGTAAAACTTGCATAAAGGCAGTTTGTGTTTCAACATTCCAAACTTGTCCACCAAAATGCTCTACAAGCAACCCTATTTCAGGAATCATACGTGCAGGTGTACGCGGCGACGTTGTAATAAAAATTGTTCTGCTCGATATTGTTGCCATAATTTGTTACACTAATTGCAATTCTTGCTCAACATACTGTGGTTCATAAACTTGCGCCACACGATATTGTGGCAATTGATAATTGCAAACCACGATATGCGAAGCGGCGGCCTTAAAACGGTTACGTATATTTACGCTATAACTTTTTGAATATTCGTCAACGACCATATCTCTATATAATTCTGTTGTAAGGTCTGTGCGGCCAATAACCATCATCGCGCGACAAGGCAAATTGCGAAAATCTTGTGCGAGCCGACGGTGACTGTCCTCGTTAAATCCGTCTTTATATTCTTCATTACCATAATCAGAGAAGATACAATCATATGGGGGGTCAAGGAAAATAAAGTCATCAACTTGAGCCATATTGAATATTTCGCTGTAATCTGTATTATAAATTTCTGCACGTTGCAACAATTTGTAATGCTCGTCTGTAAGAATATGGGTATTCAAGTTCGGATAGCGTCCAAAAGGAACATTAAATTCCCCTTTTGCATTGTACCGAATCATTCCAGAATATGCAGTTTTATTGATATAAAAATAAAGAGCGGCATTACTGTAGCGTTTATCTGCTATATCGTTAAACATATCACGCAAGGCATAATAAAACGCTTCGTTACGGTCTTCAACTCTATCATTTGGGTGTTCTGCTTTAAGAATGTCAAAATCAGCCCGATTTGAATTATAGATTGTTTCTATCTCGTCTAATTCCTGACGCAAATGTGGATAGTCTTCTTTTACTCCACGATAGAAATTCATCAATTTGGTATTTATATCATTTATTATTGCAGCACGTGGTTCCAAATGAAAGAATACCGCACCTCCCCCAAAAAAAGGTTCAATATATCGTCCTGTAAAACGTGGAATATAAGCATTAAAATTTGGTATCTCTTTCGATTTCCCTCCACGATATTTTATGATAGGTTTCATAAAAACAATTTATTCAAATATGTTTGTATCAAGAATATGGCTTACCATTACAGCCTCGTTTTGTTGTGGGTGTAAATGTAAAAAAATAAAAACGAATGTTGCTATTTCTTGATTTGTTGTTACGCTCATATTTTTCTGAATATCTTACAACAATTAACTTTCTATTTGATTATTAATACCTTTAGTCATATCCGTCCAAATTTAAAGTTATACTTTAAATTTGGACAATATTTTTATATCACAATATCTTACAGCAATTTACACAAAAAAAGCCGAACCCCAATCGGAATTCGGCTTTCAAACAATCTAATAATCAAATCATTTATACCCGTTCTCGTGCACATCCTTGACGGCGCGGCCGCTGGGGTCGTTAACTTTCTTCCAGGCGGCATCCCATTCAAGGGCAATTGCTGTAGAGCAGGCCACCGACGCCTCGTGTGGCACGCTGCGGGCTGCCGAATCGCTTGGGAAGTGCTCTTCGAAAATCGAGCGGTAGTAGTACTCCTCTTTGTTCATCGGCGGGTTGATTGGGAAGCGCTCGGCGGCGTGAGCCATCTGCTCATCAGTAACGGCGTGTGCGGTAAGGGCTTTCAGACTGTCAATCCAGCTGTAGCCCACA
>JAGCYI010000002.1 GCA_017960885.1 Bacteroidales bacterium
GAAGAGCCTCGCTCTAATTTTGAGCCCGGCTACTTCAAAACTCAAGAGGGTATCAATGGAGGTCTTACTGGTTTGTATCAAAACCTCCGCAATATGTACGGCAATATGTACTACTACAATTCGCTCGAAACTGGTACCGACGAATATACTTATGCACAGAGCGCCGACAACAACTTTAAGGATGCCGACCTTTCGGGTGCTGGTACTCTTACTTCATCGTCGTGCCGTAGCGATGTTATGTGGGGTCAGGCTTATACTGCTATCAATTCGGCTTGCGCTATTATCGAAAATGGTGAAGAGGCTAATATGAGCGCTCCTCTTTTGGCTGAGGCTTACTTCTTTAGAGGATTCCATTTCTTCAATTTGGTACAAACTTTTGGTGGTGTGCCGTTGGACCTTGGTAGCGGTGAATTGCACTCTAATCAGTCACCTTCGCGAGTAAGTGTCCGCAACACTGTACCTGAGGTTTACAAGGCTATTTTTAGCGATTTAAACAAGGCTGTTGACAACCTTCCAACCGCTCCTCGCAAAACTGGTACTGTTACCAAAAATGTGGCTCGTTTGTTTCTTGCTAAGGCTTATTTAACATTTGGCTGGTGGCTCGAAAACCCAAAAAACATTCCTACTTATCCAGCATGTAACCGCACCGACCTTGATGGTCATGATGCTGCATGGTATTTTGGCGAAGCTTTCAAAGTGGCCAAAACTGCTATCGACAATCCTGGCGTTTATGGTTTGCTCGATAACTATTACAATGTTAACCTTGCTCAAAACGATCGCAACAAGGAGTGTATGTTTTATGCCGACCGTATCGAAGGCGACGAATTCTACAATCAGGCTTCTTTGAGCTGGAGTAATGGTAATGGTGCTGAAAACGTTGCTGCTTGGGCTGTAACTTGGAACTACGAAGGTACTTTTAAATCTAACGGTTCAAAAACTATGCACCGCGAGGCTGCTCAATGGGCTGGTCGTCCGTGGACTCGTATGGCTCCTACTCATGAAGCTCTTGCTATGTTCGACGACAAAGTTAAGGACTCTCGTTGGGATGGTACTTTTGTAACAGTATACCGTGGCAACTGGGATAAAAGCGGCGACAACACAGCCACTTACAAAAATGCAAATGATATGGATGTAGCTCCGGGCGAACCTTTGCTCTCATTCCTGAGCGAAGACCTCCCAGAAATCGTTTATCCTACCGATAATGGTGGTAGCAATATTGCTGCTGGTTCTATTCCCGGACGTGCCGACTTTGTTTTCGGTCCTTCGCATGTAAGCCGCTATGCTTATCCTGGACTTTGGAAAATCGGTACTTACCGTACAGATAAAGGCAGTGGTCTTGGTCAGCCCAACGGTGCTCTTACTCGTCCGTTTGTTATTGCTAAATTCTCTGAACTTTACTTAATTGCTGCTGAGGCTGCTGTTAAGAAAGGCGACAACGCTGCTGCTAAGGAGATGATCAACGTTCTCCGTGCAAGAGCAGGTAAATGGGTATTTTCTAATGCAGAAAATGTTGCGGTAAGTGCTGATTATTCTGCCGACCTCGTGGCTGCTACTCCTGCTACTATTGATATAGATTATATACTCGACGAACGCTCTCGTGAATTGTTTGGTGAAGGTATTCGCTGGTACGACCTCGTTCGCACACAAACATGGTCAGAGCGTGCAGGAGAATACACCATCTGCGATGTTGATGCCAATGGAGTTTACAATACCAAGAAAACTTTTCAACGTGATATTAAGCCCGAAAACTATCTCCGTCCTATTCCTGTAGGTCAGCTCAATGCTCTTGAAATGACAGAGGCCGAGGTTAAGGCTTACCAAAATCCTGGATACAATTAGAATTTGTTTTCCCCTCTTAATACTTAAATAGGTTAATAAAAAGACTTGCCCCCGTTGCAGTGATTTGCAGCGGGGGATTCTTTTGGAATGATATTACATTTTTACCATTTTTTCAAATTCTTCTTGATTTTCATTTGCTGAATATTTTGCTACAAATTCGGTGGGAGAGTTGCCGTAGTATTCTTTGAAATGGCTTGAAAAATAACTGTGGCTCGAAAATCCAAGTTTGAAGGCTACGTCGGCTACGTTGAGTTTGTTGCGTACCAAAAGTATCGCAGCCTGACGCATTTTGATTGATTTGATGAGGTTTACGGGCGTAATATCGAGCAGTTCTTTCAACTTGCGGTTGAGGTGTACGCGGCTGATGCCTACTTTTGCGCTGAGTTCGTTTACACCGAAATTGGTGTTTTCTAAGTTTTTGTTGATGGTGTCCACTACCTTTTTTAGCAATATCTGGTCGGGACTTTCGGCTTCGATTACTGTTTGTGCCGAATGTATGTCGGCTGCCATTCGTGCTGCCATTTTTTCGCGTGTGGTGATGGCGTTGGTAATCGAACTTTTTAGCATATTGATACTTACGGGTTTGGTAAGGTAATGGTCTACACCAATTTCCACGCAGGTTTGGCGGCTTTCGTCGTCGGCTTTTGATGTGAGCACAATAATTGGCAATAGACTTGTCTGCGGGTTTTGACGGATTTTTTTGCAAAGGTCGTAGCCGTTGAGTCCGGGCATTACAAGGTCGGTAATTATGGCATCGGGTTTTTCGACAATTATCTGGTTGATAGCTTGTTCGGGATGGTTGCATACCACGGGGTTAAACTTGTCGCTCAATGCCATTGATATATAGCCTGTCCATTCTGAATCGTCGTCGATAAAGAGTATCTTTTTGAGTTTTTTGTTGGTAGTGGTGTCGGCGGTTGTGTCTTGTGCAATGTCTACAAACAAATCGCGCTTGGGAGTTTTAATTTGCTCGTTTTCAGTTTGTTCGTTGATGGTGTAGAATGGCAGCGTAATGGCAAACTCTACGCCTTGTTCTGTGTTGTACGCTTTAATAAAACCTTTGTGAGCGTCGATAATCATTTTGGCAAGGTGCAGACCTATGCCCGAACCCTCGTGACTGCTATTGTCGGATGTCTGGTAAAATCGCTCAAATATTTTTTCGCACTCTTCGGGTGGAATGTGGCTGCCGGAGTTTTCTATTTTGATAGATACAAATGGTTCTTCGGTTTTTTCAATGTTAATATTGACAAATCCACCGTCGGGAGTAAATTTAAACGCATTCGACAGGATATTAAACACAGCCTTGTCGAGATTGTATGGGTCGAAGGCAAATTTTATGTCAAAGTTGTTGGTGTTGAGGTTGATATTGATATTTCGCATTAGCGACAACTGGTCGAACGATTTTACAATATCGCTGATAAAATCCACAATGTCGGCGTTTTGTAGTTTTAGCACAAATTTGTTGTTGTCGATTTTGCGGATGTCCATAATTCGGTTTAATTGCGAAGTTACGCGCTGCACATTTCGCCGCATAAGTTGCAGTATAGCCGATTTCTTTTTGTCGTTTTCGGTTTCGATAAGCGAGTTGAGAGGTGTTTCTACCAGCGAAAGCGGTGTGCGAATCTCGTGCGAAAGGTTGGTAAACATTTGCAGGCGCATCTCTTTTTTCTGGTTTTCTTCGCGTTGAATTTTAAGCGTGTGCTTATTTTGTGCCAATGCCTTTATTATCAGTAGTATAAACATTGCAACTACGGCGTAAATCAAATATGCCCACCAAGTGTTGTACCACGGCGGAAGCACCGTTACGGCTATGCTTTTGGATACGCTCTGGGTTTCGTTGTTTTCGATAAAGGCTTTGATTTCAAGGGTGTAATCGCCTTCGGGAATGTTGGTAAACGACAGTATCCGTGCCAATTGCCTAACGCGGTACCAAGTGTCGTCGAATCCTTTAAGCCGGTATCGGAATTTAATGCGGTGCTGGTTGGCATATTCGTTGATGCCAAATTGTAGTGTAAACTTGTTTTGGCTGTGTTTCATAGTAATGCGGCTTGCAAGGTTGATGGGTGCGTCGATAATGCCCTGCGAATTGCCGAATGTGATGTTTTCGCCTGCCACCGAAAGAGAGTTGAAGTATATTTCGGCGTTGAAGGCTATTTTTTGCAGTCCTTCGGCGGGGTGGAATATTATCATTCCGTTGTTAGTGCCGAGAAAAAGAGCGCCGTCGTTGCCTTTGTAGATAGAGTTGCTGCAAAATTCGTTGCTTGGCAGGCCGTCCATTGTGGTGAATGTTTCGTAGCCGCCTTCTTTTATGGAATAATGCACAAGGCGGTCGTCGGTGCTGTACCAAAGGTTTCCAAAATGGTCGGTGGCCATACTCAGGATTGTGCCTTTGTGAGCCTTTTCGATAATGCTTGTGAGGGTTTTGGTGTCGGGGTTGTAACGGCATAGCCAATCTTCGCCTCCGAGATAGAGGTTTCCTTCGTTGTCGTCGGTGGCGCAGGCGCACACTTGGTCGGTGATGGTGACGGTGTCGTTTGTGGCGGTGTAAATTATTGTGCTGTTGATCATTACATACCCGCGTTTGCTTGCGTATATGTGGTGCACCCATTGCGGTTGACTGATGTTTGATTGCGATTCTATTTTGCCGTTTTTGAGTTGTAGCACGTGTGTGCCGTTGCCAAGAGTGCCTACGTAGATGGTATTGGTGGTGGAATCGAATGTGATGTGCGATATTTTTTGAAATTCGGGATTGGTAAAAAGGTTTTCGATTTTGCCGTCGGGCTTGCGCACCGAAAGACCTCCGTTGTAGGTGGCAATCCAAAGGTTTCCGTCGCTGTCGGCGGTCATAGCATTGATAGAGTTGTTGGGCAATCCGTTTTCAGCAGTGCAGATACGTGTTTTTTTGCCTCCTTGTTCAAGTTTGATAACTCCTCCGCCATCGGTGCCTGCGTATATTGTGCCGTTTCGTGTGCCTACAATAGCAGTAACAGGTGCAAGGTTTGGACCTGAACCTTCGTTCATCGCCACGCTTAAAAATGTAAAGTACGCATTATTGTTTCCTGAGGTATTTTGCTGATTGTTAATAATATAGTCGGCTGCCGATTTGGGTACAAACACTCCGCCTTTTTGGTATACCGCCGCCCAAATGTTGCCTTGTCGGTCTTCAAAAATATCGTGTATCTTGCAGTTGTGAAGGTCGATATTGTCGTTGCGCAGCGATGGGGTTATCATTTTTTGGGTGTTGTTGTCGTAGAGCATTAGTCCGTACTCTTCTGAGCCTATCCAAAATAGGTGGTCGGTGCCTTGCGCCCTCGGATGCATTATTACATTGATGCCGCCTGTAATATCGGCTGTGGCTTTGGTGGGTGTAACAATGTTGTCTTTTTGACTGTAACGCAGTATGCCTGAATGACTTGTGCCAATAAGTATATCACCTGTTGTGGGCACTTCGGTAACGCTTGTTACTGCACTTGGCAAAATGCCGTCTTGAAAACGTAATGTGCTGCGTGTTAGCGTGTTGAGGTCTATATTTATAAAATTTCCTTCCGAACTGAATGTCCAAAGATTGTTTCGGCTGTCGATATACATTGCCCCGGGAAACTTGGTATCAATCAGTTGGTTGATAGTGTCGGTTAGCGGTTTTAGAGGTTCAAGTGTGTTGGGGTCTAACGCAGCAATGCCGTTACCCGAGCAAGTTACGAGTATTGCGCCGAGTTTTTGGCTCTTTACCACCGACGACACAAAGTAATTATCGAAAACGGTGTTGTTGATATATATCGGCAGCATTTTAAATGTGTCGGTCATACACTCGTTGAGCACAAGTCCTCGCGATGTGCCAAAAAGTATTCGTTCGCCGTCTAAAAACTCCATACATTTAACCCACGGCAGAGTAGGGGCGTTGGGATAGCGCAGAGGTTCGCGGCTGAATGTCATTCCGCCATATTTAATTGCTCCGCTTTTGCCTGTAAACCAGACGTTTCCGTGCGGATCTTGAAAAATCCTATCAATAAGGCTTCCCGGCAATCGGTATTGACTGTCGAAAAATCTCACTTGCTGACACAATCCAAGCATAGGAATATACAGCAATATTATAATTAAAGATATAATAAACGAATTACGCATTTTTTCACAGATACAAATTTCAATGCAATAATAATAGGTTTTGTGTGGAAATACAAAAAAAAACATAAATTCCATCACAAATATTTGCTTTTTCTCATACAAATTCTTATATTTGTGAAAATTAAATACTAACCCCTAATTTCAGCAACTATGGGATTTTTCGACGACCTCAAAAAAGCCGCAAGTGCGTTTATCAACGCAGCAGATCAAGCGGCAAAAAAAGCACCCCAGGTGCAAGCTCCAAATTCTAACGAACTTAAAAATGCCGCTGAAAAACTGCGCAATACATTGGGCGGTCTTGCTAACAACGGACAAACTTCTAAGCCTCAGTCACAGCAGTCTGCACCCTCTCAACCGAAGCCTCAGCAGCCTCAGCAACCCGAGGTTCACGACGGCGGTACTTTCTGGGATTATGAGGATAATATTCCTATCGACAAGAAAATTAGCGACATACTTGCTGAAAAATTCTCGCAGTACGAGGTTCGCCGCGATGTTTCGCCCACCGAGATTGGCGGCACTGGCAAGTTTATGAACTATTCGTTCGGAATTTACCAAAACGGCTCGCCAAAACTTTTCATAATGTTGACAGGCAAGACCACCAACAACTGCCGTCTTTACCGTTGGTCGAAAGAGCAGGCAGCCAAGGCGGGAATCACGATGATAAACTTTGTGCCTCATTTCCCCAACCGTCCCGAATATGTGGCAGAACGTCTTGCCAAGTATTTGTAAGCTTATTATTTAATGGTTATTATAAAAAGAAAGAGAAACGCAAATCACTTTGCCCTGTGGCGGACAAAGCGCGGTGCAATCAAAAAACGCTTTGCAGGTAGCGGCGCCGCGTTCAGTCTGGTATCATAAGCAATAGCTTATTTCAAAGCACTTTCTCTTTCTTTTTTTTGTTTTATTATGCCCACGCTGCTTTCTGACCTCGCCTCACACGCCGTCTGGCTTGATTTCCTCAAAGTGAAAACCGAATGCGGACATACCAAGAAAAAGGAGCTTGCCCGCTTGAACAATTTTGTGGAAAACAAACTTTATAGCCAAATCGCAACGCAAATATTATCAGGTGATTATACGTTTCAACTGCCAGTAAAGACCGAAATCAACAAGAGCGGCTCAAACAAAAAGCGTGTGGTATACCGTTTCAATTCCGACGAGACCTTGGTGCTGAAACTCTTGGCACACCTTTTATATAAGTACGACGGGCAGATGAGCCGTGCCTGTTATTCGTTCCGCAAGCATATCACCGCAAAAAACGCTTTGGATGATATCACTTCAATTCCTTGCATAGCAGACAAGTACGTGCTTAAAGCCGACATTCACAACTATTTCAACTCTATTCCTGCCGACAAGCTCGCCGACGAAATCACCAAGAATATCACCGACGACGAGCCACTGCGGAAACTCTTGGTAGATATTGTAACAGTAAATAAATCAATAGTTTATCCTGAACGGGACAAACCCGAAATCGTCACCGAAAACCGAGGGGCGATGGCTGGCGTGCCTGTGTCGGCGTTTTTTGCCAATATCTATCTCACGCCGTTGGACGACATGTTCACCCAGCGAGACATTCCATATTTCCGCTATTCTGATGATATTATGGTCTTTGCCGATTCGGAGGAGAAAATTAATGAATATAAAAAACTGATTTTTAATTATATAGAAGAAAGAGGACTCTCCATCAATCCCGACAAGGTGAAAATCTCGAAGCCTGGCGAGGTGTGGGAGTTTCTTGGGTTCTGTTACCGAAACGGCAGAATAGATTTGGCAGACGCTACCATCACCAAAATAAAAGCCAAGATTAAACGCAAGGCTAAGGCTCTGATGCGCAGTCAAAAACGAAAGGGTAGGAGTTTCGACGACGTGGCAGCCGACCTTATCGACCATTTCAACCGAAAATTCTACCGTGAGTTTTCCGACAATGATTTTACCTGGAGCCGTTGGTTTTTCCCTGTTATCACTACCGACCAAAGCCTTAAACTTATCGACGACTATCTTGTTGAATATGTGCGTTTTCTCCACACAGGGCGTCATACCAAAAAGAATTTTGAGATTAGTTACGACGAAATCAAGGAGCTGGGTTTCAAGAGCCTGGTCAACGAATATTACCGTTGGGGTGAACCTTGTAAACATCCATAAAAAAGGGATGCACTTTAAGTACATCCCTATAAATAATTATTGTTGAATAATCAATTAGAATTCAACCTTGCCTGCTTTAAGCATTGTCCAGGGGTCAACCTTGTCGGCTTTGTAGCGGCCGGCGTCGAGTTTGGTCTTGCAAGCCTTGAAAGCTGCGATTGTGCGCTCTACCTGCTCCAAAGTGTGTGCTGCGGTAGGAATTACGCGGAACATCACTGTGCCTTTGGGAACAACGGGGTAAACTACGATTGAGCAGAAAATGCCGTAGTTTTCGCGAAGGTCTAAAAGCATATTGGTAGCCTCGGCTGTCTGAGCCATGTCAGAAGCGTTGGGGTCGAGGTGCATATATACCGGAGTTACAGGCGATTGAGTCTTGCCTATATCGAATCCTTCTTTCTTGAATCCCTCTTGGATAGCGCGAACGATAGTCCAAAGGTTTTCGCGGTATTTGGGGTTCTGCTCTATGAGGTCGAGACGTTTCAAGTGTCCGATAACCATAGGCATGGGCAATGATTTTGCGTAAATCTGCGAACGGAGGTTCATACGGAGAAAGTCAACGATGTTTCTCGGACCAGAGATGAAACCGCCGATACCAGCCATAGCCTTAGCGAATGTAGCAAAGTAGAGGTCTACCTTGTCTTGTACGCCGAAGTGCTCGCCTGTGCCGCCGCCGTTGGGACCCATAGTGCCGAATCCGTGAGCGTCGTCGATGAGGAGACGGAACTGGTATTTATCTTTCAAGTCGGTGATACCCTTCAAGTTGCCAAGGTCGCCAGCCATACCGAACACGCCCTCGGTGATTACGAGGATAGAGCCGCCGGTTTCAGCCACCTTCTTGGTTGCAAGTTTAAGTTGCTTTTCGAGTTTTTCCATATCGTTGTGAGGATATACGTAACTCATTTTTTCGCCGCCGCATTTTGCTTTGTGGAGGAAAATACCGTCCATAATGCAGGCGTGAGCCTCGTAGTCGTATACGATAACGTCGTTGCGGTCAACGATAGAGTCGATGATAGAAACCATAGCCTGGTAGCCGAAGTTTACAACAAAAGCAGCCTCTTTTTTGGCGTGAGCAGCCAGACGGCGTTCGAGTTCTTCGTGGAGGGTGGTCTGACCCGACATCATACGTGCGCCCATAGGAGCGGCAAGACCGTATTTGATAGCGCCGTCAGCGTCGGCTTTGCGTACCTCGGGGTCGTTGGCCAGACCAAGGTAGTTGTTGAGCGACCAGTTTAAAACGGGTTTTACGCCGAAAGGAGTTCTGAAATTCATCTCAGGGCCGATTTCGCCTTCCAATTTAGGAAACATGAAATAGCCGTCGCCGCCCTGCTGATATTTGCCAAGGTCGGTTACTTTCTTTAATACTTTTTCAAATAAATCCATTATATAATGTGTTTTAATTATTTTACGTAAAATATATGCGGCAAAGGTAGTAAAAATTTTTTGCAAAGGTGTATTCTCTCGCCAAATAATTATAGTAAATGGAATCATTCATTTATTGCCTCTAAATTTTTTAACAAAAGTAAAAAATCAAACCTTTTAAAATCAGCCTTTTAAATCAATCTTATCCCAAAAACAAGACCGATAAAAAATAACCATTGATTGATATGAAAGGTGTAAAGAAAATCATAAGTATGATAGAAACTTTGATAGACAACAATATGGCACTATCGTTCTATTCAGAAAAATTTGAAAATAGATATACGCTCTATTTTGAGAGAGCAACAGAGGGAAATTACTTCATTCGTCAGAAGGGTAATTTATTTAAGCCCGACTACATTACATCCGTACTCCGTGATAGTTTTGAGGATTACAAAACATTACAGGACTTAATAGAGGCTAATTTGCCCTATATGGCAGCAGATAGAAATTATAGATAACCTTAAATATAGGAGGATACCACTATGAAAACACTGATTGTACAAAAAGAATTATGTCAATACTACATTGAACCGGCTCGCCACAAAGACGGTAAATGGAATATTATCTGCGAAAGCATCGAAACGGGACAACAGAATCGAAGTATCTTTTGTTATGACAAAGAAACCGCAGAAGAAATATGCCGAGAATCTCGCGATTGCTTTATTCTCGAAAATCGCAATCCTATTATCCCTTACAAAGAGGTTGGAGAGAAATTTTCTTTTAGTTATAAGCACAATGGAAGCCCCGTAACAGTAACTCTACAAGTAAAAGAAGATTCGTATTTTGTTGACAAGAATGGAGTTAAGCATTATGCAGATTCTTGTAGCAATTGTGTATTTGCCAAATTTGTATACCGGCACAAATGCCGTTAGCGAACTGTCCGCTTGCAAATTACAAAAGATGTTTAGAATGTAATTGCCCATTAGTGGGTATTAACGAAAGAAATAACCAAATAACTACTACGTTGAATAAAAAAATTCGCGACATCCAAATAGCACTTAATAAAATTCCTGATAATATTAGGAACTTTGTTGATAGTATCAGTGATGATGTTGATTATTTGAACCAAATTCTTAAAAAAAGATGAACTACGATAATATACTTTTTTTTGACACCGAAACCACCGGGTTACCACCCAAAGGGTGCGACCCGATAACGGACTTTAATCGTTATCCTCATATCGTTCAAATATCTTGGAGCATAAATGATGAAAATTTTGATTTTATCATTAAGCCTGATGGTTGGACTATACCGCCACAAGCCACAGCCATACACGGCATAACAAATGAAGACGCACAAAACGGTGTAAAATTAGATTTTGCATTACGTTTATTCTCTATGGACTTAATTCGTGCCGACAAAATTTGCGCTCATAACGCAGATTTTGATATTGGGATGATAATATCAAACGCAGCAAGAGTAACAGAGAAATGTGGTCGCGTTTTGGAAGGATTATTTAAGCATATTACTTGCATAGATACAATGATGCTAACAATCGACTTTGTTGGTGCTTGTTTCCCTGACGGTACGCCGGGGAAATACCCTAAATTGGAAGAACTATATTATAAACTCTTTAATGACACATTCCCGGCACATAATAGTATGCAGGATGTGTGGGCATTAAAAAAATGTTATTATGAATTAACAAAAAAAGGTATTATATGACAGAAAACGAAATAAGAAACACCACCATCCAACCACCGGAGGTGCTGAAAATACAAAAATTACTCCAAAAAGAAAGCACTATTGGAGATTTGATTAAATTGTTTGAGCGTACTATGGGTATCGGTTTTTGGGATGATGCCAAAACCGAAATCGACCACGCCAAACGCAGTGAAAAGTTATGGCAAGAACGCTACGAAGAAATGCGTATCAGAGCCTTAAATGCGGAAGATGCCGCAAAATGTTATAAAAAACATATAGAAACTATAAAAAACATCGTCAATGAACAAATCGAAATTGAAAGAAATACCCCCACACGGGCATACCCTATGTGCATATAACGACAAGGGTAATTGTCAAATATTTAAAGGACTTGATTGTCCTATGAATTTTTTTGAACCTAATAGAATGTGTAGCAATGGTAAAATTGGCACTCTTGAACACTCATTGGCTAACTATAACCACGACTACACCGTAGCCACAGGCAAAGAGCCTCCTGTTTCTGAGGGTTTGGCTATGTGGATGGTTTTGTTTAATACTAAAAAGCAATAATATTATGGAACAAGAAGTAACTTGCCCCTATTGTGGGGAACAAACATCAGTAGAGATAGAATATTTAGAAGATGGCTTTATGGAACAACACGAGTGTCAAAAATGCCATAAAATTATTAATATTACCGTTGATATTACGATTGATTTTAATCCGTCAAAATGTGAATGTCAATTATTGAACCACCAATGGCAACTAACACCCACATTTCCAAAATGTAAAACCCAATGGCGGTGTAAATTCTGCGGAGAAACCAAACCATTAACCAACGATGACCGAGAAAAATACGGTATTCCAACAGAGGAAGAGTATTTTACATCACTTTACGGCGATAATACACCATTTTAGGACATATCAATCATACATATAATCGGCTCAGTTGTGAAAACTCACCCGAAACAAAGGAGCGTGATTCACGCTCCTTTGTTTTTTATGATTGTCAGTAGGTCGCTTATCTGACGGTCTTTCTCTTTCATCATATCCTGCATCTCTTTCTGCATATTAATAAGTTCGCAGAGTTGCTGTCCGTAATCTACGATGGTGTTCTCGCAGAAATTGCCTGTGTTATTAATCGTGTTGCCCGAAGCAGCGGACTTTAACATCTCGCCCTCGCCTGTCAATAGCCACTCCACAGAAAAACCGTACAATGTACAGAATTTTACAGCCTTTTCTGCATTAAGATTCATTCTTCCGCCAAGTATTTCAGTGATAACTTGCGGCGTAATATCCATATTATCCGCTATTTCGTTTTGGCTCTTGACCTTGCCCATTTTTTTTATTTAATTAATTGCCTTTTTAAATCTCTGTTTCATAACGATATACACATTTTTTAAAAAAAACATACATAAAATCTGTAAAATATTTGGTTTTACAGAAAATATTATGTTTCTTTGCATTGTTAAACAATAATATTCACGGCAAAGATAATACCAATCGCCGTGTGAACCAAAATTAATTTAAAAAATATGATTGAACAAAGAATAGCACAATTAGACGCAGATGTCGTAGGGGTCAAAAATACCCTCGACAATCTTACCGAGAGTATTAAAAAAATTGAGGAAAAAACCTCATTTAAAGAATCCTTAATGACCAAGGACGAATTTGCAAAATTGTGCAGAGTTTCGTCTGCTACAATTTCA
>JAGCYI010000087.1 GCA_017960885.1 Bacteroidales bacterium
ACAACGCCCAAAAAACAGGCTGCAACTGTGGCGAGGGCGGAGGAAACGGTTGCGGAAACGGCGGTGGCAATGCCTGCGGCGGAGGTGAAAAATCCGAAGCCGTAGAAATTCTCTCCGACTGCCGTGCGATAGTTTGCGCCAAAATCGGTAGAAACATTCTCAAACAGTTGGAACTCCGCGCCATATCTACGTTTGATGTTTCAATTCCTGTAAAAGAGGCACTTGAAAAGATTGTAACTTATTACAACAAAGTGGATAACCGACTTTACGGGGTTAAGAATAAATAGGATTGTTTGTATTTTTTATCGTCAGGAAAAGCACGTTTTTCAGTTTTTTGAAGAATGTGCTTTTTTTATTGCCGGCAGCGCAAAAATTCCTATCTTTGTCCCACCAAAACCAAAACACTAAAACAATATGCTTACATTCCGAAAAGCCACCTCCACCGACCTTCCCTCCATTTGCCTTTTGGTCAAAGACGCCATAGCCGTGATGGAGCGCAACAACATTCACCAATGGGATGAAATTTATCCCACCGAAGCCGATTACCGTGGCGACATCAACGATGGAAATCTCTTTGTTGGCGTTAAAGGCGGCGAAATAGTCGTTGTGTTTGCCGTAAATCAAAATCAGGATACGGCATATCAATTTGGAAATTGGAGTTGTCACAGTGGAAATTTTCGGGTGATTCACCGCCTTTGTGTCAATCCAAAATTTCAAAATCAGGGCATTGCCAAACAAACGCTCCACCACATTGAGCAAACGCTTAAAAATAAAGGAGTTGAATCAATCCGTCTTGATGTTTTCACCCTCAATCCCCACGCAATAATGCTCTACGAAAACGCAGGATACAAAAAAACAGGCACCGCCGAATGGAGGAAGGGGGTGTTTTGGCTGATGGAGAAGGGGATTTTATAGTGTATTGAAATATAAATTTTGCGTATCTTTGCCCACGAAAAATAGAATTCATTATGAAAGATGTTACTATAAAATCAATATTCAGCGAGGCTTGGCAACTGTATAAGTCTAATTGGCAGAAACTGACATTATGGGCATTGTTGGGATATTTACTGCCATTGGCATTGTTTTTTGTAGCAACAGATCTTACGTTTTCAGACGATGCAGCGGAGGATTGTGCACCTTGCGCTTTTATGATAGGGATGTTCGTTCTTTTTTTATTGATAGTATTCGTGAGTGTGTCAATTTCAACAAAATCTTACATCCGTGCTTATTGTTACAACAAATATGAAAATCAATCAAATAATTCGGATAAAATGGTAAAGAATTGGAGTTTAAGATGGTTTCCTTTTGAATTTATTATAACAGGAATATGGATTTTTGTTATAATAATGCTCATTATGATGTCCGATTTTGCAGAACTTATAATTGGAATGCTTTGTATATTAGGAACTCCTGTTTGTATAATATCATTGCTATTTATGTTTGCGCCTTATTTATTATGCAATCCTCAAATAAAATTATGGCGTAGTTTAAAATTATCAATGATTCTTTGTAGAGATAATGCCGATATTTTTATTGTTACTGTATTAATACGCAATATTATAAGTCTACTGTTGTTTTGTACAGGTATTGGAATAGTTGTCGCCGTTCCTTTTTCTATTATTGTTAATACAGTGTTGTTTCGGAAAATAGGTATTGGCAATAATCATTCCTCTTCTTTTTTGTAGATTGTGCCGTAAGTATATAAGCAGTCAATATCGAAATCTTCACAAATTTTCATATTGTCGATATATTTGTATGTTGTATAGTTGTATCCTTTTTCGCAGAATACTCCACTATCCGCCCATTTGTCAACACGTATAGGACGATTGAGACTGTCGTATTCTGTTCTTGTATATTGACAATTGCGAGGTCTGTAAGTTATTATCAATGTATCATTTTGATAATTAGGGTCTTTATAATAATAAATCCTATGGTATCTGTCTTTTGGCGTATGGGAATTTTCTATTTTTTTATTTCCTCTATATTTTATAAATATCTTTTTTTTATCAGTACCAATGATACTAATCAATCTATTTTTCTTGTCGTATGTATTTGTGTAACTAATTGTATTTGAAGACTCTATTTTGGAAATTAAATAACCAAAAGAATCGTAGTTGAAAATACAATTTGAATAACATATTTCGTCAGAATATTTGCCGCCAAGATATGTCTTTTTCTTGCCATATTTATCCATATAAATCATAGTGTCGCCCGAATAAGTATATGTTCCAATAGTATCTAAAATTGTAAAATGAAGAGGAAACGATATATCAAAGGGAATATCTTCTCCTTCCTTTGAGTTTTTTAACCAATTATCTACACGTTTGAAATCTTCTTCGGTGTACATCCCACGGGTACAACTAACACTAATCGTATACAACGGCTTATTCCAATCAACTTTCTGTGCCAAAGCCGATTGGATAATAAAGATTGATATTATAAAAAGCAAAATATTTTTCATAGCGAACCATCTTTTTTTGCAAAGAAAACAAATATTTTTTATATGCACAAACTTTTTGCTCCGAATCGTTGTTTGCGTCATAATCAGATATTTTGTTTTGCTGGTTTCGTCAAAAAAACGTATCTTTGCGCTCGAAAATAACATCAAACATAAATCATGCTTCACGATTTAGGAATAATAATGTTGGTGGCGGGTGCCATCAGTCTTTTGTGCAAATGGTTGAAACAGCCCGTAGTTTTGGGTTACATAGTAGCGGGAATACTTGCCGGGCCATACGTCTGCGGCTCGTCGTGGGTGAATGTAGAAAGTGCTGAAACTTGGGGCGAAGTCGGCGTTATATTCCTTCTCTTTTCGCTCGGTCTGGAATTTTCGTTCAAAAAACTTCTGAAGATGGGTTCTACGGCATTTATAGGCTGTTTAACCATTGTTGTGGGCATGATGGGTAGCGGTTTTATGCTTGGACGAATGATGGGTTGGTCGGAGATGAACTCGCTGTTTTTGGGCGGAATGTTGTGTATGTCGTCTACCACAATAGTTTTCAAGGCGTTAGACGATCTTGGTTTGAGGCAGCACAAATTTGCCGAAATATGTTTTGGAATACTTGTGGTGGAAGATTTGTTTGCCGTGGTGCTGATGGTGCTTTTAGCATCGATTGCTGTTAATCAACAATTTGACGGTGTGGAAATGTTGGCACAGGTGGGCAAGTTGTTGGCTTACTTGATATTGTGGTTTGTGGCAGGCATTACACTTATTCCATCACTCCTAAAAAAATGCCGCGAACATCTCAACGACGAAACTATGACCATTGTTGCCCTCGGACTATGTCTCGGCATGGTGCTGATTGCCAAAATGGCTGGATTTAGCGAGGCTCTCGGTGCATTTGTTATGGGTTCTATTTTGTCGGAAACCGTTGAATGTGAACGTATTGAAAAACTTATGTCGCCAATCAAAAACCTTTTTGGCGCTATATTTTTTGTGTCGGTGGGTATGATGATTGCACCCTCAACTTTGGCTGAATATTGGCTGCCAATTCTTGTGATAACTTTAACGGTGATTATCGGTCAGATAATATTTGCTACCGTGGGCATCACGCTTTCGGGACAACCTATGAAAATTGCCATGCAATCGGCTTTTGCGCTTACTCAGGTGGGCGAATTTGCGTTTATCATAGCGCAGTTTGGCGAATCTATCGGCGTTACCGAAAAATATCTTTATCCAGTGGTGGTGGCTGTGTCGGTGATTACCACATTCTTAACTCCATATACCATCCGTCTGGCAGAACCCGCTTACAAACTGTTGGAGAAGGTTTTACCTCAAAGATTTTTCACTTTTATCGGTCGTCTTTCACAAGGCAAAAGCACCATTGCACAACAGAGCATTTTGCAAAAACAACTCAAAAAAGTGGGACTTTCAGTGGCGGTTTATGGCATAGTAAGTGCTTTTGTAATAATGCTTTATCAACATTTTGTATCGGAATGGATTGTCAATGCCGTGGCAGCAGTGATTCCCGACAATTTGGAATGGGTTTCGCGGCTTGTGGCGTTGTTGGCGTTATTGGTATTGCTGTCGCCGTTTTTGTATAGAATGATAGCAAGCCACAACAATTCTACTGAGGCTCAACAATTACGACAAGATAGTTCATACCGCCGTGTAACGCTTGTTGCGCTCAATGTTGCACGGATTATTTTGGGCATGATGTTCGTTATCGGCTGCATTGGTCGGTATTTTAACCTTACACTTGGACTTCCGCTGGTTTTTGCGATTGTTATTGTGGCGATTATTATGCGTTCGAGCAAGGTTCACAAACAGTCGTCGGATATTGAGCAACGTTTTATCGATAATCTTTCGGCACGTGAACGTGAACAAGAACAAAACCGTTCGGTAAGGCGCGAAGTGGAGAATGCTTTCCTAAATTACGACCTGCATCTTGCTGATTTTGACCTAAATCCGCAATCATTGTATTGTGGTCATCAACTTCTAAACCTTGATCTTCGTCGCTCTTGCGGTGTAAATATTGTGCGCATTGTTCGTGGCGGAGTAAATATAAATGCACCGGGAGGACGCGAACGTTTATATCCTCACGACCGTATAGTGGTGGCAGGCAGCGACAAGCAAATACGACTTTTTAGCCAAGAACTTGACACTGCGGTAAATAAAGGTCGCGAAAATCATTCCACAGAACGCGCTTCCACGTTTTCGCTCGAACAACTTCAAGTATTACCCGAAATGCCCTTCTGTGGCAAATCGTTGGCAGATTCGCGTATAGGTGAATTGGCTCAATGCGTGGTTCTCGGAATCGAACACGATGGCACCACCACAATGAATCCAGATGCAGGCGTTATTCTCTCCGAAGGCGACACGCTTATTCTTGCCGGCGAAACCGACAAGATAAAAAAACTATTGCCTACGCAAAAAGTTTAATTTTTTTTTTGATTAGTGTGTAATATTTTTCAGTTTTGTTTGTCAATAGGGCGTAATTAACAAACAAAATTAAAATATGTAATGATGAAACACACACTTATTTTTTCAGCCGCTATATCTGCGGCAATGGCGCTTTCGGGCTGCAACGGCAGCGGCGCACAATCGCAAGACGGATTGATAATCGTTGATGTAGAAAATCCTACATTGAAGGATGCTCCGCCTTTGAGTCAACTTGTTGAATCAGCGTATCTTATCCCATTGGAAAACGATACTGCATTGATAAAACAGATTATCAAATATCAGGTAACCGACAACAGAATTATGGTGGCCGATTTTCCGTATTTGAGCACCGAACCAATCAAGATTTACGACAATAAAGGCAAGTTTATCAACAGTTTGCACAAAGGCAACGGTCCTGAGGAGGTGGATTATTACCAAAATTTTACCTACAACGAGCAAAAGCAAACCCTAATTGTTGCCAACGGACAATATTTAATTTTTTACGATAACAACGGCAAATTTAAAGACAAAATCGAATTGCCGTATAAATTTACCCATATAATCAACACGGGTGATCAATACGCATTTTTTGTGGGCGATTTTCAGCAAAACGACAGCATAGAATCTAAGATAATTATCTCTGATGGCGATTTTAAGTTGAAAGATAAGTTTTTCCCCTTCAAAGTGCAACGTTCGTTTTCGTTGAGTCCCGGCACTCCTATAATAGCCTACAACGACAATATTTCCATTTTGCGCGATACTATTTATCAGTACAAAGATTCTAAACTTACTCCGCGATTCTATTTTAAATACGGTAACAGATTCTCTGAAAGCAATTTACCCGAAGGCGAATCTATTATTCTTGACCAAATCAAAGGATATATGCCCGGTGCATTTTATGAATCCGAAAACACTATAATGTATCGAATCACAGAGATGTCGTTGAAGATAGCCAAAAATGTGGTATACAACAAAAAATCAGGCAATTACTATGTTTACACCTTCAACGGAGACGAAAACGGAAACATAGAAATGCCATTTGGACATACCATAGGCGATTGTTACAACAACTATTTTAGTACAATCATAAACGACTCTAATTATGATAGTTACAAGCCGGAACTTCTTCCTCTATTGAGCGACACAGACAAAGAAATTCTCAACTCATACAATCCCGATGACAATCCTATAATTGTGATGTTTAAGTTTAAAGATTTCTAAAAACTATATTTACCATTTTGCCCGTTGTTAAGTATAGACGACGGGCTTGTGGTATGGTTTGGATTCTTACAAAATATATCTTTTTTCATTGCGTTTAGTAATAAACAATTAAACATTTAAAACTATGATTTGTAACTCTCTCGACGAAGTACGCTCCAATATCGACCGTATCGACGACAATATCATCAAACTCATTGCCGAGCGTGGCACATACGTATCGCAGGCGTCAAAATTCAAGAAAAACGAAGACGGTGTAAAAGACACTTCGCGTGTGGAAAAAGTAATCCAAAAAGTCCGTGACAAGGCTTTAACCTACGGCGCAAATCCCGATATGGTGGAAACGCTTTACCGTCAGATGATTGCATCGTTTGTAAAAATGGAGATGAAAGAGTTTCACGAAAACACACCGGTAAATCTTTTAGATAATTTATCACGAATTTTTACCACCGAATTAGGTGCTCAGCGCATTTCGCGAAACCTCAATCTCCCTGCCGATACCGACGTTGTAGCATACTGCAAATCCAAAATCCAATCTCCATCGTGCACCATCACCCGCAACGGCAAAAACTTTTATTGCACCATCGACGGCATCACCATCACCGTTAATGCGCACAGTTTCACCATCATAACGGCGCATAAAAAGTAAGGGAAAGGAAATTTATATTGTTAGGTTCAATAGATAGGCAGGGTTGGCGCAAAGGGAGAAAATGTTTGTGAATTTTGGAAAATGATTATTGTGTCGTAATCACTACATCAAAGGTTGGAAATTGGCGGAATATGAGGTGATGGGATAATTGCCGTCCGCGGAAGAAAGTGGTAGGTGAGTAGTAATTCAGTTAATTACCTTGTAAACCTTATCGCCGGAATCAAAACCAAATTTGCACTTGCTATATATGAAAATTTGTGGTTGATGAAGTCTTGGAAAATTCTTGCGTGTGCCGACAAGCCGCAATAAAAATTGCTATAATAATTTCCGAACCATTTTTGATATGATGCGCCGAGCGAAAATACGGATATTTCGGGTTTGTCGGTTGCAAAGCAATTATATACTTGATTGGAATACGTGCTTGCATAGTTTTTTGCGTAAAAATGACCAATGTCCATAATGACGTTCTGCGGAAATTTTATCCTCAACGTGTTCAAAATACCGTTGCCGCTCTTGTGGTCGAGAATGGCGTCTTTGTCGAAAAAATGCGATTGGGCATATTTGATTTCATAATTTATCGTCATTGAATTGTAAGGCGCATCAGAAAGATTATTATAATAAATGACAGGTGCATAATTCAAAATATTGAACACAACGCCATACATTCCACTTTCGAGATTGTGCACAAAATTTTGGTTTTGGTCTGCAATGTAACTGTGGTTGGCAACAAGCACATCGGCATAAAACCTTATATTTTGCATAAAATTGTCAGCATTTACAACCTTAAACATATTCAATCCCCAAAGAGCATCTTTGTTCCATTTTTTGTTGAAAATATTATTGTCAATGCAGTCGAGCCAAATTGAACTTTTCAAACCATTGTTGTAAGTAATTGAAAAGCCATCGTTGACTTCCGAAAAATAGAAATGGTCTAATCCATAAAGTTGATCAGGCATTTCCACTTGATGTTCAATAGCCTTTGTATAGCCTATATTAAAGTCCCAACTGTATGTGTCTACTTTCATTCTGAAATGTGGCTTTACATTTAAAGTATTTTCTGTGTTTTTGTTTTGCATACTAATTGCCCGTAAATCACACATTGCTTCAAATGTCACATTATTATACATATTTTTTTTGGTAATTACTGGCTGAAAATGTATGCCCATTTTCAATTCGTCGTCACCATCTATGTCGGAATATTTTAGATAGTTGTTGTTGAAAAAAAATACACCATTTGATTGACCACTATTATTAATAAAATTGAATTGAGACATAGTTGGGATGTAAAAAAATGTATAATCAACTGCCAATTCCGTTTCTTCTGTAAATGTTGTATCAAAGGTAATGGTATCACCTTTTTCCAATTGAAATGTTTTTTTTATTGTTTTATATCCAATATAACTAATTTCCAAGTTGTTAACTCCTGACTGTACAGAAATAGAATAATTGCCATTAATATCCGTGATTGTTCCAGTAAGTTCTTTTGCAACCCGTATAATAGTTACACCCGGTAGAGGGTTATTATCTTTATCTGTGATTGTGCCTTTGATAACCTGCGAAAATGCATTTGAGGCTATCAGGGCAATGAGAGAGATTGTTATTATTAGATGTTTCATTTTTTCTTTAAAATACTAAAAGCGTATAATATTACAAAAATAAAAAAAAACTTGCTAAAATCAATAGCAAATTATATTTTTGTGAAAAATTAAAAATTAAAAAGTGATGCAATTCAAAGAAGGACTTGGATGGAAGGCCTGTTACGACGAGGAGCGAAACCTCTATACGGCGGAGCGTAGTTGGCGGGGCTATTACCAACTTTGTGAAATCGACAAGGCTATATACGACGCACTCGGTGCTGATCCAGTAGACGGCACAAGAGACGACAAATTAATTGCGTCGGGGCGGTGTCTCTTTGAGGCCGACGACGATTATTACACTTCGCCATATTGCATCGTAAAAGACGACAACTATAATACACTTGCGCCTTGGTCACGGGCTCAGGCAAGGTATGACAGGACATATAATCGGGAGAAGCAAAGTTAAGAATAATTGTGGTTTAGCAACTCGCTGTATATCTTCCTTTTAAGCATAGTTAATACACCTTTCTGAGGTTTTATGCTAATTTTTTGAGGTATTGCAGGCGTCAGAATTATAGCAAAACGAGTTTCACAAAAACACGCTAGTTACATCTTTTAGATAATATCAGTTTTTTATGTTTTTCTTTTTTGTAATACTCTCGAAGTTGGCTAATTGTTGGCAATTATAATCACTCTTCTTCTTTTTTATAGATTGTACCGGAATAAAAAGCACAGTCAATTTCAAATATTCTGCAAATTTTGATATTGTCGATGTAATGAAATTCCTTATAATTGAATCCTTTTTCGCACAACAATCCACTATCAGCCCAATAGTCAATTTGTAAAGGACGGTCGAGGCTATCATATTCAGTTCTTGTATATTGGCAATTACGAGGTCGAAAAGTTATTATCAATGTATCATTTTGGTAATTTGGGTCTTTATAATAGTAAATTCTGTGGTATCGGTCTTTTGGTGTATGGGAATTTTCAATTTTTGTAGTTCCTCTATATTTTATAAAAATCTTTTTTTTATCTGTTCCAATGATTTTAATTAACCTATTTTTCTTGTCATATTTATTTGTGTAACTTATTGTATCTGAATACTTTATTTTTGAACTTAGCGAACCAAAAGTATCGTATTTTAAAATAAAATTTGAATTATATTCTTCGTGAGTAGGTTTTCCTCCAATATATATACTTGTTCTACCATATTTATCATTGTAAATCATAGTGTCGCCTAAATAAGTATAAGTTCCAACAGTGTCTACTATCCTAAAATGGAATGGGAACATTATTTCATCAGGCATTTCTTCTCCTTCTGAGTTTGGCATCCAATCAAGAAAACGTTTAAAATCCTCTTCTGTAAAATCATGATAAGTGCTTACACTAATTGTATACAACGGCTTAGTCCAATCAACTTTCTGTCCCCAAGCCGATTGAACTACTAAGATTGATATTATTAAAAGCAAAGTGTTTTTCATAACGTGCCTTCTTTAATGCAAAGGAAACAATTATTTCGCTAATTCACAAAACTATTTTTATTCTCCAAATACCTTTCTTTTATCTTGACTTTAATAAAATAATCTATAATTGATATCTAATTTGGATAAAGACTCCAAAACTTCCATTCTTCTTGGTGAAAATTTCCTACCATTCTACCTTTGCGCCATAAATAAATCATAACAAACAATACCATAATGGCAAACAGAATTAATTTGAATATGACCACCGTCGAAAACCGCGAGTTGAGGCTCGGTACTATCATCGGTTGGGACGGTTCGGCTAAGGAACTTATTCGTCAGTCGGCTTACGACGAACGGAGTATCAAAAAACACGGCGGCTGCAAGGGCGCAGGTCAGGGTTGCAGACTTTGTGAATTGCAAAGTCCTCTCAATCAGGAGACTATGTGTTCCAACGCTATTGTGCAGTGTCAGATCGGAAACCTCACCGACTGCGTGCTTATCACCCACGCGCCCATCGGTTGCGACGGCGAAACGCCCAAGTTTAACCTCACAATGCATATGGGTCT
>JAGCYI010000088.1 GCA_017960885.1 Bacteroidales bacterium
CCAAACCATAACGGGCGGCGTTTTCTCTGAAAACAATTCGCCCGTTATTTTTGCCAACGTGGTTTTACTAACGCCTGATTCTGTGTTTGTTAACGGCACTATTACCGACGAAAACGGACATTTTTCGCTCAACAGCGACCCAAGGGCAACAAACGTATGCATATCGTGTATTGGATACGAAACTAAGATATTGAGTATCAGTGATAATCTATCCAAAATTATCTTGCGCGAGTCAGATATCCAACTCGGCGAGGTTACTATCTCTGCCGATTTGCCCAAGACAAGAATCAAAGATGGCGCAATGGTTACCGACGTGCAAAACACGCTGTTGTCCAACTCGTTAACGGCAACGCAAATGCTTACCAAACTTCCCGGCGTAACATCCACCAAAGATGGCATCGAAGTTTTTGGCAAAGGTACGCCAGAAATCTACATCAACAACGTTAAAGTGCGCGACGACAGCGAGTTGAAACAACTTGATCCCAAAAACGTAAAGACCATCGAGGTAATCAACAACCCGGGCGCGGAATACAATGCCGAGGTGCAGGCTGTTATCAAAATCTACACTCTGAAACCCTTGGACAACGGACTCAGTTTTGAATACACAAGCGTGATGTCGTACTATGAAAACGCCGATTTTTTAAACAGGGCAAACATCAACATCCGCAAACAAAATCTTGACATATTTGCCGGCGCAACGCATTGCGACAGCCATAATTTTTTGCAGTCGAATGTGCATAACTATCTCAATTCAAACGCTATATGGGAATACACTCAGCGCGAGCGGGTGGAATACAACAGCGGAACATATATTTTTACAGGCGGAATGAACTATCAATTCGACCAGAACAATTTTGCGGGTTTCAAGTTTAAAATCGGCAGCGATTATAAAGACAAGGACGAAGGCAATGGCGATTTAACAGCGTTTAAAGATGGTTCGGCTATCGACCAAATATCTGAAAAACACGACACTCACCTCGACAAGGCAGCGATGCAGACCGTCAATGCCTATTACAACGGCAAGATTGGCGGAATGTCGGTAGATTTCAACGCCGACTTGTACGCACATTCTGTTGACAAAAAATCAAACAACTTTGAGAATGCCAACGTTCAAGACAACCGCACAATAGGTTCTACCGACCTGATAGACAGCAAAATGATTGCAGAAAAACTTGTCTTGTCCGACAATATTTTTGGAGGAAAACTCTCGTTTGGAGGCGAAAACACAGTTTCGGATTATAGCGACAATTTTAAAAGCCTTGCCGAAGAGTATGTGCCCACAGTTGAAAGCCGCAGCAAACAAGTTACCACGGCGGCATTTGTTCAGTACAGTCGCAAAATTGCCGACAAATGGAGCGCGAAAGCGGGACTCCGTTACGAAAATGTTGATTTTAAGTATTTTAACGGCGGAGTTTTAGACAACGAAACATCAAGAAAATACGACAACTTTTTCCCGTCGGCATCGCTGAGTTTTTCGCCGGGAAATTTTGAGATGGACCTTTCGTATGCTCAAAAAACCAAACGACCGTCATATTTTATGATGCGAAACTCGTTTATGTATGGCAACCGTTACTTCATAGAGGCGGGCAACTCTGCCCTTCAACCTCGCGAAATCAGCGAGTTTGCATACATTCTTTCGTGGAAATGCCTGCAACTTAACGCCTCGTACCGAAATGTTAAACACTTCATAATGTATTGGGGTGTAGTGGATAACAACAATCCTGAGGTGCTTATCAACCGTCCAAAGAACTATGAAAAAAATGTGCAAGGATTAAAGTTGAACCTCTCTGCCTCGCCTGAATTCGGCTGTTACACTCCGCAAATCGACCTTTCGCTTACAAAACAGAAGTTTGATATTGAAATACAAGGCGTTACACATCATTTAAACAAACCTGCCTTCACTGCCGAGATCGACAATTATTTTGAATTTGGCAATGGTTGGTGTTTCGACTTGGATTTCAACTTTGTGAGCAAAGGTCACCGCGAGGATAACTACTATCAGTCAAACTATTATGTGATTGATATGTATGTTTCCAAATCGTTTTTTGGAGGTTCGTTTAATGTTGAGGCGGGAGTTGCAGACCTCACCAAAAGCCATTGCCGCGATATCAAAGTATTGTCGTCGCAAGGGTATATGGAGATTAATGACACCTACGACACCAAGGAATTTTACATTCAGTTTCAATACCGTTTCAACCCCGCCAAATCAAAATACAAAGGCACCGGCGCAGGCAACGATGAAAAAGAGAGAATGTAGCCCCCTACCCTTTACGCATCTTCTCAATCCTTGATTTCAGCGACCGGTATGCTTGGTCGGAGAAGCCCATAATGTCCATCACTTCGGTTTTGCTTTTGCCTAAATGGTGAAGTATCAAGAAGATATTGGCATTAACCGAGAGTTTTTGGTAACCGTTGGTAACTTCGGTGCCAAAGGCGGGATTCTCGGCAAAATAATACGACGAAACTATCTCGCGCTCGTCTTTCGACCACTGCGAGATATTTTCGTTTTGTAGCAGACGCTCATATAGTTGCGCACCCAACGACACCGATTCGCGTTTAACCTTGGCGCGGCGTATGAGCAACATCACCGCAAGCGCAGCAGTAAGCACAGCGCACACTATCAACCATATTTTCAGACGGTTGATGTCGCTTTTCAAAAGTTCCGAATCAAATTTCTGTTCGGCAAAAATTCGGTTGAGGTTGTCCATCTGCGTGAGCATATTGCGCTCTTTTACACGGTAAAGCGAATCTTTTTCTACCGAAACCCTCCGATAGACCGACGATGCCGACGCCAAATCGCCCGAACGCTCTAAATATCCGGCATATACCGACATAATATCTATATTAGATTCGTATGCGTCGGGGCGCAGAGCCTTGGCGTAGCACTCCTTGGCTTTGGCAAGGTTGCCACGGCTGAGGTAAATTTTTGTAAGTCCCTTGAATGCGTCGGCGTTTTCGATAATGCCAACCGACTCTAAATAATACTGTTCGGCAATCGAAAAATTGTCCTTATTAAACATAGCGTCGCCAAACGATGCGTACACCGAAGCCTTTGCACCCATATTATAACAGTCTATCAGATTGAGACACACCGACATATATTTTTGCACGCTGTCCGACATATTCATATCGTTGTAGCACATAGTGATATAGTTGGCGGGATATGCAAGGCGGCTCTTTTCGTGCATTTTTTCGCCCGTGTGGTATGCCTGCATAGCGTACGAGAGACATTCCTGCGTGTCGAAACATCCTGCGGCTATGGTGTAGCCGTTAGAATAAATGTTGTATTTGAGAATATCGTCGTCGAGATTTTTGGCAATTTCTTCCGCCATCTTGTTGTAAATCATTGCCGAAGATAGGTCGTAAGAATAATTCACAAGAAAAATACTCTTATAACAGTAAGAATAAGCAAGCCGTTTGCTGTCGCCGGTCTGCTTAAAATAGGCAATTGGCAAGTCAAGTACCTCAGGATCTTGATATTCGTAGTTTCGGCAGTTGATTCGCGACGCCACATAATTATAATATGCAAGTTCTTCTGTGGTGTCTTCGGGCATATCCAATTGGTAAAAAAACATAGCCGCTAAAGAGTCGCAATCGGCAGAAAGTAGCGAATCTGCCGTTTCGAGGCTCGAAAACACCTCGCTCTTCTTGTGGCAGCACGAAAACAACACCGCAACGAAGGCTAAAAATGTTATGTATAATTTACACCTCATACATTTTTTTTCTTTTTTTCCAATGCAAAGATACGGCATTAATAAGAAAAAAACAAATTTTTAAGCAACTTTATTACAGAAAGTTGCAAAAATGACACAAGTTTGACACACGGCTTTTACACCATTGCCACAGCCGTGAAACAGCGTTGCAACCGCAAAAATTTGCACAACTTTTGTTTCCGCCGTTAATTTGCAACAGAAAAACAAATCGAAAATTTTAAAATCGAGAAAAATGAAAAAAATAGTAGCAATATTAACAATGATGATTCTCGCCGCTCACGTTTTCGGCGCAGGTGCAAGAACAGGAAAGCCCCGCGACCTTATAACAGTTGAGCGCACGGTAGGAAAGTTCAACAAAATAAAGGTTTCGGGTCCAGTAGAACTTATTGTAGTAACTGGCAAGGAACAAAAGGTAGCTATTACCTGCGATTCAAAAAATCTGCATACAGTAGAGACCACGGTAAACAATGGAGAACTCAATATAGCGGTAACAGGTGTTATTAAATTAAAAAACATCTCTGAATCATACAAAGTAGAAGTATGGGTTGAGGATTTAAAAAGTTTGACGGCATCAGGGTTGTCGAACGTGATTTTCCCTGAGAAAACCACCGTTGAAAACTTTTCGATAACTTCTTCGGGAGTATCCAAAACCACATTTGACGACTTAGTGGCATCAGGAAGGCTGTCGGTAGAAATCAACGGTGCGAGCCACCTCGATATCAAAGGACAAGCCGACCGCGCAATATTTGAAGGAACTGGCGCTTGCAACCTTTCTTTTACAGGCAAAGCAAACTCGATATCACTTGAATTATCGGGAGCTGGAAAAACTACAATTTCTGCCGAAACCGAAAGGTTGGACATAGAGGCTTCGGGAGCCTGCAAAGTAACTCTTTCAGGTAATACTAAAGCCTTAAGTCTGGAAGCATCGGGAGCAACATCGGTAAAATCCGAAAAGTTTAAAGCCGAAAACCGACAGGTGAGTTTCTCTGGCGCTGCAAAAATTACAATAGTAGATTAAAAATAAATAAATTATAAACATTTCAAAAACAAAACGATTATGAAAGTACTTACATTATTAGCTGGATTGTTATTATCAGCAACAACAGCATTTTCTTGCACAGATCCAACCGATTTCGTAACAGAAACACGCAATGTGGACAAATTCGACAAAATCACAGTTTCCGCACCGGTAGAAGTAAACATCACATGCGGACAAAAACAAAATCTAGTAATAACAAGCGATGACAAATCTATCGCTAAAGTGATTACAGAAGTTGTTAACGGAGAACTCTTTATCAAAGTAGAAAGTCACCACGCTCGCATTAGCAAAAAAACAAAAATCGACATTTGCGTAGAATCACTCAACGCACTCCGTGCAAGTGGCGCTTGCGATGTTAATATTCCGCAATACACCTTCTGCGAAGATTTCGAACTGCGCGTAAGCGGTGCCAGCGATGTTTTGATTGGCAACCTCGAAGTTAAAGGCATGTTAAACGCTCAAGTTAGCGGTGCAAGCGACTTAGACATTATCTTCAAAGCCGGCAAGTCAGTATTCCAAGTTTCTGGCGCAAGCGACGTTGACATCGACCACATCGAGGCTGAAGAAATTGAAGTAACAGCTTCTGGAGCAAGCGACGTTGACATCCGCGGAAAGGTTGACAACCTGATTATCAACGCATCAGGAGCATCAGAAATAAACCTCCGCCATCTTATATTCAACAACCGTGAAATTTACTCATCAGGAGCAAGCGACGTAGATTTGTAAAATTCTATGAAAAACACTCAAAGAAATTATACACTATTTTAATCAACTTTATTGGATATAATCATATCTAATTCTTCCAAATCATTATAACACATTTTCTATGAAAAACATATTAGCATTAGTATTTACACTGATGTCGCTCTCAGTGTGCGCTCAGTCTGCCAAAATTTCAGGTGTAATCGCCGGAAACGACGGAAAACCGATCTCTTTTGTTTCGGTTGCCGAAAAAGGAACAACAAATGGAACTATCTCTGACTCAGAGGGTAATTTCATCTTAAAGGTTAAACAACTGCCCGCAACTCTATATTTTAGTTGTTTAGGCTTTGTTCCCCAAGAAATTCAAGTTTCTTCTGAAAATGCAAAGATAAATGTAAAACTCGAAGAGGAAACCACTGAACTTTCAGAGGTTCAAGTAACAGCAAAACACGGCCGTAGCCGTACCGACAACGTGATTATCGGTGTTGAAAACATCCAAATGTCGGAAATGGCAAAAGTTCCCGCTCTTATGGGCGAAAGAGATGTGATAAAATCTATCCAACTCCTCCCCGGTATCAAGAGCGAGGGCGACGGATCGTGCGGTTTCCAAGTTCGCGGAGGCACTGCTGCTCAGAACCTTATTCTTATCGACAACGCTCCTATCTACAATGCTGGTCACCTTATGGGCGTGTTCTCCACCTTCAACGACGAGGCTCTCACCAATGCATCGTTATATAAAGGTGCCATACCCGCCCAGTTTGGCGACGCATCTTCTTCGGTGTTCGACATCAAAACCCGCAGCGGTGACATGGAACGCATAGGATTAAACGCTTCAATTGGATTGCTCTCGTCTAAATTTGCATTCGACGGACCTATCATTAAGGACAAAGCTTCGTTTTTCTTGGCTGCACGCCGCACTTATTTCGAAATTTTCTTGAAACCGACAGAAAAATATGGCGACAAGGTGTTAAACTTCTATGATGTTAACTCTAAAATAACTGTTAAACCTTCTAAAAACGGAACTTTGAACCTTATGTTTTTCCGCGGACGCGACAATATGGAAATGGACAACCACATTGCAGAAGTTCACTGGGGCAACACTGCCGCTGCCGCCGACTACAAACACTCTTTTGGAAGAGCTTTTAGCACAAAGACTTCAATTGTTTACAGCAACTATGATTTTGTTGAATCAATGGACGTACTTAAGGTTAGAGAGAGCTTCGACGGATACCTCAGACACCAGATCGCAAGAGAAGACATCGCTCTCACACCTTCTGAATATCAAAAAATTAACTTAGGTTTTCAGTTCGACCATATTGACCTGAAATCAGGAGAACTTAAAGCAAGCAACGGCCTTATCGAAAAAGAAAACCGCAACGGTGACGAAATATCTTTCTGGGCTGGCGAGGACATCAAAACTAATTTCGGTCTCGAA
Source organism: Bacteroidales bacterium (assembly GCA_017960885.1). GTDB lineage: Bacteria > Bacteroidota > Bacteroidia > Bacteroidales > UBA3824 > UBA3824. The sequence continues at coordinate 6,890 of JAGCYI010000088.1, forward strand.
GTTTCGTTCGGTGCTCGCGGAGTTATTTTCAACGCTTTGGGTGGAAATCCTTATTACAATCTCGATGCCGACGGCTTGATTACAGACACCATCTTTTACAGCAAAGGCAAATTGGTAAAACGCTTCTTCGGTTTAGAACCCCGTCTCAGCATGAAGTACGAACTTTCAGAACATCAGAGCATTAAAGCAGGATACTGCCGTACTTCGCAGCACATTCAGAACATATTAAACAACGGAATGTCGTCTCCTATAGGCCGTTCAGTGCTCTCGAGCAACATCATCAAACCTCAAATCGCCGACCAAATCAGCGTAGGATATATGGCTGAGACAAAAAGCAAAACATACGAGTTTTCTGTGGAGGCTTACTACAAAAACATCGAAAACGTGTACGACTACAAAGACGGCAAAAACCTCGTTTCGGCTATCGAGATGGAGAGCCTACTGCTCAACGGCAAAGGCCGCGCATACGGTGTGGAACTCTACGCTAAGAAAAACCTCGGTGATTTTACAGGATGGGTTTCTTACACACTTTCCTGGGCTGAGAACAAAATCGACGGACTCAACAACAACGAATGGTACACCGCATCAAACGACCGCCGTCACGACATCTCTATCGTAGGCATGTACAAAATCAACCACAAGTGGGATCTCTCTGCAACTTGGGTATACACTTCTGGTCAGGCTCTTACAGCTCCGAGCGCAAAATACGATATCGACGAGTGGACACACTACTACTATGCTGAGCACAACGGCTACAGAGCTCCTGCTTACCACCGCTTAGATGTAGGCATCAACAATACAAAAGAGCGTCCTAAATACACAAGAATCTGGTCGTTCGGCGTTTACAACCTCTACAACCATTACAACCCATACTTGATAACTTTTGAAAACGACGACGAAACTGCTACTGGAACAAAAACAGTGCAAACTTCACTATTCGGAATCATCCCGTCGGTAACTTATACAATCAAATTTTAATTCATCATTAAAAATACATAATTCATAATTAAAAATTCACAATTAAAAATCTGAAATCCTATGAAAAAAATTATATACATATTAGCAATTGCAAGCACTTTGGTTTCTTGCACAAAAGATATTGAGCTCGACTATAAAGACATTGATCCGATACCTGTAATCGAGGGACACCTCACCCCCGAATATGCCGAGGTAAAAATCTCCAGCACCCGCAACATGGACGACTCTACCAAAACAGCCGGCATAAGGGTTGACGATGTGAGAATAATATCATCAGACGGCACCGAAACACCTTTGAAATATCAACAAGACGGCTGCTATCGTCCTGATAACAAAATAGAAACAAAAACAGGCGAAACATACAGCCTCAAAGTTACTATCAACGGTGTGGAATATCTCGGTTCTTCAACTTTGATGACCAAAATTGAAATAACTGAGCCTCAATTTTTATGGGCGAACCTTATGGACTGGATGCAAATTTTAGAATTTGAAACCACCAATATACCTGAAGGTTACGAGGCTTATGGCTGGGCTCGAATTCACAAAAACGGCAAAATATATTTTTCCGACGCTGGCAAATGCAAGGGTGATTCTCCGTTCGATATCGGTCTCTACTACGACAGCGATATGGAAAACGACAAAGATATGATTCTCGAATCGGGCGACGTACTCAAATTGGAATTCCGCACTATCGATGAAAAAACTTACAACTATCTTGCAGAATACAATCAAACCAAAATGAACCCGAAACAGTTTTTCACAACATCGGTTGAAGACAAAACTTGCTTAGGTTTCTTCGCAGTGTACGACAGTGTAACATTTGAAACCGTATACGTAAAAACCGCACACGAATAGGCACATAATAACTAACAGATAGACACAGTAATACTTTTTAAAAAGAAAGGGGAATTTTCATTCCCCTTTTTGTTTTTATATTTAATTATAATAATCAGCTATTCTCCAAACACAAAGCTTTCAAATGTACAAACCGATTTTTCTTCTTTAGGTGACGAAACAACAAAGAATAGCGCATGTTTGCCAGTGATATTAGCCAATTGAGGCAATTCTACCGACATCTGTGTAAGCACCTGAGGCATTTCAGGCGTTATCTCTATGCTGCCTATGCATCTGCCGCCGTCAAAGGTCCACGGACGGTCGATACAAATATCTATATTACCCTCAATGCCTTGTGGTATAAGGTTGATATACAACCGGATATTTTTTTTACCCTTTGTCTTAGAAAAATTAAAATATTTATAACCAACTATAGAACCATCGGTATTGTTTACCACGGGATTGATATTGTTTTTTAATGCTAAAGGTTCTGTAAAATTGGTTTCTGTGCCGTATGCCGAAGCTATGTACGAACCATAGAACACATTGTTTGGCCATTCGTGCTCCGCTCTTTTAGGTCCGGTATACCAGCATGCAATTCCAGCAGGATGCCATTGGAATGGATCAAGCCCCTCTGTTTGAAAGCCTTCGGATGTGTATTCGCCCTCCGAAATCACTACTCTGCCGCCCTCGCCCTCTTCTACTTTAACAGTAATTGGGGCAACCATAGCCTGACGGGCATATTCGTCTAAACCAGTTTGACGGTGGTAAAAAACCCACCATTTACCATTGATTTCGCAAATACTTCCGTGAGTGTTGCCGCTAACTGTGGCAGACTCGATAATAGTGCCGTCATCAGCTTTTTCGCGGGCGCGTCCGTCGATAATTGTGCCGCCATATGTCCACGGTCCGAGCGGATGGTCGCTATATGCGTATGCGAGAGTGTAATTTGATTCGGGCAATCCAAAGTCGCCGTCAGCAGTCCACCTACTGTAAACAAACACGTATTTATCCTTGATTTTGCGGATCGACGATGCCTCAAAAAATCTAAACACCTTGTCCTGCTGATATCCTGGAATCATATCCTCAACAATCTGAGTGCCCTTTTTCACTGTCGCCATAGTTTCGGGATCGAGTTCGGCGGCATAAGAGCGGCGGAACCCCCAATAGCCATACACACGGCCGTCGTCGTCGACAAACACTGCGGGGTCAAATTCTAAAACACCGTTTGTCTTGTTGGGGTTGGTAGGACTCCAGTTGCAAACTTCGAACGGGCCATCAGGACGGGAGCTCTTGGCTACCATTCCGTTACGTCCGGACTCTTGGTTGTTGGGATAGAGATAATAGGTTTTAGTGCTGTCGCTTTCAATCTTTACAGCAATGTCGGGAGCGTAAAGCATATCGGCAATTTGCTGTTCTTTGCCTTTTCCATTTTTATCCACCTTAAAAATAACGCCATCATAGCGCCAACTGTTAAGGCTATCGATAGGAGCCGACCATACCACTTGGTTGCGGCCACAGTAGTTAGAAATCTCGATATCGTGTGAACCATAAAGATACACGCGGTATTTTCCGGGATTGTCGGGGTCTTCAAATACGTAAGGTTCGCCGTCGGGAATATGCTCCCACAAAGGCATAAACGGGTTGCCGATAACCTCGAAATTGTCAGGCACAGGAATCACTTTGTTATCAGACCCACCGCACGACTGCATAGTACACAATGCGACAGCCGTTAATGCCAAGCCGCAATTGTATCTATTGATCATTTTTATTGGTTGTAACTTCATAACTTATGATATTTAAAATGTTAAACAATCCGTTTTTTTCCAAAAAATTTTTTCAAAAGGGAAGAGCACTCATTTTCCAAGACACCACCAACTACCTCAGTTTTAGGATGGAGAATCTTAATAGAATCGTCAGACAAAGAGTTTTGCAAACGCATATAGCCTTTCTTAGGGTCCGAAGCCCCGAAGACTATCCGCGAAATCTGCGACCACGCCAACGCACCAGCGCACATCAGGCACGGCTCAAGGGTAACATACAGCGTTGCGCCGGTAAGATACTTGCCGCCGCTTGCCGCCGTAGCCGAGGTAAGAGCCTGCATTTCGGCGTGCGCGGTAACGTCGTTGAGGTGTTCGGTGTAGTTGTAGGCTCGTGCCACAATTCGTCCGCCCGACACCACCACGGCGCCCACAGGTATCTCGTCTTGCTCAAAGGCTATAGTTGCCTGTTCGAGCGCGGCTCGCATAAAACGCTCGTCGTCGGTTTGTTCCATATTATCAATTATTTAACCTCAACGGTAAGCTCTGTGTCAGCTTGTCCGAGACGGTTGTTGTACTGATAGCTGAAATATCCTGGCATCTGATATTTGCCGGCTGCCAATTTGCTGTCGGCTGTAAGATCGAATCTTAGTTCCACATTGTTGCGGTCTACAGGCAGTTTGTACCATTGATAGAGCACCTTGCCATTTTCGTAATAGTAGTTTGCATTGTCGGAACCGCCTGATATCTCCGCAGGTGTAAAGCCAGATGGTATTTGAATCTGATACTGAGCAAAGCACGAAAGATCTAATTTAGAGATATTTACAGTAACGGTAAATTTTTCTCCCGCCTTAATTGTCTGAGCTGCTGCCACCGAAGCGGTTGGCGATTGCGCATTCGCCATAAATGCAATCAGAACAAACGCAAATATAAAAAATAGTTTCTTCATATTAATGATGTTTATGTTATTATGTTTATGCCGTAAAGATAGCGTTTTTTTTATAACCTCCTACTATTTATAAAAATTCCTCACAAATCCAAACGTGTCGCCTTTTTTGCGTATCAGCCCGTGCCATACAGCCTTAAGGAATCCTAAACCATAGGCAGATAACTGCACATACACAGCTATTACCGACAGCAGACCAACTTTAAAACCGTTTTGACGCACCGAATCCACAAACACCATCAATGCAAAAAGCACCAACGGCGACACACATATCAATGGTGCGGCTATATTTTTGAATATCAACGCGCTAACCACTGCCGCCAAAATACAAAAAATATTTCCTAACAAAAATAGCGACGGAAATGTGTGAATAAGTTTCAACGAGCCTTTATGCCTGAGTTTCAAATTAATACGCGCACACCCTGAATTGAATATCTGTTTAAAAAACTTTTTAAAGTCGGTTCTGCGCTTATGATAAACAAAGGCGTCTTTTATTAGTTTTGTTGTAAAGCCCTGTTCTAATATCCTGAGAGTCATATCTATATCCTCTCCAAACCGCATATTAGAAAACCCCGAGGTAGCCTCAAACACCTTTCGCGAAAAACCCATATTGAAACTGCGCGGATGAAATTTTCCAGCCTTTTCGCTTGCTCCGCGAATGCCGCCCGTAGAGAGTATCGAGGTCATGGCATAGCTAATCGCCTTTTGCACGGGCGTAAAAGTGGGCAAGGCGGCGTCGGGACCACCGTATGCGTCAACATATTCTTTTTCAAGACTTTCGGTAACAATCTTAATATAATCGGGAGGAATAATGCAGTCGCTGTCGAAAAAAACTATATAATCACCATCGCTGCGTTCCGCGCCGTAATTACGCGTAAGACCAGGACCAGTATTCTGCTTAAAAAAATATTTTATATCAAGCTTGTTTGAATGATTTTCTATAATATCCTTCGATGGCTTATCGCTGCCGTCTTCCACTACTATCACATCAAAATTATTAGATGTTTGTTTTTCAAGACTATCTAACAATTCGTCTATCTCATCAGGACGGTTATATAGAGGTATTACTATGCTTAATTTCAGATTATCCATTAGCCTAAAATTTTACAATTACAATAATTGATTATATCATCAACCTTATCCGGCTGAAACCAAACAATATTGTTGTCGCCGTTGAACCACGAAATCTGTTTGCGTGCATATCGGCGTGTGTTGCGCTTGATAAGTTCTACTGCGGTGCTGAGGTCGGTCTTATTGTCAAAATAATCGAACAACTCTCTATAACCCACAGTGTTGAGCGAGTTTAGATGTTTCAATGGGTACAACGCACGCGCCTCATCCACAAGTCCCTCTCCTATCATCTTGTCAACTCGCTGGTTTATACGGTTGTGCAGAACTTCTCGTGGCATATTCACGCCAACTTTAATTATATTAAAACTGCGTTGCTTGGTTTTTCCAGTGCGGAATGTAGAATAAGGTTTGCCAGTTTGAATACTCACTTCCAATGCCTTGATAATACGCTTGTGATTGTTCAGATCGCATATTTTGTAATATTCTGGGTCGAGATTCAAAAGCATCTCTTGCAATGGCACAATTCCCTCATTATTGAACCTCTGCCAAAGATTATTGCGAATCTCCATGTCAGGGTCGGGAATCAGGTCGATACCGTTGCACACCGCATCTACATACATCATTGATCCACCGCACATTATCACGGTGTCGTATTTAGGAAACAGTGTATTTTCTAGAAGGCTTATGACCTCGGTTTCGTACATAAATGCGTTGTAATAATCATTTACAGAGCGAGTTTGAATAAAATAGTGCGGTACACGGAGCAACACCTCTTTGTCGGGAACTGCAGTGCCTATGCGCATCTCCTTGAAAATCTGACGGCTATCGGCAGAAATAATCTCTGTGCCGTAATGTTCGGCAAGATTCACCGCCAAATCGGTTTTGCCGCTCGCAGTTGGTCCCGTTATAATAATAAGGTGTTTCATTGTGATAGTTTGCGACGTAGTTTCAGTAGGTTTTTGGGTTTCCCTTGTTGTGGGTCGGGGATCGGCAGCTGCACATCGTTTAGGGCATCGAGCCTCAACGAACGGTCGTGCTGCTTGGCAACAAACTCGGTGTAATAGGTTTTTACCATACAAGTAAACGGCAGAGCGGCAAGCAATCCAAGGAAACCGAGCAATTTGCCCCAAATCGACAGCGAGAGCAGTATCATTGCCGGATTCAGTCCCGTGTTCTTACCCATAATTCGCGGCGTAATTATCAAATCCTGAAGAATTTGCACCACCACAAACACAGCCGCTGTCATAGCTATCACAGCCCACACCGAAGACCCTGTTTCCAACGAACGGATAATGGCGAGGCAGAGCGCCGGCAGGAAACCGAGTATCTGCATATATGGTATAAGATTTAAAAATCCAATCAAAAGTCCGAGCATAAGGCCCATAGGCAACCCTATAATCGAAAAGCCTGCGCAGTAAAGCACTGTTACAATGCCAACCACGCACAACTGTCCGCGGAAATAACGGTGCATCTCTATCTCAAACCTTGCTGCGAACTTAAACACAGGACCGCGATAACGGTGAGGGATCAGACGGTGCCAGCCCTGTTTCAGATTGTCGTAGTCGATCATTATGAAAATCAGGTATAGAATCACGATGGCAAATCCGAGCGAACTTGCAATTACGTTGAAGGTCTTGGAAAAAAACGCCTGAATTTCGGGAACTATCAAACCCACAACCTTTTCCACAGCCGACGACACATTGTCAGACGAAAGAATATCTTCCAACTCCACATTTTCGGTAAAACGGTCGAGTATATTGGTTACAAATTCGGGCATCACAGTAAGTTCGTTTTGCCAGTTGTTCTGAATGGCGGTATCCTTAATCAGCTGGTAAAGATGCACGCTTTCGTCGTAAATCAAAGGCGTAAAAATCATCACCAGAAGAGTAAACAATGCCGCCACCGAAATCAACGTCACCACCACCGAAATAGCTCTATTTTTAAGAAACCTCTGGAAAAAATGCACCACTGGGTTGAGCAGATAGGCGAATAAAAACGCCACAGCGAAGGGCAAAAGCACGTTTCGCAGGTAGTAGACCAAAAAAAGTCCCGCACCTGCCACCGCTATCTTCAAAACCTTCGACACCGCGGTCGAGAATGTAAACTTGCTATCTTCCATAGTTCAGTGGTTCAATGATTTCAAAAATTCAACAGTGTCAATTCCATCGGCAAAATCGTTGATCGACGGATGCTGCGATTGTCCGGGAAGAACAGTTCTCAAACCTGCAACAACATCCTTAGACACAACGCATTGGAATTTATCAATATCTTGTAAGAGAGTCTGTGCGAGCGTGTTGAAATCATTGTACTCCTCACAGAAAACCACACCCACAGGCGACGACAATCCGGTATCCTTTTTCAAAAGGAGGAAACCATTGTCTAAAATATCTGCGCCGCTCATCAGATAAACAGCCTTATTATAGGTGTAATTATCTGAATATTTGGCATTTGACATAACGTCGCTTTTATGGTAAATTCCCTTAAAAAACAAGTCGTAGTTATACCCTTTTGGAACATAAATCTTTGACACACTGCGACAACCTAGTCCGTAATAAGCAAAAATATCATCGGCGAGCAAGCGATAGTCATCTTCACACTCTTTGCCCGAAAGCACAGCCACAGAGCTGCGGTTGCTCCTTATTATATTAGGATACTTAGCAAAATAATAGTCGAAATAGCGAGCCGAATTGTTGCTGCCCGTAGCAATAATGGCGTCAAAAGGGATACGTTCACCCTCCTCCTCCTCTATCCTATCGCCAAGTTCAGGTGTGATTATCTTGATAATCTCCAAAACAGAATGGGTAAGCAGGCGGTCTTTCGACGAAGGCTTCACCACCAAACGGCAACCCGCCATCAGCACGCACAATATGTCGTGAAAGCATACTAGGGGGATGTTGCCTGCGGCAATCACCTTTACCTTTTTGTCGCATTTGCCAATGTCATTGAGCTGATACTTTGCAGAAAATTGCCTTACAGAATCTTCAGAAAGCATTTCGGCAAGCGATCGGAATTGCATTTTCACAAACTCAGGAGTAAACCATCCATTATGATTGCGCGCCACGTCGATGCACTGAGCCAACGCCTCAGCCTGCTGTTCAAAGCCATCGCAGCCATTAAAACTGCCGTCAGCAGCAGCTTTCAATACCTTTCCTAATATAATAAAAGTGTCAGAATACATTGATTTTGTTAACATTACGCCACAAAGGCGCACTATATATATTTCAAAGTGTAAAAATAAATGAAATCTCTCAATTAAGCAACCCCTTTATGATTGATTCAAAAATAATTATTTTTAACATAAATTTAACAAAAAACCGGTGACAAAATTTAGCGATTTACGTAATACATAGCACATTAAAGGCTCTGAGCCTCAATGATACAAATAAACTGAGTTACAAACAATTTTAAACACAAACACCATGGAACCGAAAATGCAGGAGCAACTTACGGAGTTGACGGAAAAGGAACTTTTGGAGACAGAAGGTGGGTTATTCGGCTTTGGCTTCGGCCTCAGACTTATTATTGCTTTCGCTAGACCAGGCGGTCCCGGCGACAAAGAACCCAACCCTGGATTCCCCAGGTTATAACATTTTTGCACTAACAACGCTATAAATCTATAACCGAACAACAGTATTAAAGACATTATCATTACTCTATCCGGCTGCCCGAAGCAAATCAAATGATTGCTTCGGGCAGTTGCTTTTTGATTCGCACTATAAAACAGATGTTTAGGAAACTTCTTAAATTATTAATATTTATTTAACTATTAATAAACATTGAATTAACCATGCTGTGCTTATCTTTACAGCAAGTTAAAACTAATTTTTAACGAAATACTTTTTCTTAACATTTAAACTTAATCACCATGGAAATACAAGAACTCGAAGAACTCACCGAAACCGAAATGGTAGAAATTGATGGTGGAGGTGTTATCAAAGCAGCAAAAAAAGCAGAGAAAAAAGCTAAAAAATAAATCATCATGGAAATACAAGAACTCACAGAAGAAGAAATGGTAGAGATTGATGGTGGCTTAAGTCAGAATTTAGTCTCAGGAAAAAAGAGAAAATAATCATATATTGTTTAACTTTATAATTTTAAATCAACATGGAACTTCAAGAACTCACAGAACAAGAAATGGTAGAAGTTGAAGGTGGAGCAGCCATCAGCAAAGTAGGAAACGTTACAGTTAAATTTGTTAAGTAATTTACTAACTATCAAAAACTTAATTAAAATGGAAATACAAGAACTCGAAGAACTTACCGCTATGGAAATGGTGGAAATCGAGGGTGGCTTGAGTTTCAAAGCTCACGGCCAAGTTCCTCCTCCTCCTCCCCCGTGATCGCAAAAAGCTTAAAACACAGTTATAAACAAAAATTTTTTTTCGTATGACAAGAGAAATAGAAATCACCGAACTCACCGAAACCGAAATGGTTGAAATAGATGGTGGAGGCGGCTTCAGACCGAAAAAACAAAAGTAAAAGTGAGTAGTTACCATCATTACAACAGTAGGTAACGCTCCAATAATTTGTTTAATAACTAATTTATTAACTATTAAAAACTTAATTAAAATGGAAATACAAGAACTCGAAGAACTTACCGCTATGGAAATGGTGGAAATCGAGGGCGGCGGTATCAGCAAAAAAGCAAAACCCACTCTTCCGCCTCAGTACAAAACCAACTAAATCTCATCACGATGACAAAAGAATTTGAAATCGTAGAACTCACAGAACAAGAAATGGTAGAGATTGATGGTGGAGCAACCGATAAAAAGAGAAAACCTACACTTCCTCCTATTTCAAGATAGGTTAATAATCTTTAATTAGCAACAACAATCAGCCCGAAGCAATCACACAAATTACTTCGGGCTGATTTTTTATGCAGAATAGCAACATTTTAGCACCTGTTTTTTTGCAATTTCAAAAATAATCACTACATTTGCTCAATCCATTGAGTAATTTTACTCAGCGCACTGAGTAAAATTACTCAGTCCACTGAGTAAATTATTTTGATATGTACAAACGCTCTGATTATAAAACAATTATCGACAGAATGAATGAGCCGAGGAAACTCATTCAAGTGGTTATGGGACCGCGGCAGATAGGAAAAACAACGGTTGTAAAGCAGGCTCTGCAAGACATCGACAAACAGTATCTCTTTTTCACTGCCGACAATGTGCCCGCTACGCATACAAGTTGGATTTCGGATTGCTGGCAATCTGCAAGGGTAAGTCTCAAAACTCAGAATATCAATGAGATAATAATTATTATCGACGAAATTCAAAAAATTAGCAATTGGAGTTCCGCAGTAAAAAAAGAGTGGGACTTTGACACTTTTAATGATTTGAATATCAAAGTGATACTTCTTGGTTCGTCGCGAGTGATGCTCGAAAAAGGATTGGCGGAATCGATGATGGGTCGGTTTGAGGAAATCAGAATGACACATTGGAGTTTCGCCGAAATGAAAGAGGCGTTTGGTTTTAATCTCGAACAATACATCTATTTCGGCGGCTATCCTGGCGCAGCGCATTTAATTGATAATCAAGACCGTTGGGAGCAATATATCAATTCATCCATAATTGACGCCACCATCAACAAGGATATTCTTCTTGACACTCCGATAAGCAAACCGGCTTTGCTCAGGCAGACGTTTGAACTCGGCGCGGCATACTCGGCAAACATACTCTCACTAACCAAAATGCTCGGCTCGCTGCAAGATGCAGGAAACACCGTAACCCTTTCGGGATACATTAACCTACTAAACGACAGCGGATTAATTACAGGATTGCAAAAATTTTCGATGGATCTTTCGCGGCGCAAGGCAAGCATACCAAAATTTCAAGTTTACAACAACGCACTAAAAAATGTCTACTCCGACTTGAAATTTCCCGAAATAATGTCCAGACCCGAAAAATGGGGTTATGTTTTTGAGTCGGCAGTTGGTGCGCATATCATAAATTACGCATTCAAAGAGCGTTACAACGTGTATTATTGGCGCGAAGGCAACCACGAAGTGGATTTTGTCATCAGCAAAAAAAATTCTGTCGCCACCATTGAAGTTAAGAGCAACAGCGAAGCCACCAATACAGGATTACAAGAATTTGACAAGAAATTCCACCCAAAAACCTCGCTCGTTATCGGTCGCAATGGTCTACCCGCTGAGGATTTCTTCAAAATCAACCCCGTGGATTTGCTAAAATGACATATTTTTGATAATTTTGGAATGTAAATTAATAAAAAGATAAATAAATAATTAATATATTGTTAATATTAATTTAATATATAGTGTTTTTTTTTTTTTTAAGGACATTATTATATCTTTACGACAAGTTAAATGTGCACAATTTAGCGAAACTATTTTATTAATTTACAAAAACTTAAACAAAAATGGAACTTAAAGAAAACACAAAATTGCAACTCACTGAGTTGACAGAAAATGAAATGAGACAAATAGACGGAGGAAATCCCGTAGCGATTGGTATTGCTATTCTCATAGGAATATGTATTATTGGCGGTTGCGCGAAAGAAGCATACTAATAATTAACATCACTTAAAAAACGCCCCAAAAGGAAACCCATCTTTTGGGGCTCTCTATAAAAAAAACATGACACGCCGAACAAAAAGACACATATATATAGACGCAATCTTAATAGTCATAACCATAACATTCTTTACATCCCATAAATGGGGCATGTCAAAAAAACAATACAACAATATAACCATATATTATCACTGCGAAACAATAAAAAGCGACACCATTTTAGACAACTTATTCAAAACAATCTCAGATATATTAAAAAACAAAGGTTTAAGTTTACCAAATTCCAATCAAAGCATATATCTATGCAAATCAGACTTAGAGTTTAAAATAAAATCAATAACATTAAAAAATGGAGTAATAGGAAAAACAAACTACCTGCTCAAACGGTTGTATATCAAATCAGTTGATTTTGAGCACGAAATAATTCCTCCTCAAGATTCCGCACTCAATAGTCGGTCTATAACAAATATTATTACACACGAACTTACGCATTCTTATCAATTCGAAAAATTGGGATTAGTATCATACCGTACAGCTCCAAGTTGGAAAATAGAAGGAATGGCAGAATGGGTTTCCAATTCATCTTCAGCTAAAACTGGAGATGCATTACCATTATATGTTAAGGGAGAGTCTTACGACAATACAATTAATTGTGACAAAGAATTATGGGAAAAAACTTTTTTATATTTCGTAAGCCGAGTGAGGGCAGATTATCTTTTATCATACAAACAGATTACCGAAGATGTGTTTTGGAACACTAAATACGATACAGACGAATTAGACAAAGAAATTAGGGGTGCTATTATACACGGTAATTATATTTTTGATAACTTTGTGTTTCAAGACACACTAACAAATGAGTAAGATTATAATCACCATATTATTTCTGATATTGTTTAGAATTTCAGCAGAGTGTCAATCACTTACCTTGCCAGCCTGTGTCGATTATGCCGTGGCGCATAATCTCGAACTCACTGCCGAGAGCCTCAATATCGAGGAGGCGGAGGTGAATCTAAAAGCAGAACGGCACACTTTTCTTCCTACTGCTGTGGCAACTGTAAACAACGGATTATCAGGTGGTTTTCAGCAGACTTTTAACGAAACTATGTCGGGCGAATACAGCAGCGAGAAGAGTTACACCAACAGCGCAACATTGGATGTGAGCGTAACTCTCTGGAACGCAGGGGCAAGACGCACGC
>JAGCYI010000089.1 GCA_017960885.1 Bacteroidales bacterium
ACGAAGATATCGTCATCGACAAATATGGGGTTGTTTTGCTTAACGTAGGTTTCTACGGTGGTGGCGTTGATTACTTCCCAAAGCTCGAATCGGTAGCGTATTTTCGGGTCGGTTTTGCCATAGTATGTCCACTGGAAGCTTATAGCGGGCTTGGTGGTGTACTGCTCGAGGTCGGTGCCGCTGCGTGGAAATAGTAGTGTGGGGTAGTTGAACTGGTCGATGTGGAGGTACATCTTGGCGGTGTTGGATATCTGGCGAGAGATGGTGCGCGCGTCGTAGCAGGTCACCTGCAGTATGTAGTTACCTTCGGCTAATTGTCCGTTTTGATAATAGCCTGCTTGCGAAAGGCTGGAATATTCGTTGAGAAAATATTTTTCAAGGTCGCCTTTCTGCTCTATAATGGTTTGTCCGAAACCAATGTCGAAGGTCTTCTTGCCGGTCTGGAGCTTGTTCTCTATGGCTTTGCCGTGGCCAGTGGAGGGGTAGAGACGAACTTTCACCGCCACAGGGAGGCTTGTTTCGCTGCGGTCGAGGCACTGGAAGGTGAACATCAGTGTGGATTTTACGCCGTAGAGCTCTGAGAGTTCGGCAGATATGTCGCCGCTGCCGCTGATGGTCACTTGCACGGGGTACACTTTGGTCTGCGCCTTTAGCCCGAGGGTGGCGAGGAGGATTGCTATCAGTATGGTAAGATGCTTGGTCATAGAGGTGAGCATATTATTCAGTGCACCTATCTTGCATAAGCTACCATTTAAGATATATTTATCAATCGGGGTTTTGGACTGTTGATTAGAGTGTATTTATATTGTTGGTTGACATTCGTTTCTTGTATTGCTCCACGTAGTCTCTGATTCGGGGGCATTGGGATTCGATTTCTTGTTTGCTGCATACGTCGTAATGGAATATGTAGCCATAGTCGGATATTTTGGCGCGGTTCTCGGGGGTGTTGACCTCGGGGGCGCAGACGTGCCATTTGGTGTCTAATTTCTCGTTGATGTTACGATAGACAAGAAAGGTGTCTGGAATGTTTGGATAGCCTTTGACACTGTATTTGACATTATGATATTTGCCACAAACATCATTAAAAGAAAGCAACGCTGTGCTGTCGGCGATGGCTGACGTGTCGCACAATGCATTGTATAGCACATTATACCCCGCTTTGTAGTACACCAAATCAGGTTTTCTGAGAGAATAATCGTGATAGGTGTAAAAATCCTTACCCTCATAAAAAGCGAAATCGTAAATCCGTTTCCTATTGGTGTCGGTGGCTAAAAGGTAAAGAAGAGTATCACGAAGAGAACATTCCACGCTAAATCGCATATATACCGCACTGCCGACCCTTCCCAAAGATCCACAAATTATCTCGTATGTGTTATTATAAATACTACCTGTTCCTTTTAGCCATACTTTTTGTGACTTGAAATGACGGGATGTGTGATCTTGTTTCTTTATAATTACGGTTGGAATCACCATCGAAGGTCGTTCTTCGGTTAAGTTAGCGTTTATTTTCTTGATTATAAAAATACAAATGATAGTATGCCAAATCACACAATTAAACAAAAGAAACCCCTTATACTCCTTAGAAAAAAGCAATACCATTACAATAGGATAAACCAAAATAAAAACAAAAAATAATACTCTAAGTATATAATTGTCACTGCATTGAATTGGTTCGTATACAAAAATGAAGTACACAAACAGTATGAATACATAAATTGATACACAAAGAACCGTTCTTTTCATCATCTGGTTATTATTTGTCACTTCGTTTTTTGATTTCGTTTATAATATATTTTATTTCTTCTTTAATTGCTTCCTGAAAATCCCCATTTTTAGCCACATCTCCACCGACACTCGACAAAACTAGTCCAAACACTACCCAATCTTTTTCATTTTTTTGAATTAAAACAACAGCATAACGTTTAACACCATCTATCACTTTAACATACGCAGGCTTATTGTCTTCTGTTTTGATTAGCAAATGAGTTATATTATACTCCTGATATTTTACGGGTAAAGAAGCCCTGAACGGACCTGTGTCGGACATTGCAACAGAAGCCAAAGAGATATCCACATCGTCTGTGAGGAGGCTCAGGCTTGCCTTACGGTCGTTCGCCAATAATTCAAGGTATCTGGTGGCGTCAGATGATGAAAAACTGTTGTACACCTCTGTCAAATCGACAATGGTCTGTTTCGGGTTTTTATTATTTTCAAATACCCTTATTGCGTAATCAATGTCCATTTGTTGCATTCCTCCCTTGAACTTACCATACAAATTCTTGCAGGCGGACAAAAGATCTCTGTCCACACTGACAGATGCTTTCTTCAACAAATCCATCAAGTCAAGTCCTCCTGATGATGATAACATTTGCCTTATGTCAATTATCTCTTGAACATTCTCGCCTGACATATATTTATTGATGATATTTGCTTCGAAATGATGGCTGAGTAAGAAATCGAATATCAGTTTGGCCGCTTGTTCTCTTCCACGACCAAGCAAATTAGCCGAAAGATCGGAAAAACTCTCAAATGAAGATATTTGGCTGATAAAATCATCAATCTTGGTGGAATTAAAGATCCAATCCAAATCGTCCACCAAAAGATCTGTATGCTTGTGCTTTATGCAATAATCTACGATATCCGCCTTATTTTTTATGTTTGAATTAAACAATTTTGTCAAAAATTTGACATTAGTAGCGGAATGGTCTGAAAGACACAAATTAGCAATGCCTTTTATTATTTCTGGTGAATTATTATGAGATGAAAGATCCCTAATTATACTGTTACAATCGTCCGACTTGATTTCGGAGAAACACTGGTTCACTTTGTTAACCACCGTCTCAAACTCAGAAATATTATTGAATTGTTTTGTACCTCTACTTAATAAAAGCAATGACTGCCGGCCTTTCTCGGTGTTCTTCAACAAATTGTCGACAACAGACTTAAGATGACGCTTGTCTATATTTGTCGAAAATTTGAACACCTTAGAAAATTCACTTGTCATTCCGTCGATATCCATTGCTAACAATTCAAGATGAGGGGTGACACCATCTTTAGAAAAGCGATAACGTTTGTACACGTCGGCTATTTCTGCAAAAGGCTGCTTCCACCATTCTTTGTTTTTATTGTAGTTTATTTTAAATATCTTTTGGACGTAATCGAAGTCCGTTGAATTAATTCCCTTACGAAAATATGTGTATAAATTCGTGCAGGCGAAAAGAAGTTCATCGTCCACTTCGGCGGACGCACCTTTTAACAAATCCATCAAGTCAAGTCCGCCTGTTGATTCTAACATTGTTATTATTCCATCTATCTCTTTCACCTCCACTCCTGACATATAGTCATCAATTTTATTTGCTTCGAAATGATGGCTGAACAAGAAATCGAACATCAGTCTGGCGGATTCTCTACTGCCATATTTACCCGACAATTGCTCCGAAAGTGTGCGATAACTTTTAAAAGAAGATATGTTGCTGATTAAATCACCAATATCGTATTTATCAATGAGCCGACCCAAATCGCCGACTAACAGTGCTGAATGTTGGTGCGTAAAACAAACATTCAAAATATCAGCCTTGTTGCTGAGTTTTGACGTAAACAATTTATTCAAAAAAACAACTGTATTGGCATAATGGTGGTTTGAAAGGCATAAATCTGCAATACCATCTATTATTTTTGATGAAATGTTGTTGACAATATCGTTACAATTGCTGATATTTACATTGTCGAGACTCGAAACCAAATTACCAGCCAACTTCTCGAATTCTTCTACGCTTGTGAATTCTTTTGAACTTCGCCTTATAATATTCAATGACATAGCGCCTTGGTCGGTATTCAACAAGTCGCCGACAATTTTTCTAAATTGCTTCTCATCGATATTGGTTGAAAATTTAAAAACCTTAGGAACAGCGACGCCCGCCAACAGTTGGTTGATAACGGAGACAAATTTTTCATTTTTGGCAAAGGTTGTTGAGGTCACTGCCTTACGCAACTGGACAAAGTCTAACGTCTTGGTAAAAGAATGCTTTGCCAACTTTCGTGTGAGTCTTGGAGTAATAGCATCTACAATCACTGCTACACCCGCCCCGATACCAAAATTAACAACTTGGTCTAAGAAAGTAGTCTCGTTATCTAATAATTCTCTCACATTCACTGCTTGAATGCCATCTACTGCAGCATCATACAAAAGTTTACCTTTTAAAGATGCCGGCGCATAAAGATTCTTAGCGCCTGCGATTGAGGCATCAAGAACCATTTCTTTGAAGTCGAAGTATTCATTCCACGTTTTTTTCGGGTTGTCATTAATCCAGTGTTCAACAATAAAATAAGTAACCATATTAGCGACAGAGTTGCTTACAAAATCAGAAAGGAATCCTTGTGCAAATTTACCAGAAACCCCTTCTCCAACCAGAGCGGCGTCCAACAAATATGGTGCTGCCAGAATTACAGCCATTCCCTCTGCCACATACGTGCCTGCCTCGTTCATTGTGGATCTTACGTCGTTGGCAAGCCAATTGTAATCAGAATTGGCGTATTCTTTTTGAGACATACTTTCTATATCGGCATCTTGAATATCTTTTAAGGCGATCGTTTGTCTATTTTGAGTTCGTAATAAACGCCCTCCGGTGTAATCGTACACAACAACAATTTTATTATTTTTAACATCATAAAACCAGAACTGCCACTGTCCGTCATTCTTTTTCTTGAGAAGTTCTTCCAAACGGTTCTGGCGCTCAATTTCAATTATATCAGGCATAACCGCGCTATAAGAATTAGGTGACCATTCGTCACCGACAGGAGTCTTAGGTGCGACATACAAATTATTAAGTAACGTACGGCTTGAAATATCCCAATAATAAACAGGAGAACCAGTTTGGTGGTAATGGTTCAAAGTTTCATTATCTTTGTCAACATAAAGGACATCCCCTTTGTAGAATCCCTCAAAATGACCTTTTTCAGAAAATTTTGCCATATAGAAATTTTCAGGGTCAACTGATGTTGCAAAACCGTAAATAGCAGCGTCGGGTCTTTGACTATCATTTAATGATATTCCATAATAAGAAGGAGCAAGGACATAAACATTCTTTACGTCATTAATCCAAATAGGCCATTCGGATGGGGCAATAAAAATTCCGGATACAGGAGAATCAGGTATTGGATACTTATAGAGATTTCTTAACTCTGGTTCTGGCTCGATTTGATTCTCCCCCTCTTCCTCCGCCTTATTCCACTTCATCCAAACCCTACTTGGGTCTTGGATTTGATCCCATTGGAAATGCCAGAGTTCTTCGCCTGAAGCATAGTCCATAAGGTTGGCGGTCTTGCCGCTAGCGTTTGAGTTCTCAAACACGTGCTCTAAGCCTGCAATGCCGTGACCTAACTCGTGGGCTATGGTGTGAGGCGAGCCACCGTCGTAGATGAAGCCGGCGTTGTAGCCGCGGGGCATATAGCCGGAGACAGGGGTGCCGCTACCGTCTTTTTTGTCGGTGACGTTGTCGATAAAGAAAAGATAGTAGACTCCGTCAGTCATCTTTTTCTCCTTTTCGTAGGCGGATAGTACTTTCTTCTGGTCGTCGTTGTAGACGGTGAGGATGCCGCTGCCGCCGTGGGAGAAGGATGGTAAATCGTTGATGGTGATTTTGTCGGTGCTAATTTCAAACTTTACCGCACATTGATTGTACACTATATTTAAAGACTCCTCCACTTTTTTTACAGCCTTCTCCACGTTTTTTTCGTGCAATATTTTTGCCTCATTCACACTCACCAAAACCACATTATATATCTTTCTCTGATAAGTATTTAAAAACAACTTTCCTATCTTCTTATCGCCTCTATAAGCGTAGATAAAGTTGGTGTCGGCTTTGGATACGCCAGTGAAGCTAAGTATATTACCGTCAACTACTTTGAGTTTTACACCGTATTTGTCTTTGAAAATTACCGAATCTTTTTCGGGGTATGCGCCAAAGTCTACGATTACTTTGTCGTTTTTACCACATTCCACGCTTTTGTAGCGGAAATCGTAATTGCCTGATTTGGGGTAATATTCATCGGTGGCAAAGATTCCGTGGTTGCCGCTGCCGATTTGGTCGAAGGCGTAGGTTTGCTTTGCTTTGGCAGAATTAAAGTTTATCTGCCAATCTCCTAACGAATCCAGCTGTCGGTGGTACTCGTTGAGGAGGTGGCGGTCGTCGCCTGCAAATTTGTATTCCTTTACGCCCATTACTTGTCCTTTTTTGGATACTACTAACGTGTCGCCCTGGCCGTCGGTGATAAGGCTCTGGCTGTACGGCTTGTCGGGGGTGACGTCGGTTACTTG
>JAGCYI010000090.1 GCA_017960885.1 Bacteroidales bacterium
CTCACCCCACCACCTTCTCCATAAAGTATTCAATCTGTCTCCTCCACCAGCACCAGTCGTGGGCAACGTCGTGACCCCAGTAGTCAAACCAGGCGGGGACTCCGTGGTCGGCGAGGATGGTGTCGAGGCGGCGGGTGGAGGCGAGGAGGTCTTCTTCCCAGTTGCCTTGTCCGCAGCAAATGATGATACGGCGGTGGCGGTACTCGTTCCAGTAGTAATGGTCGCGCGGCATCCAGGTGAGGTAGTCCTCGGGCGAGTTTGAGTATACAAGTTCGTCGGTGTAGTCGCCAAGAAAATAACTTGCGTGGTACAGTCCGCTCTGCGCTATGAGCGTGTCAAACAGGTCGGGACGGCGGAAAAAGAAGTTGGCAGAATGGAATCCGCCCATTGAGCAGCCTGTGGAAATCAAGTGTCCAGCGTCGCCAATCTGCGGAATCAGTTCGTCGGTGATGTATCTGTACCAGCGTTCGTGCTGTTCTATTCGGGCGTGCTTGTCCCAGTGGCTGCTGCTCCAAGTTTCGGGGTCGATACTGTCGCAGCACACAAGGCGGAGACGTCCGCTGTCGATAAAACGGGCAAGTTGGTTAACCATACCGAAGTTTTCATAGTCGAAAAATCTTCCGTTTTGCGATGGAAACACAAGCGCGGTTTTGCCTGCGTGTCCGTAAACCTTGTATTCCATATCGCGCCCAAGGTTGTGGCTATATTGTTTGTGATATTCTATTTTCATATATGCAAATATAAGGTTTTTTGCCAGACGGCAATGCGGTTTGCGGAATTTTTACGCTTTTTGGTGAACAAATTTCACAAATTCCTCCACTTGGCTGTAATCGTCGAGGCGCACGGTAAACATTTGGTTTCCCATTGCTCCGGAAAGAATCTCGGGCATACGCTCGCACATCACAAGTTGGTCTTGGTAACGTTGTTTCACCTCCTCGTCGCTGTGGGCGTAGGAGTAGATGTCGCGGCGTGATGCAAACGCGCAGTAGTATTCGTTGCGCCAAGGTAGCGAGAGTGCGTTGCCGGCGTTGTGCTGAAACTGACTTGCGAGTTTCGACTTGTCGTAGCAAACCATATCCGCCCAAATTTTGTAAACGTCGGTGCTGTGGGCGTAGTTGATCATATCGGGCGTGTATCCTCCCGCGGGACGCATATTCACCTCCAACGCCACAAAGTCGCCTTTCTTGCCCAAGCCCTCGCGGTCGCTGTCCAGACGGAAATATTCAAGATGTATAAAGCGGCTCTTTACGTTAAACGCTTCAATAGTCTTTCTGCCAATGACTTTCAACGGTTCGGGAATCCTTTTGTCAACATAATACGCAAGGTCTAACTGCTTGTTAACGATGTCCATAATCGACGGTGGCCACACGGTCATAGATTCAAAAAGAGGCTCTCCGTGCGAATTTACAATGGCATCGTACGAACAGATGTCGCCAGTGATAAATTCCTCAATCACATAGTTTTCTACATCGTTGGTCTGCACAAAAAAGTCGTAAAGTTCGTCGTAATTGTGAATTTTGCGAGTTCCGCCCGCACCCACGCCAATATCGGGCTTGCAGATTAGCGGATATCCTACAACCGACGCAAAATCAAGCACTTGGTCCGATCCTTCCGACGCCCTTATCTGACGCGCCGTGGGAATATCGCCCCTAAGGTAGTACTTTTTCATCTCTGACTTCTCCTTAATGGCTGATATTCCGTCGGTTTTAAGTCCTGTACCCACGTTGAAATCTGTTCTCAACCGGGCGTCCTGTTCAAGCCAGTACTCGTTGTTGCTCTCAATCCAGTCTATCTTGCCGTATTTAAACGCAAAAAACGCCACCGCCCTGTACACTTGGTCGTAGTCTTCAAGGTTGTCTACTTTGTAATATTCTGTAAGAGAGTTTTTTACCTCGTTGCTTAAAGAATCGTAAGGAGTATCAGCAATGCCAAGAGTGTTTACACCGTTGCGTTTAAGCCGGTCGCAAAACTCCCAATATGTGTGAGGAAAATGTGGTGATATAAATATGAAGTTCATAAGTTAATTTTGGTTCAATATTATTACTAAGCCGCCTTGTTGATATGTTTGTCGGCAATTATTTCAAAAAAATACTTCGCCTGACGCCTCCACCAGAAGAAATCGTGGTTTGAGTCTTTGCCCCAGAAGTCGAACCAGGCGTTGATTCCCAAACGGTTGAGGATTTTTTCGAGGCGTTTGTTCGATTCGCCGGTAATCTCCTCGTAGTGTCCTTGTCCGCAGCAGAAAAACAGCGTCTTGTGCTTGTATTGCTCTGTGATGAGGTTTTTTTCGCTTATGTTGGAAAGAAAATCTATTGGCGAATTGCTGTAAATAAATTGGTTGTGATACTGTGGAAAGAAATAGTCGGCGTGAAACAATCCGCTCAGCGACACCACCCCGTCAAACAAGTCGGGACGGCGGAAAAAGAAGTTGGCTGCGTGGTATCCGCCCATCGAACAGCCCGAGGCGATGAGTTTCTGTCCATTACAGACCTTGGGAACAAGTTCGTCGGTGATGTATCTGAACCATTTTTCGTGAAGAAGTATCCTCTCTTGTTGGTTGCCCTCGGTGCGGCTCCAAGTTTCGGCATCGATGCTGTCGGCGCAAATCAGATAGAAATCACCCGACTCAATCATAGGAGCGAGCACGTCGATCATACCGTTGTCTTCCCATTCGAAAAAACGTTGGTCTTGCGAGGGGAACACCAGAACGCCGCGTCCGCCTTCGCCGTAAGTCTTGTACTCTATCTCGCGGCAGAGATTTTTGCTCCAATTTTTGTGATACTCTATCTTCATCGCTCAATATCTTTAATTAATTAACGATGCAAAATTACACCTGTCAGATATATTCTCCAATAAATTTATAAATAATGGATAATATTTCTATTAATAATTATTTCTATGGATAATAAATTTACTATTACCTATTATAATCGATGATGGTAGAATATTTTTTTCGTGGGGGGAATAAAAAAAACACCGGCGCATCTCTCCTTAGAAAATTGCGCCGGTGTAAAAAAATCTTAGTTGTCTATCGTGTTACGGTTTCATAGGTTCGCCGAGCGATGAGTCCTCAGCGTCTTGTTCGTTGAGTTTGAAACGCATAAACTGTTTGTTCTCAGTGGTGTAGGGTTTCCAGTCGCCGCCGTTGGCACCGTTGGGGTCGGAGTATTTGGCAAAGTTGCTACAAGCGGTGAGCATACGCTCCGACAAGTCCCAATCGCCCTGAGTCCACGGACGCCAGCAGTGTTTCAACGATTTAAACACGTACCAAAGGTCCGACGAGTGGAACGCGCCTTTGAGGTAGTCCTCGGGATGGCTGCCGTCGTCGGGTAGGGGACGGGCAAACTGATATGCCCACGCTTTTCCGCCGTTTTCCTGACGGTTGATGCAGAAGTCTGCAATTTGGTCTGCCATATTTCCGGGGTCGTTGAGCGTGCAGCCAATCATATAAGGCACGTCGGCAATTTCGTTGGCAATGCAGGCATCGTCAAAAGCCTTTGGAAGAACATAACCGTCTACATAAGGTGCTATCGGACCGGCATTTAAGCAACTGCGTTTGCCTGTTACACGAGTGTACATAGGTCCGAGTGCGTAGATCTCTTCGGTAGAAGCGGCGCGTAGGTCTTTGAGAGTCTTTAAGTTAGCCCAATCGCAAACCTCCTTAATCTGAGCCTCGGCCTCGGCAAGGGTGAGTTGACTCTGACGGAAAAATGCGGGAACTTTGTCGGCTTCTTCTTTGGGTAATGGCTTCTGCAAACCGCTAGCGCTCATTATTACAGCCTTGTTAAACAGACCTTTGGTGAGGGGCGATGAGGAGAGGAACTTGGTGCTGCGTCCGCCTGCGCTCTGACCAAAAATCATAACGTTTTCGGGGTCGCCGCCAAACTGTGCGATGTTTTTCTTAACCCATTTCATCACCTCAATTTGGTCGAGAGTTCCAAAATTGCCGGTGGCGTGGTCGGGGTCTTCGGCAGAGATTTCGGGGTGTGCAAAAAAACCGAACGGTCCCACGCGGTAGTTAAACGTTACAAGCACAACGTCTTTTGCAGCCCATTCCTGACCGTCGAACTCGGGTTCTGAGCCCCATCCTTCGCGCAGTCCGCCGCCAAATATCCAAATAGCCACGGGGAGTTTCTTTTCGGGCTGAGCCGACGCCTTGGTGTAGACATTGAGGTAGAGACAGTCTTCGCTGTAAGCCTTTTCGTCGCCGTAGCCCCATTCGGTGGTGTATCCGCCGTTGTAATGTGCGCCTTGAAACGCGGGATGACCAAAACTGTTGCACACCTTAACGCCTTTCCACGGCACTACGGGCTGAGGAGCACGCCAACGGTTTTCGCCAATCGGGGGAGCAGCGTAGGGAATTCCTTTGTATACAACAACGCCCTCTTTTTCGGTGTTAACACCCTGAACCTGACCGCCTTCGATAGTCAGCACGGGGTTTTCGGCGCATTTTTGTTGATTCTGTTCCGCGCACGAAGCCAGCATCACAGCGCCCAATGCAAGAGTAATTATCTTTTTCATATCATTAATGTGTTTGTGTTTTGAAGGCAAAGGTAAAATATTTTCATTAATGCACCTCGTGGTTTAAAAGATTTTGCAATTTTGATAAAGTCTGCGTTTTTTGGCGTGAAATTTTTTTTACTTAGTTTTGTTGTGTAAACTGCACTTTACCACAAATGATTTTGATGGCGTGTTAGATGGAAATCGTACCTTAAAGAAACAGTAAATCCATTTTTTTGTTTATATAATCTTGCCCGACCATAGTCTCGATAAGAAATCCTTGGCAGGCCATACTTCTACGCCGTTGAACAGTCTCGGACGTTCTTCTAACGAAACAACCACGAGTTTGCATTGTGGGTATTCCTCCTGAAACGCCTTCAATCCTTTCAAATGCGCTGATACAACATTGGCAGACGATTTAATTTCGATAGCCACTTCTGCATTTCCGATAACCGCATCCACTTCGTAGGCATTGTTGAGCGTATGCCAAAATGTTAGTTTTTTGTCAGATTCGGAATAGTCGAGATATGCCACAAGTTCTTGAATTATAAGATGCTCGAAAGCGTGGCCATATTCGGCAGTGCCTCGTTCCAACTTGCCTCGTTGCAGCAAAATGTTGACTATCCCTATATCAAAATAGTAAAACTTGGGTGCTATCTGAACCTTGCGTTTAATTACTTTGGTGAACGCCGGAACAAACATTCCGACAAGTGTTTCCTCCAAAATAGAGAAATATTCCTTTACAGTTTTTGATGAGATTCCGCAGTCTGCGGCTATTTTTGAGTAATTCACCATTTCGGAATCGCTCAACGCCGCCACTTCCATAAAACGTGTGAATGAGTCAAGATTTCTTACCAAGGCTTCCGCTATGATTTCCTGTTGAAGATAGTCGCCGATATAAGACTGCAAACGTTTTTTGGGATTGTCGATGAGGTAATGACGGGGCAGAGTTCCGTGGTTTACAGCCTTGTCGATGTTAAAATCAGGTATTTCGGCACTTACCAATGGATGGAGCACCTTGCGTAAAGCCCTGCCGCCAAGCAAGTTTGCTCCCGACCGTTTGAGTTTCCGAGCGCTAGACCCGCAAAGTACGAAGTTTATGCCTTTGTTGACTATGAGCCAATGCACTTCGTCTAAAAGAGGTGGTATTTTTTGCACTTCGTCAATAATTACCACCGCTCCCTCGTCGAGCATCATACACTCTTGGCGCAACTGCGACGGGCGGAGTTTGTAAACAGAAAACACATCTGATTTCAGCATATCGTAATAAGGAGCATCGGGGAAAAGTGTTTTTAGTAATGTGCTTTTTCCTGTTTGACGCGGACCCCACAAATAAAGGCTGTCAGTGTGTATTTCGTTAAGTTTTAATAGTCTGTCTAACATTTTTTCAACCTATTTTTATCAGCCTCAAAGATAACAAACCGTTGTCATATTTCCAAATTTTTGAGTGAAAATTTGAACCGATACTTCAAATTTTGCGACAAAATCAGGAGTAGTACTTCAAATTTTCATTCGTAATTAACATATTTTAACGTTTTCTTACTCCACCTTCACCCCTTCTATGCTCATTCCGTCTTGAAGAATAATGATTTTTTTATTTGGGGTGTCGAAGGTGACGAATACGTTGCCTAATTTGATTTCAAACTGCGTGGGGGTGATGGCGTACATCTCAACCTTGATGATGCCCGCTTTTAAATACAGCGTCTTGCCGTCGGTAACAAAGTTGAGAATCTGCTGCTCGGTGCCGTTGGTAAATTTGTATGAGCCTGTCAAAGGGTCTAACTGCTCGGGTGTGAGCGTGATGGATTGATAACTCGGCGGCTCTATTTTGCCTCCTTTTGCCGCATCGTATACCGCCCTCGAAATATCTTTTGCCATTGGCGATGACATCGACAACGTGTTGCAGCATACCGCCACCACTGTGCTGTCGTCGATCATCAGCGACGATGTAAATGCGTCGATTGTGCCGCCGTGTCCGTAGCAACCTTGCTGATAATCAAACAGTCCGCGACCAAATTCGCCGTTAAATTCACGCATCTGCCGTGTTATCTCTTTTCCAAAAAATCCGTCGGCAATGGCGCTGCCAAAACGTGCGAGGTCTGCCGGAGTGGAAATCAACGCACCAGCGCCCAAGGGCCACGACGGGTCGGTCTGATAGATTAAACTCCACTTGCTCAGCATTTTGGCAGAGTCGGGGAGTGAGAGCCTCCGCCCGATGGATTCTGATGTTACCAAAGCCGTGTCGCTGTACGAATACGCATCGCCGCTGCTTGGGTCGATAGGTGTGGAATATCGTGTGTTGGTCAACGACAACGGTTTGATTATTATTGAGTTGATTATCTCAGGATAAGACTTTTGATAAACTTTTTCGAGGATGAATGTCAGCAATACATAGCCCGAATTGCTGTAAACCGATGCGCTGTCGGGTGCGAAATCAGAACCTGCGTTCACTATTCTGTCGATCAACTGCTCACGTGTCTGAGGCTTGGTGTTGAGTGTGTTGAAGTCTGACTCTTCGTCGGAATATATGTCGTGGATGCCGCTGCGGTGGCTCAACAGATGGTCAACGGTAATGATTTCTTTGTTGGCGATTTGTGCCTCGGGAAAGAATTTCGACAACGGGTCGTTGAGCGAGAGAAGTCCCTCTTGAGCCGCTTTGAGTGCGCAAACCGCTGTGAATGTTTTGGTTATAGAGCCTATGTGGTAGCGTGTGAGACTGTCGGCGGTGATTTGTTTTTCCACATCGGCATATCCGAGAGAGCGTTGGTAGATGGTTTTGCCGCCCTGTTGCACTATTACCGAACACATCAAACGCCCTTCGAGGGCATTGAAATATGCGTCGAGTTTCTGTTTCAAAGTAAGTTTGTTACAGCCTGTTACGCATATTGCAATGCTCAAAAGGACGAGTGCGATTATCTTCATCATAATTATGAATTATGAATTACGAATTATGAATTATGCATTATGCATTATGAATTCTGCATTGCATTACTTCAACCTATCCTTCTCATCATTTCCTGCGCCGGTGCCTTTGTATTTGCTTTTGGCGGGGTTGAAGGTGTATTTGAGGCGAATGTTGAACGAGGTTTCGTCAAAAACTTCTTGCGAAAGATAGCCAGATTCTTTGTAAAGCATTACGTCGGTGTTGCCGTTGCGGAAAAGATTTGATACTCCGGCTTCGAGGTTCAATGCATTGTTTAAGAACGATTTATGAATATAGAAACTTGCCTGTACCGAATTGTTGGTTACCTTTAAGAAATCTTCCTGACCGTTTTTGAAGAATGTTTGAGTGTTAAATTCAAACGCCCATCCGCTTTTGAGGTTTACAGCGTTGTTGAACACAAGCACGTAGTAGGGACGGCTGAGTTTGATGGTTTGACCGTTGGAAACAATGTCGTCGAGCCACTGTTTGTGAGCAATAAATGCGATTGTGGGACGGTAAATGCCCATAGGAAGTTGTGCTGCAAGTTGCAGATTAAGAGTGGGTTTGTCGGTGTTGATCCATTTGAGAGTTTCTGATTCGGGGTGTTCGGGGTTTACCATTTGGTATTGCAAGTAAGCGTTTTGACGGTGAGTGTAGTTTACCGATGCTTGCAAAAACAGGTAAGTGAGCGAAAAATCGGCGTTGTGCATAATTGTGGGCTTGATGGTGGGGTTGCCGGTTTGTTGAAGATAACGACTTCCGTAGTAGGTGGCGTTGCTCATTACATAGTACGAAGGACGAGAGATTTTTTCGCTGTAAGCCACGTGGAGACCAATTTTGCCTAACATTCCGTCTACCGAAACAGATGGGAAAAACTCGTCGTAAATCTGTGATGCTTTTTCGTCGTGTTCGCCGTTGTTGTAATAGTCGAGGTCGATATGCTCGTAGCGGAGACCGGCTTTTACGTTAACTTTTTGGGCAATGGTGTAACCGTATTCTGCAAAAGCCGCTATGCCATTTTGAGTGGTTTTGCTGTTAACAGAAGGAACGTAAGTGTCGGCATCACTGATAGTTTCGTCGGTGCGGTAGGTATAAGAAGTTTCGCCGCCAAAGTCGATGTGTCCGCCAAAGAGCGAGTGTCCGAGAACGAGTTTCTGTGCCGACAACTTGTTGAGAATGTTGTTGGTAACTGCAAAATCGCGTTGTTCAGAATTTTTGCTCGATTCGCTGTTGTAAGTGATTTTGGTTTTGGGATTGTAAATAAAATCAGAGTTGAAATCTACCGAAAAACCACCGATGTTGCCACTGTAATAGAGGTTGATTTCGTGCTGGTAATCGTCTGGTTGTGTGGTGTTTACGTAAGTGCTCAACTCGTCGTAATTTTCATTGTTGCAAAGTACGTCAATTGTGTTCCAAGCCTCGTCGTCGCGGTTGAAAACTTTGTGGTGGGTATATTTTGCACCAACAGAGTTTTTATCGTTAATCTGATAGTTAACTCCAAGATTTATAGGCGCATAGTCGTAAGTCTCGTGTTGGTCTAATCTGTTGATGTTTTCCCAATGGTAGTTAGAATTGTTGAGTGTGTAAATGTCTGATACATTGCCCAATTTGAAGTTGCGGGCGTAACGGAGACCGCCAAAAATATCGAACCCTTGTTTGCGATAATTAAAGTCGAATTTTTCGTCTATTGAAGAATTTTTGTCGTCGAAACCTTGATACCAATAAGATTCGGCTTTGAATCCGAAACCTTCGCCCACGGGTTTGAGAGTGGTGATGCGAACCACCGAAGTAACCTCGGCAGAATAACGTGCTCCGGGCGACTGAATCACTTCAACGCTCTTGATGTTTTCGGGCGAAATATTCTCCAACTCGTTCATATCACGCACTTTAACATTGTTGATGTAGATTTCGGGCGAACCTTTGCCAATCACCTCCAAGCCACCGCTGCGACCTTTCATCAATCCGGGCACATTCTCCAACATACGGGTGGTGCTGCCTGTTTGAGCAAGCACGGTTCCCTGCACGTTGGTAACCATTGCGCCGTCTTTAAGTTGGGTTTTTGGGGCAATGGCTTTAACTGTTACCTCTTGAAGTTCAACAGCCGAATTGTTCATTACAATATTGTTGAAATCAGCCACTTCTGAAATCTTTTTGTAAAAACTCTCGTAACCAATGCACGAAATATTAATATAGTGTGCATTGGCGGGACGTTCTACCGAGAATTTTCCGTCAAAGTCAGAAATTGTACCTGTAACAAACGTAGAATCAGCGGTTAATAGTATAACATTAGCAAATTCCACGGGTTGGTTTTCGTTGTTAGAAATTTTTCCGCTGATGTTTTGAGCGGAAGCCACTTGCAAACTTACTGCGGCGGCCAAAATTGTTGCGATAATCGTTTTCATTTTTTTACAGTTTTATGTTGTTAATACTGCCAAAATAAAAACATCCGCCGTGCCAAAAGAGGTAATCATCTAATTATCAATATTTTGTAATTTTGTACTATTGTAAAGGTTGTAAATTTTTTTTACAATGGTGTAAAGAATTTTTACGGAAAATTCTTTTATTAATACAATCCGTATTTTTTTTCTTAGTTTTTTATTATCAAATACAATAATATTCATAAACCGCCGTTTTGATATATAAAAGATACAATAGTATGCCTTTACTTTATACATACGAAACAGAGACAGTTGACGATTTGCTGAGTATTTTGGCGGCAAACCTTCAACGCAGGCGGTTAGAAAAAGGGCTATCGCGCGAGGCTCTTTTTATGATGAGCGGCGTACCTGCTCCCACAATAGCCAAATTTGAACAGAAACACACCATTTCACTGTCGTCGTTTGTGGCTATGGCTAAGGCGTTGGGTTATGCCGACGATATAAAGTCGCTGATTTCCAAACCGTTGTTCTCCACTATGGACGAACTTGAAACCATCAACAAAAACCAAAATCGAAAACGAGGTAGAAATGAATTTGATAGATAAACTCAGCGTGACTATTGGCGGCAGAAAAGTCGGGACGCTTACAATGACGCCTGACAAACGGTTGTGCGCCTTTGAATACGACAAGGATTGGCTTGCTGACGGTTTTTCTATTTCGCCGTTGGAACTGCCTCTGAAACAGGGAGTTTTTATTGCCAAGCCGACACCTTTTTTTGGTGATTTTGGTATTTTTGAAGACAGTCTGCCCGATGGTTACGGAAGATATTTGCTCAATAGAATGTTGCGCAAACAAACTATTAACGAACAGACTTTGTCGCCATTGCAACGCCTTAGTATTGTGGGTAATACGGGTATGGGTGCGTTGTGTTATCAGCCTGAAACAATTGTAGGAGAGGAAACTACGCAGCCATCTCTCGACCAACTGCAACAAATGGCTCTTGACGTGCTGTCTGAACGATCCGACAAGGATGAGGATGTTTTGTATTTCAATAGCGTTAATTCGGGAGGCTGTCGTCCAAAATGTTTGTTAAAAGATTCTGATGGTCAATGGCTTGTAAAATTCCGCCATACTTACGACCCTCTTGATTCAGGGCAGATGGAATACAACTACAACGTCGCAGCCCGAAAGTGCGGAATTTCTGTCCCTGATTTCAAACTCATTGACGGTAAATATTTTGCATCGCGGCGTTTCGACATTGAAAACGGCGAAAGACTTCACACAGCCACTGCGGGCGCCTTGCTCTGCGTTTCGATTCAGATGCCCACGCTCGACTACAAAAATCTTCTCAACCTTACCGGCTATCTTACACAGAGTCCCCGGCAAGTGGAAGAAATGTTCAGGCGGATGGTTTTCAATGTTGCCGCCGAAAACAAAGACGACCACCCTAAAAATTTTGCTTTTATCTGTCGTCACGGCAAATGGACATTGGCTCCTGCCTATGATTTAACGCATTGCGTTTCGGAATACAACGGAGAACACGCCACCTCTGTCAACAACAACGGCAACCCTACCGATGATGATATGATTGCCGTGGGTCTTGACATTAGAATCCCAAAACAAAAATGTGTGTCAATTATCAACGAAGTTCGGAGCGTGATAAAAGAGATTTTATCCTCATAAAAGTGTAACTTTGCCTTGATTTTATCCTCATAAAAGTGTAAGATATTGGGTAAAATAGGCTCATTTTTTTTGAAAAAATGTGGAGTGGTAGCCATCCCCACTCCACATTAAGTTATTATTCTTCAATCTGTTCCGATAATTATTTCTTCACAAACTCAAACTCCATCCCCCGTTGTTTGAGTTTCATCTTTTTGTCGTTGACGTTGAATGTCATTGCGATACCGCCCATTTTGAATTCAAAAGCATCTTCGGCGGTGGGGGTGAGGGGGAATGAGGGCTGTCCCGATGCTTGCGCCATCAGTTTGTTGTTTTCGATGAAAACGGAGATGTCCATTTTCAAGGCGTCGGAGCGGTACGAGCCGGTGTATTTTTCAAATTGTTCAACGTTTATTGGCTGTGAATCAGAAGTTTCGGGTGCAAGTTTTACAAATTCATACTCCATTCCGTTCTGTTTCAAAGTGAATTTTATGTTGTCGAAATCAAACACCATTACAATCCCTGCATCCTTGTTTTCTATGGTGTTTTCGGCTGTGGGAAAGAGCGGAAACTCAGGCTGCCTCGTTACCTGACCAAAAATTTGAGTGCCATTTAACTTGATCTCAACGTCCAATCCCAACTTTTCGCAGGTGTATTTGCCCTCGAATTTGGCGAGTTGTGCCGCGCTGAGGGTGGCGTACTGCGGTTTTTCTATTTCAATGCCCAATATTGTCTTTATCAAGTCGGTTAGTCCTGTGGATCCGTAGTTAGAAAAACTTACAAATGTGATATTGTCGAATTTGAACATTAATGCAGCAAAACCGTGTATTCCGCCTGTGTGTCCAAATCCCTTATAATCAGTGGTTTCTAATGGAAATAGTCCGCGTCCCCAATTGTCCTTAAAATCCTTCATTTGTTCAAAAATATCACTGCCGAAATATCCCGAAGTCAGTGCGTTAAAGAATTTTATAAGGTCGCCTGTGGTTGAGTACATTGCGCCTGCACCCAATACTGTTGACGGATGAAACTCCTCTTGCAGTTCGCCCGTAGCGGAGTACGACCGTGCAAAACCTTTCTTTCCGTCGAAAGGAGGATAGATTACACCCGTATTTTTAAGTTTCAACGGCTTGGTAATCTGTTCGTTCAATAATTGCTCGAAACTTTTGCCAAAGGTGTCTTCGAGAATGTAAGAGAGCAGAATAAACCCTGAATTGCAGTAACGGAACGTGCTGTCGGGCGCAAAGTTTACGCCTGCCTTTGCTATGCGCTCCATCATCTGCGCACGGGTCTGCGGTTTAGTGTAATAGGTTAAGTGATCGACTAAATGGTCGTTTACCACGTCGCTAAGTCCGCTGCGGTGATAGAGCAGCATATCCACTGTAATTTTCTCAGCGTTAGGAATTTGAGCATCGGGAAAAAACTTTGAGAGAGGGTCTGAGAGCGAGAGTTTTCCATCTTTTGCTGCTTTCAGCACCATTACAGATGTAAAAGTTTTGGAGATGGAACCGATGACGAATTTTGTCTCCATTGTGGCGGGGATGTTGTTCTCCTTGTCGGCAAATCCAAAGGCGTTCTGATAGACGGTCTTGCCGTTTTCCTGAATCTCGATTGCGCCCGAAAACTTGCCTGGGTTTTCTGCAAAATAGTTGTCAACCCTCTCTTTAATAGTGTTGGGTTGCGACTGTGATTGTGCGCACGCGGTGCACACCGATGTAGTAATAACTACTGCCAAAATTTTTGATAACATTTTCATATTTATATAGTTTTTATGGTTTGAAAAATCTTTTCCACAAAGTTAAAGTCGCCAAAAATGTTTTGCAATAGGAATTTGCTTGGATGTTGCAGTTTAAATAATTGATATTCAGGATAATAATTATTTTTTATGAGTAAAAATATAACAATGTTGCCATTTTGTTACATCTTGATAATCAGTAAGATGAATGTTTTTTGGTAATTGATGAAAAATATTGTGATGTGCCTTTGGGGGGCATTGTAAATGGGGTGGTGGAGGCGGCGTTGCAGGGGTAGGAACGCAAAAAAACGGAAAGATCCGTAGATTTTTCCGTTTTTCACATCTGATTTGGGTGGATTGGCTACATCGCTTTCTCCACAGCCGCTTCAATCACCTTGATGTCCTCCGTCGGTTCAAAACGTTCTACAACGTTGCCGTTGCGGTCGATGAGGAATTTTGTGAAATTCCACTTGATGTCGGGAGTCTTGTCGTAGTTGGGGTCGGCCTTGGAGAGCATATCGATGAGGATTTTGCCGATTTGGTGGTTGGGGTCAAAACCTTTGAAGCCTTTTTGAGATTTCAGGTAGGCAAACAGCGGCGACTGATTCTCGCCGTTGACCTCTATCTTCTTGAACTGCGGGAACTTGGTGTTGTAGTTCAATTGACAAAACTGATGAATCTCCTCCTCGGTGCCGGGTGCTTGCTGTCCGAATTGGTTGCAGGGGAAATCAAGGATTTCAAAACCCTTGGCGGAGTACTTCTCGTAGAGGGTTTCGAGTTCGGTGTATTGCGGCGTGAATCCGCAGCGTGTGGCGGTGTTGACAATCAACAGCACCTTCCCTTTGTAGTCGGCAAGGCTCACATCGTTGCCCTTGCGGTCTTTGACGGTGAATTTGTATAACTCCATATCGTTAGAATTGTTGCAGGCGGCAAGCGCCATCATTAATATTAGGGTTAATGCTAATGTTCTGTGTGTCATAGTAGTAAATGTATTAGTTGATTTCGGCTGCAATTTAATAAAAAATATTCATTTTTGCACACTTCCGAGAATTATTTTATCTTTGTGCAAACAAAAATGCATCGAGAAATTATGGCAAAAACATCAATCATCATATTGCTTTGTCTCCTTGCCGCCTGCGCCGAAAAGTCTGAAAACCAACAACTTTTGGACAGGGTGCTGTCGTTGTGCCTTGATTCTGAGTACGAGATGGCGGACGAGTTTTTCGCGAAACACAGGGAGGAGTTGAAACAGCCATTGTCGGAGGCTGACAGTATGTACACGGTGTTTTTGGGCGAGGTGCTTTCGCTAAATACAATTGGAGACGATGTTTTTTCGCTGCCGCAGTTTATTGACACCACAAAAATCAATACAGTAATCGATTATTACATTGAACATCCTGACAAAGAGAAACTTGCGCTGTCATATTTAGTAAAAAGTATGAAACTTTATATGTCGTCGCGGCAAAATGACGGCGTTTACTGTTTCAAACAAGCGGAAAATATAATTAACACCCTCAATAACAATACTTTGTATATGATGTTGGAATCCGTGAGGGTGAGTTATATGACCAACAATATGGATTTTAAATCAGGGGTAAGGCTTGTGGACGAAATGATGAAATATGCTGTAAATCAAAAGAGTAGAAATGCCTGTCATATTTCAAAAGCGTTTTTCTATATGGCAGGTGGCAATACCGACAGCGCAAAATATTGTATGAAGTTGAGCAGCGTTGACACCACAGATTATGGTTATATGGGCGAATATGCGTGGATTTTTGCCAACGACGAACCTGAAAAAGCCGAGCAATACGCCCGCAAGGTGCTGACCGACAAGCCAAAATCAATACATTCAGACTATGCAAAACTCGCCATCGTCAATCTCTACATCCAACGCGGGCAATTGGCTGAGATAGAGCCGTTTTTGAAAAACAATCCCATTTATGGCTCATACACTCAGATGCTCTGCGTCGAAAAATTGTTCTATTGTTTCAAAGAGAATGGCGATAATGAAAAGGCTGTCTATTATGCCGGCTTTTTGAATAAGATGAATCACCTAATTATCAGTTATATAACCGATTACAGGGTGGCTCAGAACAGTCAGAAATACGACTATGAAAACAGCAGACTCAAGACGCAGAATTTCATACAATTGCTGATAATCATCTTTATAATTGTGATAATGGTGTGCGTGCTGTTTATCTATCGTCAGCGGCGCGGCTACGAAAACGAACTTGCCGTCAACCGTCAGATACTCAAGGAGTCACGCGACAGAATAGAGGAGTTGAAAGCCGTTACATCCACCGACAACACCAAGGAAATCAACCGTTTGCAAGCCAAAATTTCCGAGATAGAAAACCGCTACGCCGAACTCTACCGCGAAGGCAAGCAACTCTATGAACAAATCTTTGTAAACAATGGAAATTCAGGACAATGGAACAAAAAAGATTATGAAAAATTCTTAGAATATTATAAGACCGTAGACCTCAGCCTCTTAGCCCAAATCGAAGGCGAATACCCAGGCATCAATCCCCGTCAAACGTTTTTCAAACTACTTGCCGCCAAAGATTACGACAAACCTTCGATTATGAAAATTATGGCAATACAAGAAGACGTTACATTCCGCGCCTTAAAATCGAAGGTGGAGGGGATGAGAAAAAAATAATTTTTTCCCTCTTTTTGTGCTCAATTTCAAAAAATCTCCGTATATTTGGCTAATTAAATATTGTTTTTAACCTTTAAAGTATCTTTAAAATGGAAGAAGAAGAAAAAGACAAGGAGAGCGTTGACGGGCTCGTTAAAAAACTGATTTACCAAGGAATAGGCTTCGCCGCAATGACCAAGGAAAAACTCGAAAAGGCCGTTTCGGAACTTATCAGCAGCAACAAAATCTCAGTCGACGAAGGCAAGAAGATTGTTGACGATTTTTCTACCAATATGGATTCCAAGGCCAAGGAGACCGAGAAAAAAATCCGCGACGTGGTGAGCGAAACCATCGCAAAGTTCCGTCCTGCCACCAAAAGCGAGGTTGAGGAACTCAAAAAACGTATCGAAACTCTCGAAAAACTTGTTGCATCGTTAGACTAACTTATTATGATAGATAAACTTGCGTCGCTCGGAATGAAAATGCTCAACGAAGCGGGCGACAAAGTGAAGAAATCGGTCGACGACCTTGTGGAAAAACGCCGTATCTCGCGCGAGGAGGGAAACTCCATATTCGATGATTTTAAGCGTTTTACATCCGACAAGGCCAAGGACGCCGAAAAACTTCTCGAGCAAATAGTTAACCGCATTATCGAGAAAATGGGTTACGAACACGCCGACGAGGTTGAAAAACTCCGCCGCCGGATTTCTATTCTCGAAAAACTATACAAAATGAAGCAAGAAGAACGTAACGGCTTGTAAATTATGGCAATAAGGGCTCATCGTGTGCGCAACCTCGGCCGCATTGGTCAGGTTGTCAACATATTGATTCAAAACGGTTTTGAGGGCGTTGTCGCTACGACAGGGCTCCGCCGTTTTTTGCCCAACGACCGCCGTATCAGCGGCAAAGACACCGAATCGGAACTCAACCGTTGGCAGCGCATTCGTCACGTTGTTGAGCAGTTGGGTCCCACGATGGTGGCGTTTGCCGACTATCTCGCTTGCCGTCCCGATATTCTTCCCGAGCCGCTCATCACCGAGTTTGCCAAAATCTCAACATCTGCCGAGCCGTTTGGCAAGACGCAGGCAATCAGCGTGTTTGAGAAGGCCACCGGTATGAAAGCCAAGAACATTTTCTCATATTTCGACAGCGCCTGCTCTTACGCCGAAGGCTTTGGACGGACGTTTCGCGCCAAACTGCTTTCGGGCGAGGATGTTGCCGTCAAGGTGCTTATGCCTGAGGCTGTGGCGTCTGTGCAAACCGACATCACACTTATCCGCGACATCGTTTCGCTTATCGAAAACTACCTCGTAAACCACGGCATACCAAATCCTAAGCAGTTGGTCGACCTTTTTGAGGAGATGATTATCCCCGAACTCGACCTGCGCAACGAGGCCAATATGATAGGTCGTTTCCGCAAGGCGTACAGCAGTCAGGGGTCGTTTGTAGTGCCGAAT
This sequence comes from Bacteroidales bacterium, assembly GCA_017960885.1. Classification (GTDB taxonomy): domain Bacteria; phylum Bacteroidota; class Bacteroidia; order Bacteroidales; family UBA3824; genus UBA3824. The sequence goes on from JAGCYI010000090.1 coordinate 17,291, forward strand.
GTCTATGGCAATTATACCTCCAAATCTACCTTAGTAACAGACTATTACAACTCTATCAACGTTAACAACACCTCGGAATTTTCGTCGTGGGGAGTTTCGCAGCGCGAAACCGCCGACAAGTTTATGAAAACCTTTGTTACAGGGCTTTTAGAAACAGGCGTTTTTCATTCCGCACCGCGTGGAGTTGTGGTTTCGGTGCTTCCCGACGGCAGAATCTCGTTCTCCGACTATGCCTCCACGGGTATGCTCACATCCGACCAACGTCTGCTTGTGTGCGATGCCGCCGCCGCCCTTGTGGCTCGAAATTCAAGGATACTCTCCGAGAGTCTGCGCAAACTTTCTGTAGGAGGCGAAATTGATGATTATCAAACTTTTAGAACCGAAATCCAATATCTTGCCGACAACCTTTATTATATGGAGGAGACCTCTACCTATATGCAGGAGTTTTCGCTCGGCATAATGCGCATTGCCTACCGTCACAAACTGATGCTGCCCCGCGAGGTGGTGTCGTCGTTTACCGCTCTTGCCGCCGCCGAAAGGGTTGCCGTGTCGATTTACAGCGGATTTTACATTGCGGGATATCTCAAACCGTTTAGCAAAAAACTCATTTTAGAGCGCTATTCGCCCGACCGTCTCAAATCGCGGCTCAATCAAAACCTTTCGCAGGCATCGGACCTTTTGGAAAATTCTCCGTTGGAACTTTCGCTCATACTAAAAAAACTCCGTCGTGGCGAATTAATTGCAAATCATCGCATTACAGGTCTTGGTTTCTTAATCAAAAAGTTCGACACCGCCGCCAACAAGTTGGTTTACGCCGTGATGATAGCCGCATTGATAATTGGCTCGTCAATCATTGCCGTAATGGGTCAGGAAACCACATATTCGCTGTTTGGATTCCCGATAGCCTCCCTTGTAGGATATGCCGTAGCGTTGATACTCTCGCTCTCGCTCTTGTTTTACACTATTAGAAATAGATTTGGTAGTAGAGGAAATAATCCGGATGGGGAATAGACCTTATTCCCTAACTATCCAATTTTCAATATCTATGTCTTGGATATTTTTGAAGTCTTTGTGATTTTCCGTTACCATTACTAATTGGTTAACCACGGCGGTACAGCCTATAAGTAAATCAAAATCATCTTCTTGTGGAGTTCCGTTTATTCTTAGTCTGGCTTTTTCTTTTGCGTATAAATCTAAGGCATCCTTTATGGGATAAATAGTTATATCCTCAAATAATTCATCTAATTTTTGGTCTTTAAATTTTGCACCATCTTTCAATTTAGCGTATTCCTCGCCATATTTTAGTTCTGCAA
>JAGCYI010000091.1 GCA_017960885.1 Bacteroidales bacterium
GAGGTGTTAGAACTCTCGCTCGAGGACGTATCGTCCAAAACCGGCATACCGCCGGAGCAGATTGCCAAGTTTGAAAGTGGCGAATCTGACATTCCTATGAGTTTTATTTGCAACGTTGCACAAGCATACAATATTCAACCATCAGCCATTATTAGCGGCGACGAGCCCAAAATGCAGAGTTACTTCCTCACCCGCAAGGGAAAGGGCGTTAGTATGGAACGAAACAAATGCTACAAGTATCTCGCGCTTGCCGCCGGATTTAAAGACACGCTGTTCGAGCCTTTTGAGGTAACAATCCAACCGTTCGACAAAATTCATCTCAACTCGCACTCTGGTCAGGAGTTCAACTACCTGCTCGAAGGCCGCGTGCTTATCCAACTCGGCGACAAACAGTTGATAATGAATCCGGGCGACAGCATCTTCTTTAATTCAACCATACCCCACGGAATGATAGCATTAGACAACCAAGAAGCCACATTCCTTGCAACAATAAGCAAATAAAACAGTTACAAAACAATGTTAGAAAGATTTTTAAAGCAGACATCGTTCAAAGACTTGGACGATTTCAAAAAAAACTATAAAGTAATAGTTCCCGAAAACTTCAACTTCGGCTACGACGTGGTAGACGCTTGGGCGGCTGAACAACCCGACAAACTTGCTATGCTGTGGACCAACGACAAAGGTCGCGAAGAGCGTTTCACCTTTGCCAAAATGAAAGAGATGACCGACCGCACGGCTTCGTATTTTCAGAGTCTCGGTATCGAAAAGGGCGACCGCGTAATGCTAATTCTCAAACGCAACTACGAATTTTGGTTCAGCATTGTGGCATTGCACAAGATAGGCGCTGTGGTAATTCCCGCCACACACTTGCTCACCAAAAAAGACATCGTTTACCGCAACAATATGGCTGGCACAAAGGCTATTGTATGCTGTGGCGACCCTCTCATTCTTGAACACGTGGCTTCGTCGAAAGCCGAATCGCCCACTTTGGAAAAAATGATTTCGGTTGGTCCCGAAGTGCCCGAAGGTTTTGAAGATTTTCAAAAAGGCATCGAAAACGCCGCTCCGTTTGTTAAGCCCGCACAGGCAAACACCAACGACGATGTAATGCTTATCTACTTTACGTCAGGTACATCGGGCGAACCCAAAATGGTGGCTCACTCGTTTACATATCCCCTTGGACACATCACCACTGCCGCATATTGGCACAACCTTACACCCAACGATCTCCATCTCACCGTTGCCGACACTGGATGGGGCAAGGCTGTTTGGGGTAAACTCTACGGACAATGGATTGTGGGCGCTTGCGTATTCGTTTACGACCACGAAAAATTCACCCCATCGGATATGCTGCAAATGATTGAGAAATATAAGGTTACCACATTCTGCGCACCGCCTACCATCTACCGTTTCTTTATCAAAGAAGACCTCTCGAAATACGACCTCTCAAACCTCCGCTACATTACCACAGCGGGCGAGGCGCTCAACTCTGCGGTTTTCGACACTATGAAAAAGATTACGGGTCTCAACATTATGGAAGGATTCGGACAGACCGAAACCACCCTCTCAATCGCTACATTCCCTTGGATGACACCGAAACCCGGCTCAATGGGCATTCCTAACCCTGCCTACGATGTTGACATTCTCACACCCGACGGTCGCAAGGCTGAGGACGGCGAACAGGGCGAAATCGTTATCCACACCAACAACGGACGTCCGCTTGGATTGTTTAAAGAGTATTTCCGCGACCCGCAACGCACCGCCGAGGTATATTCCGACAACGGAACCACCTACCACACAGGCGATATTGCTTGGCGCGACGAGGATGGCTATCTTTGGTTCGTAGGCCGTACCGACGACGTTATCAAGAGTTCGGGCTACCGCATCGGACCCTTCGAGGTAGAAAGCGCACTTATGACGCACCCCGCCGTAGTGGAATGTGCTGTAACGGGCGTTCCCGACCCCGTACGTGGCAAAGTGGTAAAAGCCACCATCGTTCTTGGGCGCGGCTACGAACCCTCCGACGACCTTGTTAAGGAGATTCAGAACCACGTGAAGAAAACCACCGCCCCCTACAAATATCCCCGCATAATTGAGTTTGTAAAAGAACTCCCCAAAACCATCAGCGGCAAAATCCGCCGTGTGGAAATCCGCAAAAACGACGAGGAGAAGGCGAAGTAATTGAAAATTGAAAATGGAAATAAAAAAGGCGCAGAATCACATCCGCGCCTTTTTTTCTTTAAAAATATATCGTATCTTTGCAAAAAAAGTATATTAATATTTCAAAATAATAGATATGTCAAAATATAAATTTGGAGTATTATTCGGTATTATCATTCTATGCCTAATAGTGGTATTCTCTGTGATGAAGTTTAAAATCAAAACAGGTCCCGACAATATGGATATCAACAACACCGACGGCCCTGCTATTGTGGTAAGGGCTGTTGCCATTGGAACAACTCTTAAAGATCAAAGAGCCTATGTGCAGGCAGCGTCGCCATTGGGTACACTTTCGGTTGCCACCAAAAAAGTGAAGATGGGAGAATCTTTTATAATGGGGCAAACCGATGACAGGAAATGGCACGTGGTATCCAACAACAATGCTACCCTGTATCGTATGCCCGATGATATTGGGTATTGGGAGAAGGGTCAGTTGTATACTTACGAACAATATTTTGAAAAAAACTCTGACTTTGTATACAAAACGGCAGGCATCAATATGGTATATTGTGCCAGCATTGCAAACTATACAGAATATGACAACACCAAAGCGGAATACTCTTTCACCGACTATCGAGGCAAGACCCAAAAAGTAGTTTTGACAGCAACCGACAGCTTATGTCTTGTATTCTCTAATGTCAACAAGGATTTCTATACTGGATGGAAAGTTTGCAGCGAAGATTTTCAATCGCACTTTTATATCAACAAGATAAAAGAGTCGCGCTATGGATATATGATAGGCAACAAATTATATTCTAAAAATGAGTTTGAATCAAAATGTCCCGATGTGGTGGACATAATCAACAACACAGATACAAAATCAAAACCCAAATCTAATGCTGCTAATTATACCAAAGGTAGTTTGGATTATTTTATCAACCAACCCGAAGAGGCATTCCAAACCGAAGGCTTGAATATTTTGTATGTTGCAGAACGCATTTCTGATTTCGACGTATATGAATGCGTAACACTTAAGATTGTAGAAATTACTGGCAAAGACACCACAATATCGTACGAACCCAAGGAAAAATATCTCCCGAAATATCTTGTTTACAAAAATATCAATAGCAATCTTCCAAATGCAAGCAAATTTAATGTTTTGCCAGCTAAATTTCAAAACGACATGTTTTTCTTACTTTTCAAAGAGGGAGATTATGGTTTTTATTTCAACGACAAAATTGTAACAAGCGACCAAATGATGATGCTATGCCCAGATGTTAACAATTATATTTCTAACTACGCAAGAACATTGTATTAAAACAAATAAATATTTCCTATTTTTGTCGTCAAAATCATAAAAGATGGACACGTTTTTTAATTCTATAATACAATCAAGTTCTTGCGATGGAGAAGTTAAGAATATTGCGCTCAAAGTAGCTGACGGAGAACGTATTACTACCGATGAGGCTCTCTCGCTTTATCAGTCGGCTCCACTTTCACTTTTGGGTATGCTGGCTTTTGCCGTCAAGGAGCGTAACACTGGGCGCAGGGTTTTCTTCAATCGAAACTTCCATATCGAACCTACAAATGTTTGTGTAAATAATTGTAAATTTTGTAGTTACAAAAAACCAAAGGGTGATGCTCAGGCATGGGAACTTTCATTGTCCGAAATTCTTCATCAGGTTGAGCGTTACCGCCACAGCCGAGCCACCGAATGCCACATAGTAGGAGGGGTGCATCCCGACCGCGATATTGATTATTATTGCAATCTTATCCGTGAGGTAAAAAATATCATTCCAGGTATAGTAGTAAAGGCGTTTACCGCTGTGGAGATTGAGTATATGGTCAACAAGGCGGGTCTTTCGCTCCGCGACGGCTTGCAAAAACTTAAAGATGCCGGACTGGAATCTATTCCTGGTGGCGGAGCTGAGATTTTCAACGAGGAACTCAGAGCAAAGATTTGTCCCGAAAAAACCAAGTCCTCTAAATGGCTCGAAATTCACCGTACTGCCCATCAGCTTGGTATATCTACCAATGCAACAATACTTTACGGACATTTAGAAACATACGCCCAGCGTATCGACCATCTCAACCGTCTACGCACTCTGCAAGACGAAACTCACGGATTCAGCGCTTTTATTCCCCTGAAATACCGTCACGAAAACAACTCAATGAGCAATATCGGCGAAGTGCCTCTATTGGAAGATTTGAAAAACTACGCTGTGTCGCGAATTTTCTTGGACAATTTTCCGCATATAAAGGCATACTGGGTTATGAGCGGATTAGAAACCACCCGTCTTGCCCTCCAGTTTGGTGCCGACGACATTGACGGCACAGTCAACGACAGCACCAAAATTTACACCATGGCTGGGGTAGGGGGCAAGCCTGTGATGACCGTGGAGCAGATTGTTGACCTAATTAAGTCAGAAAACCTCGTGCCAGTGGAGCGCGACACCTTTTATAATATAATAAAGGAGTACGATGATTGAGTTTTGCAGTCTTGCCTCGGGCAGCAACGGCAACTGCTACTACATAGGCAACGAAACCGACGCCGTGCTGGTTGACGGAGGAATTTCAAACCGCCGTTTTGTAGAGCGTGCCGAAACCGCTGGTGTGGATCGCTCAAAAATCCGTGCTATTTTTGTATCTCACGAACATTTCGACCATATTCAGGGCGTGAAGGTGATTGCCAAGCATCTTGGAGTGCCGGTATATTTCACATACGCCACCTTCAACGAAATATCTAAACGCCGGCGTCCGTCTGATGTGCGTTATTTTGAAGGGAATATCGCAGTTGAGGTTTCTCCATCTATTACTGTGCGACCGTTTAAAAAACATCACGACGCCATCGACCCTTGCAGCTTCGTTGTGAGCATTTCGGGTCACAATGTCGGCGTTATCACCGATATAGGAGTTGCCGACAAGGAGTGCGAACAAATGTTCTCTCTTTGCGACGCTGTTTTTTTGGAGATGAACTACGACCCTGTGATGCTTCAATATGGCAGTTATCCGCAATACCTTAAAATAAGAATCGATTCTGAAAAAGGACATCTATCTAACTATCAAGCTGTTGAACTTTTAAACAAACACGCCTCGCCACAGCTTACGCACATTATAGCATCTCATATTTCGGCAGAAAACAACTCGCAGACTATGGTAGAGGATATGCTTCATCCGTTTTACAAGCGGTACACCATAGAGCTTGCTCCAAGGTTTGCAGCTGGCAAGCGTTTTACCAAGTAAAATTTTTGTAAAAAAAACGTAAAAAAATTTGGTTTTTGTTAATTCATGGATTATATTTGCCACAGAATTATAACAAACAACATATGTCAAACGCACGTTCTTTAATAATTCTGTGATACAATCAAACACTTTTAAACATTTGTAGATTGTTATTACACTTTTAAACGATTTATTCCCGCTACTTTTAAACTTTAAACGTGCTTTAACCTTTTTCTTGATATAATATCTAACCATTTTCCTACCTAAAATTATTCCAATTTTATTCGGTTGATATGCCGTACTCTTTCCTAATCGGTGCTCTATTGCTGTGCCGTTTGGTCATGCTTTTATCCGTAGTGAAAGACAATTATCTAATTTTTAACAAATACACTAAGAATATGAATGTAAAGAAGTATTTAACAATGCTATTGGTGTTTGTTGTCTTGATAATAGCCAGCAACGCCTCGGCGCAGACACTCAAAGTGTCTGGTAAGGTTACCGATGAAAACGGAGAGCCTACCGTCGGCGCCACCGTCCAGGTAAAGGGGACTACTAACGGTACAATTGCCGACCTTGACGGAAAATTTGTAGTAACCTGCAACGAAGGTGATGTACTGATAATATCGTACATCGGTTATCAAACGCAGGAAGTACCCGCCGCTCCAACAGTAAGCGTTGTTCTTCAGACCGACATGGTTGGTACTGAGGAAGTTGTGGTAATTGGTTACGGTGTTATGAAAAAGAAACTTACCACTGGTGCAACGGTGCAGGTGGCAAGCGACGACATCTCGCGGTTAAATGCCAACGATGCTTTTGGCGCGTTGCAGAGCCAGTCGCCTGGTGTAAACATTACCCAAAATTCTGGTCAACCTGGCGACGGATACAAGGTTACCATCCGTGGTCTGGGTACTACTGGCTCGTCTTCTCCTTTGTATGTGGTGGATGGCGTGGCTGGTGCCAACATCGAGGCTCTTGATCCCAACGACATTGAGAGTATCGACGTGCTTAAAGATGCTGCTTCGGCTGCCATCTACGGTGCGCGTGCTGCCAACGGCGTTATCCTCGTTACTACAAAACATGGCAAGGTGGGTAAGGCTCGTGTTACTTACGATGGCTACTACGGTATTCAAAATGCTGTTACCAACGGCGTGCGAACCCTAAATGCCAAAGAGTACATGGAGGTTTTGAACAAATCGTACGAAACCGCCGGAAGCCCTCTTGAAGATTATGAGAATCAGCTTCCTGTTCAGTACAAGAAGATTATGGACGGCACTTGGAACGGTACAGATTGGTTTTATGAGTCTTTAGACAAGAACGCTCCCGTGCAGAACCATTCGGTGGGTGTGAGCGGCGGTTCTGATATGTCGCGCTATTCGTTGGGCTTTTCGTATTTCAGTCAGGACGGTACAATCGGACAGCCTGCCACACCTCACTACGACCGTCTTACTGTGCGTGCCAACTCCGACTATTCTATCTACCGCAAAAACAAACGCGACATTATAAAGCTTGGCGAAAACGTCACCTACACTATCACCAACCAAAAGGGTATGAACATCGGCGGCATCTACAACAACAACATCCGCACTTTGCTCTCTACCACTCCGTTGTTGCCTGCGTACAATGCTGAGGGCGACTTGTATCTTTACGATGAGATTCTTGCCGACAACTGGGTGTTCGACGACCGTGCCAACCCGTTGGCGTCGATCAGCGAGCACAAAAACAAGAATACTCGCAGCACCCGTTTGCAGTTCAACGCTTTTCTGGAGATTTCTCCCATCGAGGGTCTCAAATTCCGTAGTAGCGCTGGTTATCACACTTCTCAGAGCGACTTCCGTCAAGCAAAGGCTGCTAAAAGATGGAATGCCGACAACATGGACTCAAAAGACTATGTGCAGCAGCGTCAAAACTACAGCTACAGATGGACATGGGAAAACACTCTTAACTATGTGTTCGATATCAACAAGCACAATATCGACATCCTTGTTGGTCAGAGCCTTGAAAAATGGGGATTCGGCAACTCTCTCGACGTTACCAACGCATATAGCAGATTCCCTGGTTCTTACGACCATGCTTATATTAGCAATACCGAGGCGGTTTCGGCAGACTACACCTCTATTAGCGGCTCGCCAAACTCTATTGGCGCCATATCTTCTGTCTTCGGACGTGTAAACTACAACTTCCGCGAAACTTATATGGCATCGCTCATAATGCGTGCCGATGGTTCGTCAAACTTTGCCAAAGGTCATAGATGGGGCTATTTCCCGTCGGTATCGGCTGGATGGGTTATCACCAACGAAAGTTTTGCCGAGGGTCTCAAAAACAAGGTCGACTTCCTCAAGCTGCGCGGTAGCTGGGGTCAGAATGGTAACGCTTCTATCTCCAACTTCCAATACTTGTCTACAGTCTCGTTCAGCCGTTTGTATTATTACGACAACAAAAGCACTCCGTCTACAGGAGCATATCCCGACATTTTCCCCAACGAAGAGGTTTCGTGGGAGACTTCAGAGCAGATTGACTTAGGTTTCGATGCAAGATTCTTAAAATCAAGGCTTTCTTTGTCGTTCGACTGGTATAAGAAAACTACAAAAGACTGGCTTGTGGTGGCTCCTTCGCTTACTTCGTATGGCACAAATCCTCCGTATATCAATGGTGGTGACGTGGTTAACAAGGGTATAGAGATTGCCGTTAGTTGGAAAGACAAAATCGGAGATTTTAAATACTCTGTGGGTGTAAACGCTTCGCGCAACAAAAACGAGGTTACCCGTATCGACAACGAGGAGGGCATCATACACGGCAATAAATCTATAATTGCAGAAAACACCGACGAATTGTTCCGTGTGGAGGTAGGCAAACCTATGGGTTATTTCTGGGGATACAAAACTGCAGGCGTATTCCAAAACCAACAGCAAGTAGACCAATGGATTGCCGATGGCAAACCCTATTTGCAAGAGCAAGGCACTCTCCAGCCCGGCGACCTTATTTTTGTTGACACCAACAACGACGGCGAAATCAATGAGTTTGACAAATGTGAAATCGGCAATCCGCATCCCGACTGGACTATGGGTGTAAACATCTCTATGTCTTACAAAGGTTTCGACCTCACTGTCAACGGATATGGACAATTCGGTCAGCAGGTGGCTCTCAGCTATCGCGACTTTTCTAACAAGCCCAAGAGCAACTATACCAACGATGTGCTAACCAAATACTGGGACGGCGATGGCTCTACCAACAAGTATCCCCGTTTTACCGATGGCAAAAACACCAACTTCAAAGAGATTTCGGATATGTGGCTCGAAGATGCCGACTTCTTCAAAATCTCTAACTTGACTTTCGGCTACGACTTTAAGACTATCTGGAAACGCGCTCCGTTTGAAAAATGCCGTCTATATTTCACTGTTCAAAACCTCGCCACATTTACCAAATATCCTGGAATGGACCCCGAGGTGGGCTACGGTGCCGGCACAAGCTGGGCTTCGGGCATAGATTTGGGTTACTATCCCAATCCTCAGACAGTTATGGGTGGTATTAATTTAACATTTTAATATTTGATAATTATGAAAATCAACAAACTATATATTGCTGCTGCATTGGCAGCATTAGCTCTTACGGGTTGCGACGATTTTCTCGACACCGAGAGCTATACCAAAAAGACTACAGTAACATTCCCCAAAACCGATGGCGATATTGAAATGCTGCTTACCGGCTGCTATTCTATTATGAACTTAAACTGCAACTCCAAAACCGAGGAGGTGCCATTTATGGTTTTCGATATCGCAAGCGACGACCGTCTTGGCGGCGGAAGCACATCCAACCGTGGCGCTCAGAGCGCCGACCGTCTGCTCAAACGCGACAACAAATGGATGGAGGTTACATGGGAATACCGTTACAAAGGCATTTACAACGCCAATACCATATTGGAACTTGCCGACCAGGTAGAGTCATGGGCGAGCCCCGAGCGTAAAAACCAGCTGCTTGGCGAGGCGCATTTCCTCCGTGCTTATTACTATTTCAATCTTGTACAATTGTTCGGACAATGTCCGCTTACATTGAAGATGGAAGCTGTAAATCTTCCTAAGGCTTCTGCAGATGAGATTTATGCCCAGATTGCTACCGACCTTAAGGAGGCTATTGAAATGATGCCCGCAACAAAATACTCTCACGATATTGGTTGCACCCATGCCAGCTTATGGGCTGCCGAGGCTCTTATGGCGCGCGTGTTCCTCTTCTACACTGGATATTACAACAAAACCAGCCTTCCTACTGCCGACGGCTCTTCTATTTCAAAACAGCAAGTGATTTATTGGCTCGAAGACTGCATCTACAACAGCGGTCACGGCTTGTTGGCCGACCAACGCAGCCTTTGGCCTTATACTTACGCCAACACCAAGAAGGCTTACAAATATATGGAAGGCGTGAGCGCCGAATGGGCTACCGACAACAATCAGGAAGTGATTTTCGCATTGGCGTTCGGCAACTACAGCTCTGGCGATTTGTATAGCAACCGTATTATCGAATGGTACGACTTGCGCAAAACTGGCAACTCTGGCAAAGAGTCTTATCCGTTTGTAGCCACAGGTTATTCAAACGGTCCTGTTAATCGTGGACTGTGGGACGATTGGGCTGCTGACCCCGACTATGCTGGCGACTATCGCCGTGAGGGTTCTATCTGCGACCGTGCTGTGGAACTTCCCGACTACGAGGGCGATCCGTCTAAAGAGGTGGAAAACAGCAATCTTTTTGCAAAAAAATATGCCGGCACTGGTGCTATCGCTCCCGACGGCAGCATATACAGGTCGTATGCAGTATACTTCGGAGCCGACAACCACGACCATCGCGGACACACACAGAACCTTATACTTATCCGTTATGCCGATGCGCTTCTTATGCACTCGGAACTTACGCAGACTCCCAACGGCATGAACCAAGTGCGTGCCCGCGCAAACCTGCCTGAGATTGGATACTCGTTAGAAAACATTATCAAAGAGCGTCGCTACGAATTGTGTTTCGAAGGTCTGCGATGGAACGATCTTCGCCGTTGGCACATGGTTGAAGACATTATGAAGAGCCAGGTAGGACAAGAAATCGGCAACCGCAAATTTACCGACACTTACGTCGACTTCACTGGTGAAAACTCGTTTATGCACCGCTATCAGGTTACTGGTGGATTCTTCAATATTCCAGAGGCGCAGATTATTCTTTCTAACGGAGTTCTTACACAGAACAGCGGTTGGGAAAATAACGAAGGCACTTGGACAAAACTCCCGTACAATACTTTGTAATATGAATTTATATTAGGTTTATCGGATTTTAACAACGGTCTGCTGTTTTATGGCAGACCGTTTTTTTTAGCTTCTATACAATATACATCCCACGTATGCGTTTTATAGGTGTAGTTCATAGTTAAAAAGTTTAGTTTAAATAGTAGTAGACGTCTTTGCACAGCAAAGACGTTTTTTTTTATTTAAAACAATTGCGTATATTTGCGGCTGATTAAAATATAAAACTGTTTATTGTGAACACAATCTCCACCGTAGTAGGCTATTTAAAGCCGTTTAAAAAATACGCTATTCTTAATGTGGTGCTTAACTCGCTCAGCACCGTGTTTTCGCTGTTCAGCATGGCGATGATTATCCCGTTCTTGGACATGCTTTTTAAGGATATGGGTGCGGAGGTTCCTGATCCAGGACCTTGGCGTTTCGACTTTGAAACCATGGGGCGGGCTAAGGAGTTTCTCGACTATTTTCTTTATCAGGTAATTATCACCGACGGCAAACTCACTGCTCTTATGTATATAGGCTTGTTTGTTATAATTGGCGCTTTCTTCAAAAACTTCTTTGGATATATGGGCTCGTTTTACATGGCGCCCATCAGCAATGGAACAGTGATGAGTTTTCAACGAAAAATCTATTACAAGATTTTGGATCTTCCTTTGCGCTATTTTTCCGAATCAAAAAAAGGCGACATCCTAAGCCGTTTTACCAGCGACGTTCAGGAAATCAGGTCGAGCATATCAGGCAGTCTCGATATGTTGTTCAAAGACCCTATTCAGATTGTGCTTTATTTGGGAACGCTTATCTACACAAGCTGGGAACTTACCATCGGAGTGCTTTTTGTTCTTCCTGTAATTGCCTTGCTGATAGGTCGTTTGGGTAAGAGCCTCAAATCTTCGTCGGGTTTAGGACAGGCTGCCGCTGGCGAAATGCTCACCGTTATGGAAGAGACTCTCGGCGGATTGCGCATCGTTAAGGCGTTTATTGCCGAGCACAAGATGAAAGAACGTTTTGAAAAAATCAACGATAAATTTTACCGTCTTCAAAACAAAGTTAGCCGCAAACACTCTCTGTCGTCGCCATTGAGCGAATTCCTTGGTATCGCGGTGTTTACTGTGGTGCTTGTGGGCGGCGGATATCTGATACTGCAGGGCAAGGGGTCGTTTACATCGTCAGAGTTTATATTCTTCCTGGCAGTGTTCTCGCAGTTGCTCAATCCCGCCAAAGATTTTGCCCGCACATTCAACACCATTCAAAAAGGTATGGCGTCGCTCGACCGAGTTAATAAGATTCTCGACGAAACAATGCACGTGCCCGAAATTGAAAATCCCGTGCGTATCAACGATTTTAAAGAGAGCATCGAATTCCGCAACGTATCGTTCAAATATGCCGAAAAATATGTTTTGCGCAATATCAACCTCAAAATCCAGAAAGGCAAAACTGTGGCACTTGTGGGACAGAGCGGAAGCGGAAAATCCACTCTCGTTGACCTCCTGCCGCGTTTCTGGGATATTGAGGAGGGTGAAATCCTTATCGACGGAATCAACATCAAGGACTACAAGCTCACCGACCTCCGCTCTTTGATGGGCAACGTTAACCAAGAGTCAATACTCTTCAACGACACTATCCGCAACAATATAGCCTTTGGCGTGGAGTCGGCTACCGACGAAGAGGTTTCAGCCGCCGCAGCCATTGCCAACGCCACCGAGTTTATCGACGAGAAACCCGAAAAATATGACACCGGCGTGGGCGACCGTGGCTCAAAACTCTCAGGCGGACAGCGTCAGCGTATCAGCATTGCACGTGCGGTGCTCAAAAACCCGCCGATACTCATCCTCGACGAGGCTACATCCGCATTAGACACTGAAAGCGAACGACTTGTACAAGACGCACTCTCGAAACTTATGAAAAACCGCACATCGATTGTAATAGCACACCGCCTCTCCACAGTGAAAGACGCCGACGAAATCTGCGTTTTAAACGATGGTGAGATTATTGAGCGCGGCACTCACGAACAGCTGATGGAACAGAATGGTGCATACCACCGTTTGTGCGACCTTCAGATGTTTTAACACACCTTATATATATTAGTAACTATGGACCGCATTAAACATACGCTGCTATACATAGTGGAAAAAAAGACCCTGCTGTTGTGTATCTGGATAGCATTCTTGTTCCGTATGGTGGCTGTGTTTTTCTCGCGTGGCATAGCGTTCGGCTATGAGCATTACGTCTATTTGGAAAATGCCCAACAGCTGCTTTCTGGGCAGACAACCCTTTCGGAATTTCTCTACAGTGGCGACAACAGTTTTATTCAACACGGCTACAGCCTCATTTATCTTGGTGTCAATTGGTTCGCGCTATTTATGGGAGAGTTTTTCGGTATCTTCGACCCCCGCAGCAAGATGTTTATCATCCGTTTGGTGCATGCTCTGGCATCGCTCTTGGCTGTTTACTACTGCTATAGGATCGCAAGGCTCTTTTCGATACGCAAAGTTGGTCTCGCCGTGGGACTGTGCGTGGCGGTGCTGTGGATTCAGCCGTTTGTGAGCGTGAGAAATTTTGCCGAAAATGTAAGCGCAATACTTCTCTTGGCTGGTTTCTACCGATTGGCTAAATACAATCCTTCGAAATTCAAATTCTCCGACGACCTTTTCACTGGCTTCCTTATGGCTATTGGATTTTCAATTTCGTACCATTCAGGAGTGTTCATCATCGGGGTCTTTGTTAGTATGATAATTCGCGGCAACCACAAGCGGGCGCTATACTATCTGCTCGGCGCATTGGTTTCGGTGCTGGCGTTCGAAGGACTTCTGGGGTCGTTGCTCTATCACGAACCGTTCTATATGATAACCGAATACGTGCAATCCATCACATCGGGACGACTTTCTACCACGGGCTCTAGCAATTATTACATGTATATATCCATACTTGTGTTGATGTTTCTGTTTCCGTGGGGAGTGGTGGCTTTCTATGGCTTTATACGCTCGTGGAAAAAATACTTTATGATTTTTTTCCCGGTATGTTTCTATATAATAGTGCATTGCCTCATACCATACAAGCAAGAGAGGTTTATGCTCAACATACTTCCGTTTTACATCATACTTGTGGTGGCTGGATTATACAATTTCCGACGTCACTCGCTGCTTTTTTCTCGGCACAAAGTGCTGTCGCGCTGGGTGGTGCTCTCGTTTGTAATTGTCAACGTGCCGCTACTGCTGATAGCCTCCACAGCTTACATACGCCGTCCGCAGGTTGAGTCAATGTTTTTTTTGTCAAAATATCGTCAGTCTACCAAGTCAATTTTTGTAGACGATTCGGGCAAAAAATCCTCCAAGAGTTTCCCTCCGTTTTATTTCGGCGGACGGCTTGTGCAATACACCTACAACCTCCAGCCTGAGCCGGATCCATCGATAGTCAACTGCTACGAAAACAGCGGTGATGTACGCAGGCTTTTCTCTCGCGATTATTTCATCGGCAAAAGCGACACCCTCATGCCACGCTTTGTACTATTCTATGGCGACTACGACATTCAGCAACGTACCGAAGAAGTACAAAAGATATTCCCAGAGCTAACCTATGTCACCAAAATCACCCCCAGCCTCTGCGACCGCGTTATTCAGTATTTCAACAAGAGCAACCAGAACCCCCCGGTCTACATTTATAGCACTCAAGAGTAGCGGCACATATAGAGCGTTCCCATGCCAGCGTGTATGTTGCACATATTCATACATTTAACAAATCCGTTAAAAAAAACTACGAAAAATTTTTTCCGCAATAAAAACATTTGCTATCTTTGCAGCCTGAATTAGAAAAATTAAACGTTTAAATAAATAATTATTAAAAGGATATGATCATAGTACCTATCAAAGAGGGTGAAAACATTGAACGCGCCCTCAAAAAGTTCAAAAGAAAATTTGAGAAGACAGGAGTAGTAAAAGAGCTCAGAGAGCGTCAGGCTTTCACAAAATTCTCAGTAAGAAGAAGAGAGCAGATTCTCAAAGCTATTTACATTCAGCAACTTCAGAGAGA